>SFJG01000066.1 GCA_004555955.1 Bacteroidales bacterium | reverse complement strand
GCTGCGCGGCATTCTCGGTCAACAGAGGCGACCTCGAACTCGGCGTGCTTTATTCATGCCCGCGAAACGATACCGGTGGCGAAGATATGGCGCCGTTGACCACCTACGACAACGTGTCGATTCTCTTCGATGCGTCAGCCTATAAGTTGATGCTTGTCTCCGGCGAATACTCATCGGTGTCGACGCTCAACGCCGTGCCGTATGCACGCCAAACGGGCGTATTCGACCTGACCGGACGTCGCGTGGCTGCCGACCTAAAGTCGCTCGGCAACCGCCGCGGTGTGTTTATCGTCGTTACCGAAAGCAATGTCTATAAAATTTCGACAGAGAGTCGCAATTAACCGAAAAAAATGAGGGTGTGGTCGCACCAAGGCGCGACCCTTCTATGTTAATTGTTAAGTATATACGCATGACTGTGTTACGACCTGGCAGACGACGTTGCGGAAGGTTCGATAAAATAATAGCACGACAGCAAGTCCGGTTGGGGGCGCTTGCTGTCGTGCGTTTTGTATGAAGATTGCTTTTCAGAGCCGCGAGCTATTGCTTGATGATTTTTTCAACTTTGCTGCCGCGGCGCACGATGTAGATGCCGGGAGCAAGGTTGGTGATGTCGGCTCCGAGGCGAACGCCTTGGATAGTGTAGACGTCGCTAATGGGTGCATCGGCAATAGTTGTTGCGCCGACGCCGCCGAGCACGGTCTTGAAGTTGCGCCAGCCTTCGGCAGCTGCATAGGCTTCGATGGCATCGTCGGGCACGTAGAGCGTTGCGTTTTCGTAGGTGGTGTTTGTAAATGCGTCGTCCGTCATTTCCGGAGGAGTGGTTGCATTGCAGTGTACTTCTGTAATTTTGTTGCAACCACCGAAAGCCATTACGCCAATAGTCTTCAGAGAAGAGGGAAGGTCTAAAATTTTCGTAAGAGAACGATCGTAATAGCAAGCGTAGTCGCCGATTTCTACCAATCCTTCACCAAAGCGAATGCTTTCGAGAAGAGAGTTCTCGCGAATTCCGTTCTTTTTGATAGACGATGGACCTCCATCTTCAAAATAGATAGATTTTACTTTAGAGTTTTGGTAAATTGAAGTTTCTCTGACAGTAGCAATGCGATAATCGTAGGGACCGATATTGACAGTAGCGGGGATGTTTAAGCTGCCGCTTGCTCCTAAATTTACTTGGTATATGTTCATCTCTTGATCTTCAACAGAAGAGATTCGACAACTGATAGTACCTCCGGCGGTGCCGGTATTGTCGATTTCGAAAGCGTCGTTAACCGCCACGGCATTAAAGCCAACAATGTTTTTGAAATTTTTCCAGCAAGGGAGTTCTTTGTAAGTAGCAAGGCAGTGTTCGGGTACATAAAGGATGGCGTTGTCGTATGTCTCTTGCGAGAATGCATCGTCTGCCGAATCCGAAGTCGGGTCAGTGGCTGCACAGATAACCTTTTTCAAGTTTTTATTGCCGTAAAATGCTTGTTTTTGTACGGTTTTGATGTTCTCCGGCAGTTCGAGTTCTTGTAAATTACATAGATAAAAGCTATTCGAAAAAATCTTCGTACATTCCTTGTTATTGCTGATTTTTACTGACTCCAAGTTGTAGTTTATAGAAAAGATGGAGGAACCCAGAGATCTTACGGAATTGGGAATAACAACAGATTTCAGATTGCATCCACAGAAAGCATAGTAATGTATATCATCGAGTAATTCCGGTAGATTGATTTCTTCCAGATTCGTGCAATCGTAAAATGCATAATTATCTATATAATTGAGTTTTTCCGGCAACTCGACCTTTGTTACAAGTTTGTTTTCATAAAATGCTTTGTTGAAGATTGCGTGAACCGGGTATGTCGTGCCGCCGGTTGTGACGTAATCCGGAATAATGACTGAGCCTTTTTGCGCGAGATTGCACCCTTTTACAACCATACGTTTGTAGGTTGATGTATACTCGTGGTATTCGAAAGTAATAGTGCCTCCGGCGGTGCCGATATTGTCGATTTCGAAAGTGCTCTTCTTGGTGAAGTAGCCCGTTTCGGGGTTAGCCATTGTAACGTCCGTCTTTGATGAGTCGTAAGCCACAGCTCCGTTTAGCTTATTGCAGTTTCCGAACATTTGGTTGCTCATTGTTACAGAACCGGTATTCCAGTCGTCGTTGCAGTAGATGGTGGTCAGTCCTTTGCAGTCGTAGAACATATAATTCATAGATTTGACTTTCTCTGTGTTAAAACTGCTGAGGTCGAGTGCTGTCAGGGAATAACAATTATAGAACATATTGGTCATATCTATAACTTGGTCTGTGTTTAGGTTTTTCATACCCTCAATAGTTCCGAGCTTACTGCAACGATAGAACCAGCATGACATATCGGTAGGCATGTAGTCTTTGAATGAGCTGTCGAAGACTGCCTTTGTGATTTGGTTGTTATTATCATCACTTCCCGCCCATGCCGGAATTTTTGAATTGTCGGTACGCTTTTGGTCGATATCGTAGATTGTGCCGGTACGAGTAGCTTTGTTGGTGTCGTAGTAGAACGTCAGCGTACTACCGTCTTCCACGACGTAGATTTCCCGTGTCTGCGCCTGTGCCGTTTGTGGTATGGCAACAAAAGCAACGAACATAGCGACTACAGCCGCTGTCATTTTTTTAGTAAAGATTTTGATGTTCATAGTTTGAAATTTTTTGTTAATGTTTTCTTTAGGCAAATATACCTTTTTCGGGTGGTGGGTTATTACGTTTAAGGAACATCATCTTTCGTTTAAGGAACAAAATGAGGAAAAGTGCCGATTTTTGCACAAAAAACGAGGCGAAACAACGTGGTTGCTCCGCCTCGGCTATGATGAAAATGATGTTTTATCGAACTACAACTTTTGTTGTCTTGTTGCCGTCGATAGTTGATAGGTTTACGATGTAGAGCCCCGGGGCGATGTTGATTTCGCTGTCGCAGCCGCTATAGAGAAGAGCGCCTTGGGGATTGTAGACTTCGGCAGATGTGCAGCCGATGAACGCGATTCTGCCGGCCGTAGCGATTGCTTTTGCCGAGTTTGTGCCGATGCCGTCGACACCACCTTCGGGAGCGAGTTTGTCGACGAGTTTGAACTTAACAGTACCGGTTGTTTCGTCGCGAGTGACATCGCTGAGCACGAAGTTGGCAAATTCGATAGAAGTGGTATTTAGTTTGCCCGGGAACATGGGGTAGTAGTACGTTGCACGTTGTTGTGATGTAGTCACAAAAGTAACGCCTGCGTTGCTCGAATAGTAGTTGACCATATTGTTTTGCCAATTGTATTCGTTGTAAGCGATTTTTGTGATGAGCATACCTTTGTCGCCGGGGGTGTCGTAGTAGCCAGCCGTGCCGCCTTGGTCGTCGAGAAAACCGTCCCAACCGCTACCCGATTTGTTTTCGAATAGGTAGAAGGTAGTGGGATTGGGGTCGGTGGCATCCATATTGTGTTGGATGCGGTTTGTAGTTAGCAAGAAAGCCGAGCCGGTGTCGATTACGGGCAGTTCGTATTCTGTGCCTTCGAGCGCGGGATAAATCTGCGTCGGGGTCAACCAACCGCAGAACATACGCTCGTATGCGGAGTAGGACGTCGGAGTTCGACCGTAGTTGCAGTAGTCGCCGTGGTCCATCACATCGTATATGCCCGGCGTGACCACGTAGGAATTTCCGGTGCAGTAGTGGTCCATAAGTCCGATTACGTGTCCGAATTCGTGGACAAATGTTCCTACGCCTTCGAAGTCGTTGTTAATCCAATAATTATTGCCGCTGCAAATTTCGTTGCCGCAAGCATAGTCGTTGACGTATACGCCCGACACCTTCGTTTCGGCGAGGCTGTAGGATGTATTTGAGTCCGAGCCGTATTCGTCGGCTGTGTAAACCGCCCATCGATGAGGCCAGATGGTGTTTTTGGTGCCGCCGTTGGCTTCGCCTTCGCCGGCGTAGAAAACGTAGACGTTGTCGAGGTATCCATCGCCGTCGAGGTCGTATTTTGAGAGGTCGACGCCATCGGCTTCGGCGAGTTTGCAAGCCTCAATGACCATGTCGACGGGTCGAAGGTCTTCGCCGTAGCGGTCGTTTCCGCCGTAGTAGGCTTGGTTGTTGGAAAGGGTGTATGGACCGTAGAGGTCGAACGTGGGAGCGTATTTCCCGTATGAAGAGTTCTTGAAGTAGTCGCGAGCGCTACCTGTCGAAGCGTAGTCGGTGAAACCTTCTTCGTTGAGCATTCTGTTGAACACGTCGCGGCTGTATTTAAACGCTACGTCGGTATATTGTACCATAATCGCCAGGCCGTTAGCAGGAGTCATAACAGTTTCTTTTTTCTGCTTAAGAGCGCGGCCGTCGTTGCGTGAGGCAGAGATACTTTCGAGAGTGGTTTTTACGCTTTGTGCGGAAGCCTTAATGGCTTTAGCGGGGCGAGGCTCGCCGATGCGAGTCTCGGAAGCAACTATGGCGCCCTCGGCGATTTCGGCATAGTGGAAGTATCCGTCATCGGCGAGTTCGATAAGAGTGCCGTCGGTGAGAGTCATGTAGTGGAACGCTTCGTTGCCGTGAAGACGATATTCTACGGTAGAGCCGTCGGGCATAGTTTTTGTC
Source organism: Bacteroidales bacterium (assembly GCA_004555955.1). Classification (GTDB taxonomy): domain Bacteria; phylum Bacteroidota; class Bacteroidia; order Bacteroidales; family Muribaculaceae; genus Limisoma. Next base: position 6,541 of record SFJG01000066.1, on the reverse strand, counting down.
AGCGTGCCGTTGTAGGCTTGTCGCGACAGAGCCGATGTTGCTGTTGTCAGCGCCAGGAGGGCGAAGATTATTGTTTTTTTCATCGCAGTAGTTTTTCAAAAAATCGCAAAGACGGGACTGCTTAGCAATCCCGTCTTACGATTCAGTATAGGATGGATTATTTTGCTTGGCTGTTAGCTTCAGCAATCATAGCTTCGCTCGGGATGAGGTAAAGTTCAACGCGGCGGTTTTGAGCTTGACCTTCTTTAGTGTCGTTTGAAGCTACCGGGTATTGATAGTCGTAGCCTTCAACCGATTTGAGGCGGCTTGCAGCCACGCCTTTAGTTTCGAGGAAGTTAGCAACCGATTGAGCGCGTTGCTTGGAGATGCGTTTGTTCACTTCGAGCGTACCAACGTTGTCGGTGTGACCGCAGATAGCGAGGTCGAATTGCGGGTCGAGTTGGCTTGCGAAAGTAGCCAAAGAGTTTTGAGCTGTTGTCGACAAGTTGATTTCGTTGGTTTTGAAAGTGATACCGCTGTCGAGAGTAACTTTAACGTATTGAACGCCGTCGGTTTCGCCTTTTTCAACTTTAGCGCCTTCGATTTGCTTAGCTTGTTCAGCTGCTTTGTCCATCTTTTTGCCGATGAGGACGCCTGCGCCTGTGCCAACGGCAGCGCCAACGGCAGCACCGATACCGGCACCTTTGCCTTTGCCAATCAAACCTCCGATGAGAGCACCAACGCCGGCACCGCTTGTGCCACCGATGATACCGCCTTTAGCGGTGTTGTTGAGCGAAGAAGAGCAACCGGGCAACATTATTGCTAAGCATAAAAATGCGATTGCAAAAAATTTGAATCGTTTCATAAAGGTAGAATTTTAGGTGTTGATATTAAAAAAAGAAAGTCGGTCGATAAGTTTGACCGACTTTCGTCGGGTTGTAGATTTCGAATTAATCAATGTTAGGGTTAAGAGCGTGCCATTGGTCTATAGCGGGAAGCACACCCATTGCGATAACTTCGTCGCGCAGCGCGCAGAGGTGTTTGTAGCTTTCTTTCAAAGCAGCCATTTCTTCAGCCGTACCTACAACTTCTTCGTAAGCGCAACCGTTAGCAGTGATAGTCACTTCGACAGCCATCATGATGTGGTCGTAGCCGTGGAACGAAACGTAGCGACCGGCAGGCCAGCGGAAAGCTTCGCCACCCATAGCGGCGCGAATCATTTCGACAGAAACGTAAGCCGGGCTTTGGAACGAAGAGCGACCGCGGAGGTTGATGATGTTAGCACCGCCCTTGATGGTCTTTTGTTGGATTTCCGCCCAGTCGGCAGCGGGAAGTTTGTCGGTGCCGATAAGGTCGAGCAGCGGAGTGCCGTTAACCTTGGCAGTCGAAGCAAATACAGCCATTTGCTCGCCGTGACCGCCGTAAGTGCGGCAACCTGTAACGGCGCTTTGCGGAATGTTGAAATATTTAGCCAACTCGCTTTGGAGGCGTGTGCTGTCGAGGGCAGCCAATGTGTTGACTTGAGAGGGCTTCAAGCCGGAGTAGAGAAGGGTGATAAGACCGGTGATGTCGGCGGGGTTGAAGATGACAACAACGTGCTTAACGTCCGGGCAGTATGCTTTTAAGTTTTTACCAAACTCCTCAGCGATGGCAGCGTTGCCCTTGAGAAGGTCTTCGCGAGTCATACCTGCTTTGCGAGGAGCACCACCTGAAGAAATTACATATTTGGCATCTGTCAACGCCTCTTTGATATCGGTAGTGAAAGTGATGTTCGCACCTTCGAAACCGCAGTGGCGCATTTCCTCAGCAACGCCTTCGAGACCCGGTCCGTAGGGGTCGTAAAGACAGAGATTCGGAGTCAAACCCATCATGAGGGCGGTTTGTGCCATGTTAGAACCAATCGCACCGGCTGCACCGACGATTGTCAATTTTTCTTCTGTAAGAAACTTCATAATTGTTTGGTTTAAAATGTTTTTATAATAAAGTTATTTATATTTTTCGTTTTGCGAAAGGCCGTATCGCAGTGCGCTACCGCCGCTCGTTTGCTGTTTGTGCTACAAAGATAAAAAACATTCTCAAATCTTAGTATTCTTTTTGTCCCAAAAATATGAAATTTTATATCTATTTCGTCATTTTGTTAAATTAATGAAAAATTTCCGCAATAGATTGTCTCTACAATACGGGGCTAAGCAACCTGACCAGCGATTCTTTGAGTTTTTCGAAGAAAGGTCGGTGTCGCCAGTTGGTCGGGTTGACTCGCGTGCACTTTTTCATATCGCGGATAAAGATTTCTCGCATTTTTTTGTTGAACTCGCGGCTATAGATGAATGCGTTGCATTCGAAGTTGTATTCGAAACTGCGGAAGTCGAAGTTGGTCGAGCCGGTTGTAGCGAATTCGTCGTCGACAATCACGACCTTCGAATGAAGCATCCCCGGCTCGTAATAGTAAATTTTGATGCCCGAGCGCATGCATTCGCTCAGATAAGAAGCCGAGGCGAGTCGCAGCGTAGTCGAGTCGGGATTGCGCGGAATCATAATGCGCACGTCGACTTTCGACAGAGCCGCTGTTTGAAGTGCTATCAGAAGTCCCGAAGTAGGCAGGAAGTAGGGCGTTTGGATGTAGATGAGTTTCTTGGCATTGCCGATGGCTTTTTGGAAGAGTAGGGCGATGTTGTGCCATTGTCCGACGGGGCTGCTGCCGACGATTTGGATGCCCGCCATGTCGGATAGTGCGGGCTTGTAGCGATGATAGTCTTCTTCGAACGTAGGCAGTCCCATGAAGCACCAGTCGATGGCAAACGAGTGGAGCAGCCCGTAGACGCTTTGTCCGCAAATGCGGATGTGTGTGTCGCGCCACACGGCGTTTTTGCCGAGGTAGCGGTTGGCGATGTTCATGCCGCCGATATATCCTACGCGGCCGTCGATGACCGTCACTTTACGGTGGTTGCGCCAATTCACTCTGGCTGCAAATTCCGGGAACGTCACTTTGAAAAACGGATGAATCTCCACGCCGGCTTCCGACATTTGTCGATAGAATTTTTTGCTGACGCGGAAACTTCCGACGTGGTCGTAGATTACGCGAACAGCCACACCGGCGCGCGCTCGCTCGCACAAAATTTCGCTGATTTCGTGCCCTAATTCATCGTCTTCGAAGATGTAAAACTGGAGGTTGATTGACGATTTTGCCGACCTGAGGTCGTCTTTCAACTGCTTGAAGAGCGCCTCGCCGTCGATATAGATGTCGATGTCGTTGCCGGGGTAGTAGACTGCACCCATCAGCGAGTGTGCCAAGCGAATCTGTTGCAGCGAACAGTCGGACAACGGCAACTTCGAGAAGTCGACCTGCTTGACCAATTCCGGTTGCAGAAGTTTGCGCTTTTTCATCTTGGCGAGCATGGCTTCGTTCTTGATGCTACGTCCGAAAAAGATATATATAATGAGTCCGACAACCGGTAAAAACAGGAGGACCGTAACCCACGCCAACGACCTTACGGGGTTGCGATTCTCGGTAATTACCACGACAATTACCGAAATAATCGTAATCCAATAGGCTGCCATAATGATAAACGACAGAACGTAATATGGCGAAATATCAGGCATTAAATTTGTATTTTTCAGTTTGCTAAGGTATAAATTTTTAAAACTATATCCAAAAAAACACTTAAATATTTGTAGTTGGAATAATTATTTGCTAACTTTGCGCTAATAAGAAAGGAAACAACTATGTCGAAAGTCTTTTCATTGATATTGGCTATCGGTATATTTGGTACGGTAGCATCTGTTGCACAGCCTGTCAAGAGGGAGCCTGTGCGGCATACTATCATTGTGTCTTCGACGCATCCCGGCACACTTACCATCGAAAACTATACGCCCAAAAGCGTTACGTTTACAGTCTACTCCATTACCGGACAAGTGGTAAGAACCATCGAACTTAAAAACGACAGCACGACAATCAGTTTGCCCCAAGGGTTTTACATCGTCAAGAGCGACAACGGAACAATGAAAGTAGCTGTCAAATAGTCCCGCTTATTAACCACTTTATGATTCAATAACCACTTATGTCAAACACTTTAATCAGACTGGTTGCCGCTTCGGCTTTTGCAACAGCGGCATTTATGCCTATGACCATTTCCGCACAATCGTTTCCGCAAATTTCCGAAGCGGAACTGAACGCCTATCCAACCTACAACGGCGGCGATTTGGAACTTACTGTCGACGCCAGTGGCACGCATTTTCGCCTTTGGTCGCCCGGCGCTGAAGCCGTTCGCTTGAATCTTTATGCCACCTCGCGCAACGGCAAACCTATTCAAACTGTCGATATGAAAAAGGCAGAGGCGGGTACTTGGACAACCTCGTTTGCCGACAAACTTTATGGCAAATTCTATACTTTTCAGGTTAAGGTAAAAGGTATTTGGCTTGCCGAAACCCCGGGTGCTTGGGCGAAAGCAGTGGGCACTAATGGTCAGCGTGCGGCAATTATCGATATGGCGAAAACCAATCCTTGCGGCTGGGAGAAAGACACTTACGTCACTACCGCAAAGCAGACGGATGCCATTATGTACGAGATGCACCATCGCGATTTTTCGGCGCACCGCAATTCAGGTATAACCAACAAAGGTAAATTCCTTGCATTGACCGAAGAAGGTACGGTTTCCGCCAACGGACAACCCACAGGCATCGACCACCTCAAGCAACTCGGCATCACGCACATCCACATACTCCCTTCCTACGACTATAACACCGTCGACGAAACCCAACTCGCCGACCGTCAATACAATTGGGGCTACGACCCGTTGAACTACAATGCTCCCGAAGGTTCGTATTCTACCAATCCGGAAGACCCGTATGCTCGTATTCGCGAGATGAAGCAGATGATTATGGCTCTTCACCGCGCCGGAATCGGTGTCGTGATGGACGTCGTCTACAACCATACAGCCCTCGGCAACGAGTCAAACTTCTCGCTGACAGCTCCCGGCTACTACTACCGCCATCGCGCCGACGGCTCGTATAGTGATGCTTCGGGTTGCGGCAACGAAACGGCTTCCGACCGCAAACAAGTGTCGGACTATATCGTTGAATCCGTGAAATATTGGGCTACAGAATACCACATCGACGGCTTCCGCTTCGACCTTATGGCAATCCACGACACCGAAACGATGAATCGCGTTGCCGAAGCTGTTCGCGCAATCAACCCCAATGCCGTTATCTACGGCGAAGGTTGGACTGCCGGCGACAGTCCGCTGCCCGTAGAGCGTCGTGCCTTGAAAGAAAACGTGTCGAAAATGCCCGGCATTGCTGTGTTTAGCGACGACATTCGCGACGCTGTCAAGGGGCACTACTCGCGCGCTGAAGATTGCGGCTTCGCTTCCGGTAAGCCCGGTCAGGAAGAAACAATTAAAATAGGAGTTGTCGCTTCGACCGCTCATCCGCAAGTCGACTATTCGAAGGGTAGCAACTCGAAGTTTGCTTACGCTTCGCAGCCCACACAAATAATGAACTATGTGTCGTGCCACGACGACCTTTGCCTTACCGACAAACTCCGCAAGTCGATGCCCGAAGCAACCGACTCGGTGCGTATGCGCGTGGCTCGTTTGGCACAAACCATCGTCTTTACCTCGCAGGGCACGCCGTTTATGTTTGCCGGCGAAGAAATCTTCCGCGACAAAAAAGGTGTCCACAACACTTTCAAGTCACCCGACGATGTTAATGCAATCGATTGGAACCTCAAAGCCGACAACATCGAGCAATTCAACTACTATTGCAACCTCATCGCTCTTCGAAAAGCACATCCGGCATTCCGCTTGGGCAGCGCCGAAGAAGTGGCTAAAAACATCGTATTTGATAAGGTGAAAGTCGACAATCTCGTGTCGTACTCTATCAAAAACCACGCCGGTGGCGACGAGTGGGAGGAGATAAAAGTCGTGTTCAACGGCTCCGACAAACCGCAGACTGTTAACGTGCCTAAGGGTAAATGGACTATCATTGCTGCCGACGGACGTCTCGATAAAGACGGTCTCGGCGAAAGCAAAGGCGGGAAAATCGAAGCTGCTCCACAAGCTGCTTTAATCCTTGCAAGATAATGGACCACAACAAACAACGAATAACTCTTAAAATCGCCGATAAAAAGATTATTACCTTTATAAATCGGCGTGATGAGGCTTATCTTAAAAAAGTCGAGGCTGAACTTAATAGCCTTTGGAATCAATTCAAAATCACTCAGCCGGGACGTAACGAGGATGAGTATCTTGCTCTTGTGGCTTTTCAGTATGCTAAGATGTACTACGACACACTCGAGCAGAGTCGTAAGCGCGAAGAGGCGTTGCATAATTTCCTGCAGAAAGCCGAAAAGAGCATGGATGACATCCTTTTAGACGTAAAATAAGAGATAATATGATGTGGCAAGCCTATTTCCGACTTGCCACATCACTTTTATTGTCTACGAAAAAAATTTTTTTTCAAAAAAACAAACTTTCCTCTTGACTCGTACCTTAGAGCGCGTTCCTTAAATTTTTTGGGTTGTAGAGGCGGATATTTTTGAGCAGATTTTGAAAGTCACAGCGAG
>SFJG01000065.1 GCA_004555955.1 Bacteroidales bacterium | reverse complement strand
CAGTCACATACAGTAGTATGCTCCTTTCAGCAAGTAATCAAAATCGACTCAAGGCTACGACCTCTACGACCCCAAAAATTTAAGGAACGCGCTCTTATATAAAACGGAGGTAACTTTGGCGATGTGCCTTAAGTAACCTCCGTTTGGATAGTTGTTTTCAAATTATTAATATCCCGGATTCTGTTGGTCGGCGATTGCCGGGTTAGCGTTGATTTCGTCTTGTGAAATAGGCAAGACAATTTTGTAGAAAGTTCTGTCGATTGTCTTCGGACGGTCGCTCACGGGAACGCTTTGGAAGTCGTCGTTGAATTCAATGGTGCGGTTCAATCGAATCATATCGAAGAAGCGTTGACCTTCGGCGAATAGTTCCTTGCTGCGCTCGTCGAGAATCATATCGTCGGTGATAGTAGCCGCCGTGGCAGGCTCAAGACCGGGCGAACGTTTGCGGATTTCGTTGAGATAGTCGGCTGCCACCGATGCTCCGGCAGCGCTATGAAGAGCAGCTTCTGCAGCAATGAGGTAAACTTCCGAGAGACGGATGATTTTGATGTTGACTGCAGTAATTGTTGCCTTGCCGTCGCCTTCAAGGTCTGTGCCGCCGATGTATTTATAGCAAGCGCCTTTGCGCTCAATGCCGGTATCAACCCAGCTTTCGTCGTTGTCCATAACCGCCCAGCGTACGTCGGTCGGGTCTTGACCCAATCGGTCGAGGAAATAATCGCTGGCAAGGAACCATCCTTGTGCATTCTTCAATTGTCCATATTGCATCAAGTAGTAGCCGAGCGAACCTGAGCCAAGGTCGGATTCCTCTACGGTTATACCGAGCTCGAAAATCGACTCTGAGCCGAATTGTTGACTCCATGAGTTTGCCCAATCGTCATTCTTGTAGAGCGAATACTTTTCGCTTTCAATCACTTCTTTAGCCGCTGTCAAAGCCTCTTCGTAGTTTTCCATATAGAGGTTGACTTTTGCTTGGAGTGCCAAGTTGGCGTAGTAGTTCATATACCCTTGTTTTGGCGATTTGTCGCCGCTCATAAGTTGAGCACCTTTTTCAAGGTCGGAAACGATTTGGTCGTAGTTTTGAGCTACGGTAGCTCGTTTAAGTTGACTGGTTGCCGAGATAGGTTCGGTAACGTTAGGCACACCGTAAGCATCTTTGTTATAGTTGTATGGCAAACCGTAGAGACGAACCAAGTCGAAATAATAGAGCGCCCGCAGAGAGTATGCTTGACCCAAAATGTAGTCGAAATCTTCTTCCGTGCCTTCAGCTTGGAGCGTTTCGATGTTTTTAATCAACGTGTTTGCTTGAAGGATGCAGTAGTAGATTTGGCTCCAAAAGCCGGAAAAACTACCGTAAGACGGTGCGTGGTTGAAGCTATAGAGCGCGTCAAGACCACGACCTGCGGAGTAGATTGTCAAATCGCCGCCTTTTGTGTCGCCGTAGAGAACGAAATTGCGACCATAGTAGGCTGATGATGTCATTGTGCTCATCATACCGTTGATTGCCACTTCGGCATCGGTTACCGTTTTGACGGAGCCTTCTGCATTGCCCGATTGGGTAGGCTGCATATCGAGAAAATCGTCGCAGGATGTTATTGCCAATGCAGTTAATACTGCAAATAATATTTTTGTTGTTTTCATTGCTGTTCAATTTTAAAATTTCAACTCAATACCGAATACGAAAGTTTTTCCAAGAGGCGTTTCCCAACCGCGCGTTCCATATACATTGACTTCGGGGTCGGCATCTTTGTACTTGGAGAAAGTCAGCAAGTTTGTGCCGCTAAAGAATAAGCGAGCATTTTGGATGTAGGCTTTCGATGTAATTGACGAGGGAATGGTGTAGCCGAGAGTCATCGATTTCAAGCGCAAATAACTTGCGTTGAAAATGTGGCGCGAGCTATATTCCATAGCGTCGGTGAGGTCAAGACCGGAGATTTGCGGCTCGGAGCCGTTCGGGTTTTCGGGTGTCCACAAGTTCTCGAAATAATTTTCCGCGCGGATGCGTTCCCAATAGTAACCGTCATCGGCAACGTCTTTGTAGGCGCCGTCATAGAGTTCGCCACCAATCTTGTAAGTAAATGCCAAGCCCAACGAAAGACCTTTCCAAGTAACGGTGGTGTTTAGACCTCCGTAGACTTTCGGCGTAGCATTGCCGATTATTGTGTAGTTGGCATTGTCGTAGTCGTAAGTTGCACCGCGACCGTTGTAGAGGAAGTCACCGGCTTTGGGGTCTTCGGGGTCGTTTACGTAGTAGACGCTCTTACCGTTTGTTTTGTCGACGCCTGCCCATTCAAATCCGTAGAAAGATAATGTGGGAGAGCCTTCGCGGTAGATGTATTGTGCGCGGTCGTCGCCGCCTGTCGGGTCGTACCAAATGATGTCGGCATCGCCGTAAAGTTCTTTAACTTTCGAACTTAAGAATGTGGCGTTGATGTTTGCCGACCATGTCCAGTCGCCTTTGGTGATTATGTCGCCGCCGATTTCAATTTCAACGCCATGGTTGTTAATTCGACCAATGTTTTGAAGCGTCGATGTGAAACCTGTAACTTGTGAAATAGGCACATCTTGAAGCAGGTTTTTCGAATCGCGGTTGAAGAATTCTATGGTACCACGCAAGCGGTTGGAGAGTAGGGCAAAGTCGATACCTACGTTTGTGTTGTAGCTTGTTTCCCACGAGAGGTTATTGTTTCCAATCGAGCTGATAGTTCCGCCCGGGTTGCCCATATATTTATTTGTGTAGTTGACGAGGCTCATATAGCCGTAGTTACTCGAGGGCAATGTGCCGTTCACACCGTATGATGCGCGGATGCGAAGGTTGTTAAGCCATTCAACATCGGTCAAGAAGCTTTCTTTCGTAATGTTCCATGCACCGGCAACCGACCAGAAGTTACCCCAGCGTTCTTCCTCGCTCAAGCGCGAAGAGCCGTCGCGACGGAACGAACCCGAAACGAAGTAACGGTCGTCGAAGTTGTAGTCGACTTTCGACAAGATTGATGCCATTGAGTTGCCCCACGAATAACCGGCGGATGTCAGAGTTCCGGCAGTCGATATCGTATGAAGTGTGCTGACGGGAAGATTCGTACCGGTTGCACGCAGATAGTCGGTTTTGTTCTTTTCGGCTTCGAAACCTGCCATAATGCCGAACGTGTGCTTGTCGATTGTGGTGTTGTAAGTAGCCGTAGTCGACGAAACCATCTTTTCGTATGTCGTACGATATTCGGTCACGTTGCCATTGTCAGCCGAGCCGTAGAAGTGATTTGCACTATAATAGATGTGGTCCTTGACGTTTGTGTTGTCGTAAGAATACAGCGAACGAACGTCTAACCCCGGGAGGATGTGGATTGTTAGAGTTTCGGCAGCCATCAACTTTGTGTTGATAGAGCTGTTTTCCCATTCGTTGTCGTAGTAAATGCCGTTGTATGCATAACTGCCGTATCTTTTTGTCCACGGCTTGCCGGTTTTATAGTCGGTAGGCCAATAGAGACCCCAGAGAAGGTTGCGAGTTTGCATGAAATAGTTTGCACCGGTGCTGCGAGTGTCGTTGTATCCACTCTTGTCGGTCTTTGCAAACGATGCATTGGTGGTAAATTCGAAATATTTACCCACTTTCTGGTTCAAATTGACGCGTCCTGAAACGCGATTGAAACTGTTAATCTTCAAGCGACCTTCGTCTTTCGTGTAAGCCAACGATGTGTAGTAGTTGGTCTTGTCGGTTGCGCCACTTACGCTCAAGTCGTAGGTTTGATAGGTTGCCGTACGGAAGTAGGCTTTGTCCCAATCGTAATATTTTCCGGCACGTCCGGAGTTGTCGTATTCGCCGATAGTCACGTTTTCGCGAGCGCCGATGCCGTTTGTCGTGAATTGATAACCATGTTGGTTAAACTTTTTATTGAGTTGCTTCAAAGCGTACGCGTTCGCTTCTTCTTCAGTCCAGCCTTCGCCATTAGTGGCATAGTCGTGGAATACGGTGTAGAGCATATTGACGTTGTCTTGAACGCTTGCTGTTTCGTAGTTGTCGGTAGCCCAGCACGGTGTGAATCCGACTTCTGCCTTGAAGTTGATGCTTGGTTTACCTGTTGTACCTTTCTTTGTGGTAATAAGGATAACACCGTTAGCGGCACGCGAGCCGTAGAGCGAAGAGGCAGCCGCATCTTTTAACACCGAAATCGATTCGATGTCATCGGGGTTGAGCGAGTTCATAATGTTGTTTGTCGAATAAATCTCGCCGTCCATTTGTCCGATGTTACCCGACGAAACGGGTACGCCGTCGATAACGTATAGCGGTTCGTTGCCGGCATTCATTGAGCCGATACCTCTGATGCGTATTGCCGGAGCGGAACCTGCCTGACCGGAATTGTTTGTGAGTTGCAAGCCGGCAACTTTGCCGTTCAGTGCATTCTCAAATGTTGTCGACGGGACATCTTTGATAGCATCTGCTCTCACGAGCGATGCCGAACCGGCATAACTGCTCTTTTTGGCAGTACCGTAAGCAACAACCATAAGCTCGTCGAGCTCTTCAATTGCAGATTGCATTTCAACCTTCACATTCGGTGCAATTTGCACTTCCGCTTTCTTCATTCCTACGTAAGTTACCGTTAATGTTTTTGCATTTGCGGGAACTCCGGTGATTGAAAATTCGCCGTTAACATCGGTTGTCGTACCGATTTTTGTACCTTTTACCATAACCGTTGCGCCAATAATTGGCTCTCCGTCGGTTTCTGTAACGACACTACCACGAATCTGTGCCGTTTGCGCTTTTGCTCCGATACCTATCAACAGGCACGTTATGAGCAATAATAATCTACTTTTCATAGAATTTCGGTTTTTATTAATAACACATAAACTGTTGCAAAAGTAATTAAATTTTTCAATATGATTAAATTTTTCGAGAATAAATGTCAAAAAAATATGTTTTTTGGCAGTTTTGTGTCAAAAAGCGACTGAATTTGTCTGTTTTTCGGCGCTGATGATAGAGCGTGGAGAGTGTTATGATGACCGATTTCACTACGAGTGCTGTCGGGAAAAGCCAAAATGCCAAGAAAAATTAAAAAAATTGCCGGAAAACTGAAGAATATGGTCAAAAAAATGGCAAAAGATTTTTGTAATTCAAATAATCGTATTATCTTTGCAGTCGCAAAAGCAAAAGGCCCCGTGGCTCAACTGAATAGAGCATCTGACTACGGATCAGAAGGTTACAGGTTTGAATCCTGTCGGGGTCACTTTTAAGGAGGATGCTTTCGGTTCGCCGAAGCATCTTTCTTTTTCTTTGTATTCGAAATTATTTGTTTATTTTTGCAATTGATATACAAGAAATACCAATACGATGAAAAAGACTTTTTTATTATTTACGTTGTTGTTTTTAACATCTTTGAGTTCTTCGGCTTGGGTTTATAGAGGTAAGGGTACTGCAGAGAATCCCTATAAAGTCCAAACAGTAGAAGATTTAATACACGTTTCCGATTATACCAATCAGACAGACGTGCACTTCCGCATGACGAACGACATTGCCATATATGGGAGAGAGTGGACTCCGATAAGCACCTTCAAAGGCGTGTTCGACGGCGACGGTCACACTATTGCCGGGCTTTATATCAGTACTAATAACGACGGAGCCGGACTGTTTGCCAGGGTGAACTATCCCGGAGAAATCCGCAACCTGACAGTCGACCAAGCCGTAATAGCAGCTGGTTTGTGGTCGGGGATTCTTGTGTCGACTAACGGCAACTGGCAAGAGCATGGCGGTACGATTCGCAATTGTCATGTCAAGAATACGTTTATATCAGCCAAAGGATGCACCGGCGGTATTGCCGGTGTGTCGTCGGGTGAAATCATCGACTGTTCGGCGACCAACTGTGTTATCAAGGGCTACGACCACGTCGGCGGTATTGTCGGGCACCAGGAAGTGGGTCCGAGTTATGTGGCGGATTGCTTTTTTATCGGCAATATCAGCGGCACAGGCGACTGCGTGGGCGGCATAATAGGGTATAGCAATACAAAAAAGCCCGACGGCGTAAAAGCTGACATCTATAACTGCGCATCTTACGGCTCTGTGAAAAGTTCGACGTCGAAAGTCGGCGGAATCGTTGGCGAAATGACTCAGTCCGCGACCAATATTGTTGATTGCTATTGCGAATGCTATATCGGCGGGACGAACGTAGGTGGTATTCTTGGCGGCACGCAGAATGCCACCGTTACAAATTGCGTATTCATGGGCGGCTACGAATCCTCGGCAAGCATTTCCGGACCGGTTGTCAACGGCGTGTTGACCAACCAAACGGCGCAGCCGGTTGTGACCGAGGCTAACAACAAAAACATAAAGGTAACTTGCTCGGAACCTACCGAGAATCTATATATTCATACGTCTTACGAGGGTGAGCAACGCATTCAGTTTTTCCACTACGGCAATGATTGGACAGCGCGATGGGTGGCAAATCCTGTAGGAAGCAAAGCCTATGCTGTTGTAAAGGCAAAGGGGAAAATGCCGTCGGAGAGAGTGTCGGTGGCGATGGCTACGGTTAGCCGACCCGAAACGTGGACCTACTCAACGGCTAACGTCAACGGCGAAAACTATGCCGATGATAAGGTGATAACTCACGCCGTGCCGTCGGGATATGCTTATAACGGCGATGCGACTCGTAAATTTAACGTTGCCGTCAACGGACACTATGCACCGACATATTCTGACGTGAATTTCTGGAACAGCGCGGTAAACTTCACTATGTTCGAATTTGAAAACGGCGAAGAAGTTTGTATTGACGTGGTCAGAGATCAAGGGTTTACGACGTTTAGAATTCTCCCGCACGATTTGGACATCTACGATGTGGTGCGCGAAGGCAATTGCATCAGTTTTAAGACTCGAAAGGCAGACCAAAAGATGACGATTGTCTACGACGAAGACTACCACGGCGGTTTTATTCATATGTTCCCGAGCAGCATCGACCATAGCGACCCGAAACTTGCTACGAACGGTTACGTCTATGACGAGGCTTCGAAAACTCACTATTTCGCACCCGGATACCATAATTTATATAGTAGTTATGATAACGGTATGCTTGAAATTAAGGACGACACAAAAGTCTATGTGGCGTCGGGTGCCGTTCTCAACGGCATACTTCGTGTGAGCGGCGGTAACGGCGCCAAGATTTCCGGTAGGGGATTGGTGGCAACCAACCAACAAAACATCCTTTTGAGCGTGGATTGGTCGGGCGGTCCGGTTGACGTCGGAGGCTTGACATTCCACGGACACCGTGCGCAGTGCTGGACAACTTGCGTTAGCAACTGCTACAACGTGCATTTCAAGAATATCAACATTGTATCGACGCGTTGCGTGTCGTCCGACGGACTCGATGTGGCAAACACGTCAAACAGCACGTTCGAGAATATGTTTATCCACTCTGCCGACGATGCAATCGCCGTCAAGGGTAACCAGAAAGGTGTGACATCGGAAAAAATGCCGAACAAAAACTTGCGTTTCCGCTATATCCAGACGTGGAACGACTGTAATTGCGGTCTCGGTATCGGAGCCGAAACCAATTGCTACTACTCGGATATTCGTTTCGACGATTGCTACATACTTTTCCAACACGACGACGGCTACGGCGCTAATCATACGAAGTTCGACTATTGCGCTGCCATGAATATCTGCTCGCTCAGCAGTACGTATTTCAGCGATATTCACTACGAAGATATATATGTCTATCACGCAGAGCGTCTTATCGGTATGTGCTTCATCGACGATTTTGTGTTCGGCTCAATCAAGGGCGACATGTCGGGCGAAGGTTCGATAACCAACGTTACGTTCAAAAACGTGTTCAGCCCGTACAAGAGCGGTACGACAATTGACAACAATATGCGTTTTGCCGCATGGACGACAGCTCCGGTGAAGCCGATTCACTTTATCCTTTTCTACAACCTTGCTGTAGAGGGCAATCAGATACTCGACTATCGTAACCAATACAATACGTGGACCGACCAAGTGTGGGATTTGTTCTACGCAGGCGAATCCGCGCCGTGGATAAACACTTCGACCGAATCGGTCGATTTGGCAACGGAATGCTCGACTCCGGTGTCGGCGCAGTTGACTGTCAATGGCGGCGACCTCTACGGCAATATGCGCTTGTCTATAGCCGGCGACGATGCGCGATTTTTTACAATCGATAGAAATACGATAGACCGCAAAGCCGGCGAAACGTCGGTGACTGTTGTCTACAACCCCACCGACGCAGGACAGCATTCGGCAAGGCTTAAAGTGGAGTCGGACGACATCGCTACTCGTACAATTGCGTTGAACGGAACTGCAACCAAGGCGGCGGAAAGCGGCGTCGACGACGTGGCAAAAACAAATAGCAAAGTCGGAATCGTATATTATAATAATGTAATAAGAGTTACGGGTGCCGAATGTGCGCAAATCGAGGTATTCAACGCATTAGGGGCGCTTGCCGCTTCGGCGCTCGGAAGCGAGTTGTCGACCAATTTGTTTCTCCCCGGAATTTATGTGGTAAAAGCCGTTACCGAAACGGCGGATGTCGCTACTCTCAAAATTATTATTCGATAGTCGATACAACTTTTAGAGCCTGTTTTAACGCAGGCTCTTTTTTCGGGCTTTTGAATTTTCCGCCAAAAAGCGTATCTTTGTAGCTCGGAATGTATTGAAATGATATTATGAGTAAAACCGACTTGTCAAACGAGTTAGCAAATCGATTGAATAGAGACGTCGACGATGTCAAGGCTCTGCTTGAAGGCTTTGCCGCAACGGTGCGTAGTTGTTGTGGAGAGAATCAAACTGTCGCTCTGCCCGGATTCGGCAATTTCGTGCCGCGGAAAGAGGATGAGCATATAGAGGTTGACGCTACGACAAACCGCCGTATGCTTATGCCGCCTCGCGTGATGTTACACTTCGAGCCGAGTGCTATATTGAAATCGAAAATTGCAGAGAAAGGAGGAGCGGATGGCAAATGAAGTTGTAGTTTTTGCCGACTTGGTCGCTTTGTTGGCAAAATCGACCGGAACCACCGAGGCTTTATGCGATTCGTTTCTTCGTGAACTGTTGGCGCTTGGAGTGGAAAAGCTTACGAGCGGTAACGATTTCCTTGTCAAAGGATTGGGCACGTTTCGCCAAATTGGCGGCGAGGTAGTTTTCGAAATTGATAATAGTTTCGCCGACGAACTTAATTCCGCATTCGATTGCTTTGAGCCGATAGAACTTGATGATGATTTCGACGAAGAGTTGTTCGGCGAGGCGGAACAAGAGACTGCACAGCCGACTGAGCCTGTGCAACCGACTACAGAAGAGTCGGAAGATGAACTTCCGCCATTGCCTGCCGACGAACCGGAGACCGACGAGGCGCAACCGGAAGAGTCGCAACCTGAAGATATTTCAATCGATGGGCCGCAAGTCGATGAGCCGGATGTGCTACCGCCGCCAATTCCTGAAGAGGATAGGCTGCAACCGTCGGAGGTGTCTGTTGCTGTAACAGAAGAACCCTCGACCGACGAAACAATTAAGGAGGCCGACAGCGATGCCAACACTACCAACACTGCTACTCCCGACTATGATGCCGAATACGGATATGATGACGACTCCTCGTCGAGCAAGCCACGTTGGCAACTGTTTGTATATGGCATTGTTTGCGGTATTGTCGTGGCTGTGATTGCGTATTTTGCGTTAGCATATTTCGGTATTCTACCGACAACGCAAGAGCAAAATGTGGTCGTTGATACGCAAATTCCTTCCGTGGCCGACGATACGGTCGTCATCGATACAATCTATCCGATTAAGCCGCATGCTGTCGATACTGTTTCGGCACAAGATGCCGACGAAGCAAAGGTCGTTGAACCCGAAAAAGAACCGGAAGCGAAGCCTGTAACTTGCAAAGTCAAAGCATCAACAACTCTTTGCGACTTGGCACGTCGTTATTATGGCGATTATCATTTCTGGATTTACATATATCAAGAAAACCGTGAAAAAATCAAAGACCCGAACAATTTACAGTCGGGAATTGTACTGGTAATACCTCCGGCGGAGAAATACGGCATAGATGCAAACAATCAAGAAAGCATTGACAAAGCCGCTGCCGCAATCGATGCTCTGAAATAATTCACGCATACTGCGTAAAATAACGGAAGAGACTACTCATCACGGGCAGTCTCTTCCTCAAATTGAATAGATTAGGTTAAAATTTGTTTTGTATATAACTTTCAGCGTTTGGACTTACTTCGCTTTCTGATTTCTTCGCATTTGTAAATTCAAATGTGTCTTCAGTGCTGAATTGAATATTTTTTGTTACTGAAGATGGAGTCGTATTCTTATAGGTGTATGACCAATTCGTTTCTTTGACAGTCCAATAACCGGGTGTAAGAGCCACAGTTTTTTTCAGAACCGTGTTTTCGTCACCGACGGTGTTGGTAAATGCCAATGTCATATAAGGTGTGCCTGAGCCGTTTTCGTTGTTATGGAGGGTAAAGATTGCCGTTTCACCGCGTCTGAGTCCTTTCTTAGTGATGTTAGCATATACGAATTGATAGCCGAGCGCAACAGCTACATAACCCGTGTATGTGCCATTTACGATAATCATATCTTTGAGTTTGTCACTTTTTACCGCCAATAGGTCTCTGTAGCGACCGGGGCAAACCGCCAAGCCTCCTTTAATTGTAAATGCCTCAGAATAATTTTTTTCATCAAGCGGAAAATCTTGCATCCAGCGCAGATTCTTTTTCAATTCGGTCGGCAAGTTGAGTCCGTCGAGGTTTGCTGTACTACTACTCCAAAGGTTTGGCAGAGTTACGCTTGTCCCGGTGTTCCCGTCGTTCAATATGTCATCGCCGCCACGTTGGGCAATGTTGTTATAGATACCGAATCGATTGTTTGATGAGTCGAAAGAGAGTCGTCCATAATAGGTCAAAGCTATACCGCCGCCCCAACCGGTGCTACGAGCACTTTCATTCCAAAATTCAAGTGTGTGGCCTGTCTTATTCAGTTTACCGTCGTCGGTCTTTATGGTCGTGTCGGTTCCATCGGGTGTGAAGTCCATATTTCGGCGTTGATTGGCTATGTTGTTGCGAATCAAACCACTTACATTGTTTTCCAATGTCACTTGAATATTTTGAAAACCGCCATCACTATAACCATCAAAGCCGATAGCACCGCCTGTACCGCTGACATTGTCGCGGAATGTTGCTTTTTTGATATATGATTTTTGTACCTTGTTCGCATCCTTTGAATTGCTCATAAAGAACAGCGCGCCACCGCCGCAGCGTGATTTATTGCCTGTAAATGTGGCTTCGTTGATTTGCAGACTATAATCCGAAGTTCCGGTGCCGGCATCCCAAACCATAATTGCACCGCCACGGCCGTGGGCTGAGTTGTCGGGTAGGTGATAGTTGCCTTCGAAAATGCCTTTATTGATTGTTACATGCGCTTGTCCCATAATGCCTAAAGCTCCACCACCATCGTACCTTATTATCTCTCCTTTATCATTATAGGCCGCTGTTCCTGTGGTGTAGTTCTTTTGAAATTTTGCTTCACCGTTGATGACCAATTGACTGCCGTTGTTTATAGCAACAGCACCACCGGTAAAACCACAATGATTGCCTATAAATGTGGGATTGCCATTGATTGTAAACTTTGAATAGCCGTTTATTGACGCATTATCGGTTGTTACATAGACGGCGCCGCCATGCCAGTTGG
>SFJG01000064.1 GCA_004555955.1 Bacteroidales bacterium | reverse complement strand
TTTAGAATGGAAATAGTAGTAAATGACACGAATATATTCATCGATCTTCATTCTATCGGGTTGTTGGACCAATTCTTTGAATTACCTATAAAGGTGCATACAGTGGACTTTGTAATCAATGAATTGACCGATGAAGAGCAATTCAATGCTATTAGTAAATTTATCAAGAACGGAAAACTTAATGTTCAATCTTTTGAGGCTGATGAATTGCTTGAGATTATTGAGTTGCAGAGTAAAGCAGGTGGTAATGTTTCTATTCCTGATTGTGCTGTGTGGAATTACGCTAAAAAGAACAGATATACATTACTAACAGGCGATGGTCAGTTACGCAAGAAAGCGATTGAATCAAATGTAACAGTTAAAGGCATAATTTTTATTTTCGACCATTTAGTAGAATGTGAAATAATAACGCCTCAAGATGCTGTAACCAAATTACAAGAATTGATGAAACACAATTCTCGGTTGCCAAAATCGATAATTCAAGAACGAATTGAGAAATGGAGCGAATAATCGTTCCACTTTTTGTTTCACATCACTCTACTTGCTGTGTAAGGCATTAGATCCTTGAAAGGAAACTTTTCACAACCGATGTACAATGTATCGAAGGCATCTATGCCATCTATGCCATCGGTGCGGTGTTGCATAATATCGGCTGCACTCGGCATAGCCGGAACAAGCTCAACTCTGCTCTCGTTGGCACGAGCAGTCGTGGACGGCCACCCAACGGAGAATCGGCGAGACCGTGTGAAAAAACGGTCAAAAAAATTGGTCAAGAAAAGAATACCCGACCAACAGTTGTATTATTTTAGAACAAGTCAGAATGCGAGCCTGTGTCGATGAGTTGCAAAACTAAACGTTTGTCATCTTGCAACCATATTAGTAGCCAGTCAGGTTGAAGGTGGCATTCCCAGAACCCTGCATATTTGCCCGATAACTTATGTGGTTTATATTTAGTAGGGAGGACACCCGATGACTACAATATACTGATAGCTTGTTTGAACACGTTCGGGTCAAGTCCGCGCTTAATGCACTTTTTGAATGAACGTCGGAATTGTGTTGTGTATTCAATTTCGTACATTATTCTTGACTTATTGCATAAGTTGTGCCATCAAGTCGTCTACGTCCTTTGCTTTATGTATACGACCTGCTTTAAGGTCATCAATGGCGTCATCGAGTCCTGAACGACGTTCATGTTCGAACGACCATCCCATTCGATTGGCAAGTTCCTTAAGAAACTTTAGGTCCGACAAGTTCGAGACTTCCATTCTTACCACCTCTTTGTGAATTGTAGATGTTCCCATAATATATCCTCCTCTTTTGAAAGCAAAGCTAATAATTATTTCTTTTCAATCAAATAATTCAACGAAAATAAAAGCAAAAAGTTTTGTTGAATTTATCAAAAAACGTCACGATGGGAAATTTTGTGCATAAAAATTATGCTGATTAGCGGAAAAAAGGTATTTTTGTAGAAAAATTTTAAGAACTTGTGAAGAAGATAGCAATACGTACGGCTTCCGGGCTGGTTTATGTGTTACTTATAGTAGGTGCAATCGTGTGCGGCGGTGCGGCGTTTGCATGTGTGTTTACGGCGCTCACAGCCATAGGCGTGATAGAGTGTCACAAGTTGCTGACGGGAGGCAAGTACATTACCCCGATGTCGTTGCTCGACGCCGTAGGTGGGAGCTTGATGTTTCTTGCCGTATTCCTCGGATATGATAGTCAGTTGTCGGTGCATCCGTTGCTCGTCTACCTTCCGTATTTGCTGATACGGATGGTTGCGCAGTTGTATCTGCATGATGCAGATGGGCATAAGACGCTAGCAGCGTCGGCAATGACGCAAGTCTACGTTGCGTTGCCGATGACTTTATTGAATGTTTTATGTTACGATATAGCCACGCCTCAGTTGCTTTTGGCGGGGCTTATATTTATATGGATAAACGACACCGGCGCATATTGCGTAGGCTCGATGATAGGCCGTCACCGATTGTTCGAGCGCATTTCGCCGAAAAAGTCGTGGGAAGGATTCTTCGGCGGCTTGTTGTTTGCCATAATAGCCGGCATAGTGTTAAACGTCTATTTTGCCGACTATTTCGGAGCGATGGGTCTTGTCGCTTGGACGGCGTATGCGATAGTAGTAAGCGTATTTTCGACGTGGGGCGACTTGGTAGAATCGCTCATCAAGCGCAATGCCGGAGTGAAAGACAGTAGCAACATCATGCCGGGCCACGGCGGCATACTCGACCGCATCGACAGCCTCCTGATGGTAGCGGTAGCAACAACGATATTCTTCTACTTGATATAACCATAACAACTAACGAAATGGATAAACAGAGGTACGATTTGCGAGGCGTTTCGGCATCGAAAGAGGATGTGCACAACGCCATCCGCAACGTAGATAAAGGTCTTTTTCCGAAGGCTTTTTGTAAGATAATTCCCGACATTATCGGCGGCGACCCCGACTATTGCAACATCATGCATGCCGACGGAGCAGGCACCAAATCGTCGTTGGCTTATGCCTATTGGAAAGAGACAGGCGACATGAGCGTGTGGAAAGGCATTGCTCAAGATTCGCTGATAATGAATATCGACGACCTGTTGTGCGTGGGCGCAACCGACGGCATATTGCTTTCGTCGACCATCGGTCGCAACAAGATGCTCGTGCCAGGCGAGGTTATAGCCGCCATAATCAACGGCACTGAAGAATTGCTTGAGCAACTTCGGTCGATGGGCGTCGGCATCTACAGCACCGGCGGCGAGACCGCCGACGTAGGCGACCTGGTGCGCACCATCATCGTCGACAGCACGGTTACGTGCCGAATGCGTAGAGCGGACGTGATAAACAACGCCAACATTTCAGCCGGCGATGTCATTGTCGGACTGTCGTCGTCGGGCAAAGCGACCTACGAAGACGAATATAATGGCGGCATGGGCAGCAACGGCTTGACCTCGGCGCGCCACGACGTGTTTGCAAAATATCTTGCTGAAAAATATCCCGAAACATACGACCACGGCGTTCCCGCCGACCTTGTCTACTCGGGCGGCTTGCGCCTGACGGATTGGATTGACGAGGTGGGGATGACCGCCGGAAAGTTGGTACTGTCGCCGACACGTACCTATGCGCCGGTGGTTCGCCGCGTGCTCGACGAGATGCGCGCCGACATCCACGGCATGGTGCATTGTTCGGGCGGTGCGCAGACCAAGGTGATGCACTTCGTTGAGAATAAGCACGTTGTTAAAGACAATCTGTTCCCGATACCCCCGCTGTTCAGAATCATTAAAGAGCAATCAGGCACAGACTGGAGCGAAATGTACAAGGTGTTCAATATGGGGCACCGTATGGAGTTCTACGTTGCCGAGGAGCATGCAGCGCGAATCATAGAGATTTCAGAAAGTTTCGGCATCGAAGCGCGCGTGATTGGTCGCGTGGCAGACGCTCCGGCGAACCGACTTACCATCAAGTCGGAATTCGGAACATTTGAATATTAAAACATCAACTGATGCGGCGTCTTGTCGACATAATGCTGGTTTTCTTCGTTGCGACGGTTGTTTTGTCGACGTCGTGTCGACGCAGCACCGATGCAACGCAAACCGACAGCATCTGCCACAACCTTCCCGACACAATCGTCGTGGGCACGCTCTACAGCCCTACATCTTATTTCCTCTATAAAGGCGACTTGATGGGCTACAACTACGACATGATGAATCGTTTTGCCGCAGACAAGCACATTGCCGTGCGGTTTGAAGTGTTTCGGAGCCTGTCGGCGTTGCTCGAAGAACTCGACTCGGCGCGTATCGATGTTGCCGCCTACAACGTGCCAATCACCGCAGAATATAAGTCGCGCGTGCTCAGTTGCGGTCCCGAAAATGTTACCACTCAGGTGCTGATACAGCCGCTCGAAAAAGGCAAGGCGGCAATTTCCGACGTTACGCAACTCGTCGGCAAAGATGTCTACGTCGAGAAAGATTCGAAATACGAGTCGCGTCTGCGCAACCTCAATAACGAAGTCGGGGGCGGTATCAACATCCATACCATCGCTCGCGATACGCTGATGTCGGAAGACTTGATAGAGATGGTTGCCGGCGGCGAAATTCCATTGACAATCGTCGACAGCGACATCGCCCAACTCGACCATTCCTATTTCCCGAACATCGATATACGCTTGGAGGTGAGTTTTCCGCAGCGTTCGGCGTGGGCGGTGAGTTTGACCAATAGTTGGCTTGCCGACAGTATTAACGCATGGGCAGGCACAGATGCTGCCAAGGCGTATGAGCGAAATCGTTACGACCATTACTACACGTCGCGAATGACCAAGGCAGTCGAGTATAAGTACAGCCATCGTCGGGGCGAAATATCTCCGTTCGACGCCTACTTCAAAGAAGCGGCGAAACTCATCGGTTGGGATTGGCGTCTGCTTGCCGCACAAGGCTATGTCGAGTCGAAGTTCGACCCCAATGCGGTGTCGTGGGCAGGCGCACGCGGCATAATGCAGATGATGCCCGGCACGGCGCGCCGTTACGGGCTCGAAGGCGACCAAATCGTCGACCCGCAGGCATGTATTAATGCCGCCGCGCGCTCGATTGTCGACCTCGATAAGATGCTTGTCAAATATGTAAGCGACCCTGTTGAGCGTCAGCGTTTTGTGCTTGCGGCATACAATAGCGGCATTGCGCACATCTTCGATGCCATCGCTTTGGCAAAGAAATATGGCAAAAATCCACAAGTGTGGTATGCCAACGTTAGCGATGCCCTGCTGATGAAAGCCAACCCGGAATACTATAACGACGAGGTGTGTAAGTATGGTTACTTCCGTGGACGTCAGACGGTTAACTATGTCGTCGAGGTGGAGCGCAACTACCAAAAATTTTGCAAATAATACCTCCGGGGAGAAAAAATAACGACGTCGGCATGATGCACACACCGACGTCGATTTTCTACAGAAATTAAATCTTAATCGAACACTTTATCCCAATCTTTCCAGACGGGTTCGTAGCCGAGCGAGCGAATGTCGTTAGCCACGTCAATCGGTGAGCGTTCGTCGCTGACGTGGAATTGCTCGAGGGCTTCGCGAGCGTGAGTGTAGCCACCAGGCTCGGTGCGACTTCCGGCGCTCATCGACGTAACGCCCAGTTTCATCATATTTTCACGCAGTCGCGGATTCTCGCGCGTCGAATATGAAATGTCGACGTCGTGGTCGAAAATGCGGAAAGCGAAAGTCACTTGCGCCAGTTGTCGGTCGGTCATTGTCACGTTCGGTTGAAAACCGCTCTCGGAAGGGCGCATTCGCGGGAAGTTGACCGAATAGCGAGTCCTCCAATAGTGCTTTTGCAAGTATCGGAGGTGGTAAGCCATCATGGTGATGTCGGTGCGCCAGTCTTCAAGACCAATGAGCACACCCATGCCGATTTTGTGGACGCCGGCTTGTCCCATGCGGTCGAACCCGTTCAGGCGCCATTCGAAAATCGACTTCATTCCCTTCGGATGGTACAGTTTGTAGCGGTCTTTGTGGTAAGTCTCCTGAAAGCACACCACGCCGTTAAGCCCTGCGTGTGTTAGTCGCAGATAGTCGTCGGCTTTGAGCGGCATCACTTCAATCGACAGGTTGTTGAAGTAAGGGCGAGCGATGTGAAGTGCATTTTCGAGATAGTCGACGCCGGCAATCGCCGGGGCTTCGCCGGTAACAATCAGCAGGTTTTCGAAGGGGCCGAGTTCTCTGATGGCACGGCATTCGGCGGCTATTTGCTCGTCGTTGAGAGTGGTTCGGGTAAACTTGTTGTTGTGGTTAAAGCCGCAGTAGACGCAGAAGTTAGTGCATGCATTGCTCAGGTAGAGCGGGATGTACATGCTGATGACTTTACCGAAACGCTCTTGAGTGTACTTCATCGACAGTTGAGCCATCTGCTCGAGATAAGGCTCTGCGGCAGGCGAGATGAGCGCCATAAAGTCGTCGACGTTGAGCGTCGGTTTGGAGAGCGCGAATTCTACATCGCGGTGCGTTTTCGAGGCAATCCGCGATGTAGTATCGTCCCAACTGATATGTTCTAATTCGTCAGAAAACATTTGTTACAAAATGACTTAATCGTTTAACTCTTTGCAGATTTTCTGCGAAATGCGCATTGCGCAGAAGTTCGGTCCGCACATTGTGCAGAATTTGTCGTCTTTGCCACGACTCTCGATGTAGTATTGTCGAGCGCGAGCCGGGTCGAGCGAAAGGTTGAATTGGTCTTTCCATCGGAATTCGAAGCGAGCCTTGCTCATAGCATCGTCGCGCACTTGAGCACCGGGGAGACCTTTAGCCAAGTCGGCAGCGTGCGCTGCAATCTTATAAGCAATCACGCCGTTGCGGACGTCTTCGCGGTCGGGCAGGCTGAGGTGTTCTTTGGGGGTGACGTAGCAAATCATCGCCGTGCCCCACCAAGCGATGTGAGCGGCGCCGATAGCCGATGTGATGTGGTCGTAGCCGGGAGCGATGTCGGTGGTCAACGGGCCGAGGGTGTAGAACGGAGCCTCGTGGCATGCTTTGGCTTCGCGGTCGACGTTCTCTTTGACTTTGTGCAAGGGGATGTGGCCCGGACCTTCGATGATGACTTGCACGTTATGCTTCCAAGCGCGTTCGGTCAGTTCGCCGAGCACGTCGAGTTCGAGGAATTGAGCGCGGTCGTTAGCGTCGTGGATAGAGCCCGGACGCATACCGTCGCCGAGCGATACGGCAACGTCGAATTGCGCCAGAATTTCGCAAATTTCGTCGAAGTGGGTGTAAAGGAAACTCTCTTGGTCGTGGATTACGCACCATTCGGTCATAATGCTTCCGCCGCGAGAAACGCAACCTGTCAGGCGCGAGCCGATGAGTTCGGCATGTTCGCGAAGCACTCCGGCGTGGATGGTGAAGTAGTCGACGCCTTGTTCGCACTGTTCGATGAGCGTGTCGCGATAGATTTCCCAAGTAAGTTTGGCAACGTTGCCGTCGACTTTCTCGAGGGCTTGGTAGATGGGGACAGTGCCAACGGGAACGGGGCAGTTGCGGATAATCCATTCGCGTGTTTCGTGGATGTTTTTGCCTGTCGAAAGGTCCATAAGCGTGTCGCCGCCCCAGTAGCAACTCCAAATGGCTTTGTCGACTTCCTCTTTGATGCCCGACGAGAGCGCACTGTTGCCGATGTTAGTGTTGAGTTTTACGGCAAACGCTTTGCCGATAATCATCGGTTCGGCTTCGGGGTGGTTGATGTTGGCGGGGATAATCGCACGTCCGGCAGCCACTTCTTGGCGCACAAATTCGGGAGTGATGTAGGAATCGATGCCGAGTTGTTTGTTGTTGAGGTTTTCGCGGATAGCCACGTATTCCATTTCGGCGGTAACGACGCCGGCGCGAGCGTATGCCATTTGAGTGATGTTCTTGCCCGGAAGGGCGCGCTTCGGGTTGTGACGAGTGGCAAAACGGATTTCGTCAAGGCTCTTGTCGGCGAGACGCATGCGACCGTAGTCCGACGAAATGCCGTCGAGCGTTTCGACGTCGCCGCGGTCGGCAATCCATTGCTCACGGACGCGTGGCAAGCCTTTGTTGATGTCGGTTTCGACGTTCGGGTCGGTGTAGACGCCGCTAGTGTCGTTGACAACGACGTATCCGTTGTCGGAGAACACTTTCTCGCCGTCGACGATTGTTACTGTCGGGGTAAGGTTGATTTTGCGCATGCCGACTTTGATGGGGAAAAGCGTTCCGTCGACGTAGATTTTCTCCGAGCCGGGATATGAGTTGATGTTAATGTCTTTGATTCCCATAGAATTGAATGTGAGTTTGTTATATTAGTCGTTTAAGAATGAGGTTAACGGGCTACTTGCTTGAGCACAGTCGCTGATTTGCCCGAGACCGGCGATGTAAGCCATGCGTCCGGCTTCAGTGGCGAGGCGGAAAGCGCGAGCCATAGCGACAGGGTCGTGAGCCACGGCGATAGCGGTGTTGACCAGCACGGCGTCGGCGCCCATTTCCATAGCCTCGGCGGCGTGCGAGGGCGCGCCCAGTCCGGCGTCGACAACGACGGGTACGGTCGATTGTGCGATGATGATTTCGAGCATTTCCTTGGTTTTCAAGCCTTTGTTGGTGCCGATAGGAGCGCCGAGCGGCATTACGGCTGCCGTGCCCGCTTCTTCGAGTCGCTTACAGAGCACGGGGTCGGCTTGGATGTAGGGAAGCACGACGAATCCGTCGGCAGCCAGTGTCTCGGTTGCGCGGAGCGTTTCGATGGGGTCGGGCAGAAGGTAACGCGGGTCGGGGTGAATCTCAAGTTTTATGAAATTTGTGCCGAAGCATTCGCGCGAGAGTTGAGCGGCGAGCACAGCCTCTTCGGCGTTGCGTGCGCCGGAGGTGTTGGGCAGAAACTGCACCTTCTCGCGGTTGATGTGTTGCAGCATGTCGTCGCCGGCGGCATCGTCGGGATGCAGGCGCTTCATAGCGACGGTTATCATCTCGCTTTCGGAAGCGAGGATGGCTTGTAGCATCAGTTCGTTCGACGAGAACTTGCCGGTGCCGACAAATAGGCGCGACGAAAATTCGCGTCCTCCGATGATTAGTTTGTCCATATTATATGTTGTTTAATCGTTTGTCAATGATATGTTGCAGGCGGTCGACAATTCGCGCGGTTTCTGCCGCGATGTCATCAGCGCCTACGATTGCTCCCGACATGGCAATGCCGTTGACGCCGGTTGCCATAATCTCGTCGATGTCGTCGTAGGTTATTCCGCCGATAGCCACGATTGGCAGCCGTATGCTCGACTCTTTCATGCGTCGGACGATTTCGGCGTAGCCTTCGATGCCGAGCACGGGGCTCAGTTGCTTTTTCGTTGTGGTAAATCGGAATGGACCGACGCCGATGTAGTCGATGTCGAGATGACGCACACGCTCAACATCGTCGAACGTGTTGGCGGTTACGCCGATGATGGCTTCCATGCCGAGAATCTCGCGAGCCTCCTCGGGGGCCATGTCGTTTCGCCCGAGGTGAACGCCGTCGAGTTGCAACTCTTTAGCAATCTCGACGTGGTCGTCGACGACGAATATGCAGTCGTTGTCGGCGCAAATGGGCTTGGCTTGTCGGGCAACGGCGATGATGTCGTCGGCGGGTGCGTCTTTCATGCGCAGTTGCACCCAGCGACAGCCGCCTGCCACTGCGGCGCGTATCTCGTCGAGTATTGTTATGTCGGGATGTGGGTGGGTGATGAATTGTAGCATATTATAGATGTTGTTTTATTGTTCGTATTCGTTGTTTAAGCACATCAATATCGACGTCGGCAAAGAGATAACCCAAGAATGCCGCTCCGGCGAAACCGAGTTGTTGAAGTTCTCCGATTTTCTCGGGCGTAACGCCTCCGAGAGCAATGACAGGCACTTTTATTCGCCTGTCGGTAAGCGCTTGTCGAAGCGCGTCGGCTGAGAAACTCGACCGATATCCCGATTTGCTGATGCTGTCGTAGATAGGGCTGAGAGTGCAGTAGTCGTTGCCGTCGGCTTCGGTTAGTTCGTCAATGCTGTGCAGCGAGCGCGAAAGGCGTCCGCAGTAGCCTTCGGGCGGCGTGGAATTGCGCCGATTCAGATGTATGCCGCCGATGCCGTACTCCCTTGCCAGGTCGTGGCGGTCATGTAGCGTAAGTTGCGCTCTGTAGGGCTCGCCAATCGATTCCAGGTAGGTGCGCAAGGCGCGTTCGTCGGCGTAGGGCTTGCGAATGTGTACGAAGTCGAAGCCGGAGTCGATGAGCAGTTCTACTCGTCTCTGCTCGTCGGCTTCGGTCGCTTCCGGCGTGATGGCTATCAGTCGGAACCTATCCGCCATACGATGCTTTGATAATGATTATGTTGTCGCCGTCGTGCAGTTCTGTGCTTTGCCAATTTGGGCGCGGAACCATCTTTCCGCCGACGGCTACTGCTACATTGGTCAGTGCGGCGCCGCGTTCGGTGATAACTTGTTCGATGGTCGGCATGGCGTCATATTGGCGCTCTTCGCCGTTTACTTTTAGAGTAATCATTTTATTATGAGTTTTTTAGGACTAAAAAAATGGTTTAGTGGACCGTTACCATTGCCGATGGTAACTTGTGCGCCGGCTTCGATTGCTGCTTGCACGTATTGCTTAGCCTTGTCGACTGCTTCGGCGATATTGCATCCCAATGCCAGGAAGGATGCTATTGCCGACGAGAGCGTACAACCGGTGCCGTGGGTGTTGGTGGTTGGGATGCGATTACCGGCGATGCTCATAAAGCATCCGTCGGCGCTGTAAAGTCGGTCGGTCATGAATTTGCTGTCGAAGTGTCCGCCTTTGAAGAGCACGTTTCGGCATCCCATGTCTAACAGCACACGAGCAGCTTGGTCGAAACTGTGGATGTCGGTCAAAGGGAAACCGGCAATGAGTTCGGCTTCTTGCCGATTGGGAGTAACGACGTCGGCGAGGGGAAATAGTCGGCGTTTGACGGCTTCAATAGCTCCGTCGGCAATCAGTTTGCATCCGGAAGTAGATACCATAACCGGGTCGAGCACGACGTTGTTCGCTCGGTGTGCCGCAAGTCGGTCGGCTACCGCATCGACGATTTCTTCGCTGAATAGCATACCTAATTTGACAGCGTCGGGGTGCATATCCGTAAAGACCGCATCGATTTGAGCAGCAACGACGTTCGGCGAAATGCCTTCGACAGCGGCTACTCCACAGGTGTTTTGTGCGGTTACTGCCGTGATGGCAGTGGCAGCATATACGCCCAATGCCGACATCGTTTTGACATCTGCCTGGATGCCTGCGCCTCCACACGAGTCAGAGCCTGCGATAGTTAGTACAACTTTGTAATTCATAATGCCTCCTATATAGAAACTCCTATACTTATAGTGCAGTTGGGGCATACTTGTAGTCGAGAGTCCGGCAATCCCTCCGGCGGCATTACCCGCTTCAGGTTCTCAGGGTATAATCTCAGCCTTTCGGCACCCCTTTGCACATTGCAAAAGTAATGCAAATTGTGGACAAATGCAAATGAAAGAGACGTGATAGGTGAATAGGTGTGGCATATTTTGAAAAATTCGTTGTTTGTTTTTCAAAACTCAAAGAACTTGCGTATATTTGTAAACGTAAAACCTTAACGATGGAAGCTATGGAACTTAAGCGATTGCCTGTAGGCATTCAGACCTACGAGAAATTGG
>SFJG01000008.1 GCA_004555955.1 Bacteroidales bacterium | reverse complement strand
ATTCGCAAAAGCACCGAGCTGCTTAATCCGATTGACTACTGCAATGCATCGTTCCGGATGATGAACTCACTCGAGTCGTCGCAACTCATTGCCGCAATGCGCGCCTTTGCCGCCGACACGCCGCTCTATCGACATCTGAAGAAGTATGCCCGTATAGATGCTCCCTATATCAACGAATTGATAGGCACACTTGCGCTGCGCGAAGGGCTCTACAGCCGTGCTGCCGACTATCTTGCCCGTGTGCCCGACAATTATCTTGCTACGCTCAACGTCTACAAGAACGGCAACCTCCGGTGCAACCCGTTCTGCGCCTTTCCCGGCTATTGGCACGACTTCGATACTATTGCGTCGCCGTTGCGAGCAAAATATCTTTTCGCTCGCAAAATGGTTGGCTACGAAAAGCAGATGCGCCGTGGCAAAACGTCGGACGAGCGCGGACTGGCAAGGCTGAAGTATGCCATCGGTCGATATAACTCTTTGGTGAATTGCTGGGGACTGACGCAGTATTGGCACGGCTGCATCACCACGCTTTTCATGCCGTCGTTCGACGAGTTTGGTGAAGACATTCTGCGCGGTTTCCCCGAGCTCTTCGACGAAAACGACCGCCAAGCTGCGGAGAAAATCTTCGATAAAGAGGTCAGAGCCGCAAGGGCAATGCTCACCGGCGATGCTGCTCGCGCCGAGGCGGAGTATATGCTTGCCAACCTGAAAACCATCAAGCGACGCTATCCCGGCACGCCAACCGCTCAGATGGTAAAAACTTCGTGCGACCGCTGGCGACTTTGGTTCTAACCTGCATCATTCATACTAAATTTGCAAAACGTCAAGAGGCTGCCGCGACTTTGTGTCGGAGCAGCCTCTTGGCGTTTATGTATCAATCTCTTTTGTCGGGCCTTTTAGAGTATACCTTGAGCCATCATGGCTTTGGCAACTTTCATAAAGCCGGCGATGTTAGCGCCTTTTACATAGTTGGTATAGCCGTCAGCCTCTTTGCCGTATTTTTGGCATTGAGTGTGGATGTCGGCCATAATGCGTTGCAGTTTGGCGTCGACTTCTTCGGCAGTCCAGCTGAGTTTTTGTGAATTTTGAGCCATTTCCAAGCCCGAAACCGAAACGCCGCCTGCGTTAGCCGCCTTGCCGGGAGCGTAGAGGATGCGAGCGTTGACGAATTCGTGAACGGCGTCGGGTGTCGAGGGCATGTTGGCACCTTCCGACACTGCGAAACAGCCGTTGGCAAGGAGTGTGCGAGCGTCGTCGCCGTCGAGTTCGTTTTGCGTAGCCGAAGGCATGGCGATGTCGCAAGGATAGCCCCAAGGACGTCCGCCTTCAACGTATTCGCAACCGTATTTTTCGGCGAATTCGCGTATGCGGCCGCGGTAGATGTTCTTAAGTTCGAAGATGAAGTCGAGTTGCTCTTCGGTGAGACCTTCGGGAACGTAGATTGTGCCGTTGGAGTCGCTCATTGTGATGACCTTGGCGCCGAGCGAAAGGAGCTTCTTGGCGGTGTAGGTAGCCACGTTACCCGAGCCGGAGATAGCCACTTTCTTGCCTTTGATGTCGATGCCGCGAGTTGCGAGCATGTTGAGCAGGAAGTATACGTTACCGTAGCCGGTAGCTTCGGGGCGTACGAGTGAGCCGCCGAATTCGAGACCTTTGCCGGTGAAAGTTCCGGTGAATTCGCGAGCCATCTTCTTGTACATACCGTACATATAGCCCACTTCGCGACCGCCTACGCCGATGTCGCCGGCAGGAACGTCGGTGTCGGGACCGATGTGACGCCACAATTCGGCAACGAATGCTTGGCAGAAGCGCATCACTTCCATATCCGACTTGCCTTTGGGGCTGAAGTCGCTACCGCCTTTACCGCCGCCCATCGGGAGAGTGGTGAGCGAGTTCTTGAAAGTTTGCTCGAAGGCGAGGAATTTAAGTATAGATTGGTTAACCGACGAGTGGAAACGGATACCGCCTTTGTACGGGCCGATGGCATTGTTGTGCTGAATGCGATAGCCCATATTGTTTTGAACACGGCCCTTGTCGTCGACCCACGATACGCGGAACGAGAATATGCGGTCGGGCATGCAAAGACGCTCGATGAGGTTATAGCGCTCAAATTCAGGGTGTTCGTTGTAGACGTCTTCAATCGACATCAATACCTCTTCAACTGCCTGCAGATATTCAGGCTCGTTTGGAAAGCGGCGACGCAAGTCGTCGATTACTTCTTTTGCTTTCATTTTAATAATGCTTTTATATTCAACGCTGCAAATGTAATCAAAAATTTTGAAAAATAATATCATTTGTTAATTAAATTCTTATTTTTGCTAACAAAATTGATGTTTTTTCTGTTTTTTCACGCAAAACTCCATAAATGTCGCCGAGTTGCGTGGATGAAAATTTTTGTATCGAAAGATTGCTTTCTTCGAAATGAAACACTATATTTGCAATACTAAACCATTAATTATGAGCAATAGTCCGGTTTCTATACATAAATGCGACATTGAGAAAGATTTGCGCTATTTGCAACTGTTGTCGCGACTGTTTCCGACCATCGCCTCGGCGAGCACGGAAATCATCAACCTTGAAGCTATCCTGAATCTGCCGAAAGGCACCGAGCACTTCTTGACCGATATCCACGGGGAATATGAGGCTTTCCAGCATGTGCTGAAGAACGCTTCCGGCTCGATTAAGCGCAAAGTTAACGAAATTTTCGGCAGTTCGTTGCGCGAAATCGAAAAGAAGTCGCTTTGCACATTAATATATTATCCGGAAGAGAAAATCCAACTTGTCAAGAATGTAGAGAAGGACATAGACGACTGGTATATGACAACGCTCAATCAGCTTGTACGCGTGTGTCAGAGCGTGTCGTCGAAGTATACGCGCTCGAAGGTGCGCAAGTCGTTGCCTACCGATTTCTCGTATATCATACAAGAGTTGCTCCACGAAACGGAGAGCGACCCCAACAAGCAAGCCTATTTCAACAAAATTATAACAACCATCATTTCGACGGGGCGTGCCGACGAGTTTATCGTGGCAATGTGTAACCTC
The DNA here is from genome assembly GCA_004555955.1 of Bacteroidales bacterium. Taxonomy (GTDB): domain Bacteria; phylum Bacteroidota; class Bacteroidia; order Bacteroidales; family Muribaculaceae; genus Limisoma. Next base: position 41,207 of record SFJG01000008.1, on the reverse strand, counting down.
ATCCAGCGTCTGACCATCGACTCGCTGCACATCGTCGGCGATATCTTCGACCGCGGTCCGGGTGCGCATATCATTATGGATACGCTGTGCGACTATCACAACGTCGACATTCAGTGGGGTAACCACGACTTGCTGTGGATGGGTGCTGCCGCCGGCAACGACAGTTGTATTGCCAACGTAATCCGCATCAGCATGCGCTACGGCAATCTGACGACGCTCGAGGAGGGCTACAGCATCAATCTGCTGCCGTTGGCAACCTTCGCTATGGACACGTACGCTAACGACCCGTGCGAAATGTTTGCCGCCAAGCAGAAATTTGCCGACAAGACGTATACCGAGAAGACATTGCGACTCATTGCGCAGATGCACAAGGCTATATCGGTTATTCAGTTCAAACTTGAGGCGTCGATTATTCGCCGTCATCCGGAGTTTGAGATGGACAATCGCTTGCTGCTCGACAAGGTCGACTACGAAAACGGCACGTTTACTTACGGAGGCAAGACCTACGATATGCTCGACAAGACGTTCCCTACCATCGACCCGGCTGACCCGTATCGGTTGACCGAAGAGGAACAGGAATTGGTCGACAAGTTGCATTACTCGTTCGTCAACAGCGAAAAGTTGCAGAAACATATGCGTTGCCTGTACACCTATGGCGGTATGTATTTGGTTTGCAACAACAATCTGCTCTTTCATGCGTCGATACCGCTCAATGCCGACGGTACGTTTAAGCAGGTGACGATTGGCGGTAAGCAGTATTCCGGCAAGGCGCTCCTCGACAAGGTAGACCATATTGTGCGCGAGGCATACTATGGCGACGACGAAGACGACCGCTCGTATGCGCTCGACTATGTGTGGTATCTATGGTGCGGCAAAGATTCGCCGTCGTTCGACAAAGACAAGATGGCGACGTTCGAGCGCTATTTCATTGCCGACAAGCAGTTGCATAAGGAGGAGAAAGGCTGCTACTACGACTTGCGCAATCGCGAAGATGTTTGTAATCAAATCTTGATGGAGTTCGGCATCGACGACGTTCATTCGCACATCATCAACGGTCACGTGCCGGTAAAGACTATCAAGGGCGAACAGCCTATCAAGGCGAACGGCAAGATGCTTGTCATCGACGGCGGTTTTTCGAAGGCATATCAGCCCGAAACTGGTATTGCCGGCTATACATTGGTGTTCCACTCGCGGGCGCTGCAACTTGTACAGCACGAGCCGTTTGAGTCGCGTCAGAAGGCGATTGAGGAAGGATTGGACATCAAGTCGAACACGTTCTTGGTAGAGTTTAACAGCCAGCGACTGATGGTGAAAGACACCGACAAAGGGATTGAACTTAAGACGCAAGTTCGCGACCTTAAGAAACTCCTCGCCGCCTATCGCTTCGGTTTGATTAAGGAAAAGTAATAGTTTGCAGCTTTAAGAAACGCACTCTTATATTTCGAACTTTGCGGAGAGGCGGAAGTTTCGGCCGGGCATGGGGTAGTTGTGTACCACTTCGTATGCCTGGTTGAGCACGTTGTTGAGTTCGCCGGCGAGCTTGAGTCGGCAACGCTTGAACGTTAGCTGCTTCGAGAGCGACAGGTCGTTGGTATACCACGGCGCTTCGTAGTTTTCGGGCAGGTGTTCGCGTGCGTTATATCGTTTGCCGGTGTAGATAAAGCTGTAGTTGAATTCCCAGCCGTGCCAGTCTGCGCCGAGTGCGAGCGAGAAGCTGTGGTGTGGCACGTAGGGTATTTGTTTGTTGTAGAACGACTCTTCGGGGTCAGACTTGTCGCGTGCGTCTTGGTAGGTGTATTCGGCGAGCAGGCGAAGGTCGACTTTGCTGATGTGTGCGCCTACGGTTGCGATGATTTCCGAGCCGAGAATGTCGACTTTGCCGAGGTTTATAACTTTCCAGCGGAATTGTCCGGCGGGGTAGGTGATAATTTTGTCGCTGACGCGGTTGTAGTAGGCGTCGAAGCGTATGTCGACGTAGTCGAAGAATGGGTGTGAGAATCGTTTTTGTATGGCGGTGCCGAGGTCGTATTGGGTGGCAAATTCGGGTCGCACGTCGGCGGCGTTTCCGGTTTCGGTATAGTATAGTTCGTTGAATGTGGGCATTCGGAATATTCGTTTATAGAAACCGGTGATTCGGATGTCGTTGTTGCGCGCTTCGGGGAGGTAGGTTACGAAGACGGCGGGGGCGAATTTCCGGTAGTTGTCGGTGAATGTGTATCCGCGTTGACGTGCTTTATCGTTGACGAACGTACCGAGCAGGCTTGCTTGCATCTTCCAGTGGTCGAGGTTGAGTGCGGTGGCGAGCGAAATGTATTCGGTCCAACGGGTGGGGCGTGCCGGGTCGTCCATTAAGGGGACGAAAGAGTGCAGTCCGTTCATTTGTGCATCGAATGATGCTGAGGCGTGCCAAGCGTCGGTGATGCGTATCAGGTTTGCGCACGAGAGGTAGGCTTCGCGTTGGTAGTATGAGTTGTTGAGGTATAGTTCTTTGGGGTCATCGCGAAGAAATCGCAAGTAGTCCCACGAGTATTTTCCGTTGATTTTGAATTCGTAGTTGTCGGTGGCTTGTTTAGCGAATGTGGCTTGGAGAAATGCTGCTTTGTCCCATTGTCGTTCGCCGTGTCGGAACACGTTGTTGACGATAGCGCCGGGGATTCCGCGTTCGGAGGTAAAGTAGTAGGTGTTGACGTTCCATTTTCCGCCGTTGACGTACCCGTATACGCCGGCTTCGGCACGGAGCGATTCGACGTCGCCGTTATGGCGTGTTGCGGTGGTGTCGTAGGCTATGTCGCCGTTTTGGAGCCGCCGGGTGTAGCGAAATTTGTATTTGCCGTTGGCGTAGGTATATTCTGCGCTTGCCGAGAGGTGCACTTTGCCGGAGAGGCGTTGCTCCCAGAGGATTGACGGGTTGGCGAGTCCGAAGCTGCCGGCGCGCATTTGCACTCGCAAGTGGGTGTGTTCGCCGTTGGCGAATCGTGGTCGTCGTGTGGTTATGTAGATTGCCGAGGCGGTGCTGAAGTCTTTCGCTGTTTGGAAGATGTCGGATTTCTGGCCGTTGTAGAGCGAGATGGCGTCGACGTTGTCGAGGGAGTATCGTCCGAGGTCGACTTGCCCGTTTTGAGCATTGTTGAGTTGTACGCCGTTGTAGAACACACCGACGTGTTGGCTACCCATGCTGCGGATGTTGACGGTTTTGATGCCGCCCACGCCGCCGTAGTCTTTTATCTGTACGCCGGAGAAGTAGCGGAGGGCGTCGGCAACGGAGTGGCTGTTAAGGCGCTCGAGTTCGGCGCCGGTGAGTTTTTGCGGTTTGATGATTTCTTTGTCTTTGACTTCGATGACCGAAACTTCTTTGATTTGGAAGATTGAGTCGAGAAAGATGTCGTCGGCGTGAGCCGAAGCGATTGTGGCAAGCGTAGCCGCCAGGGCGATGATGAGTCGTTTCATTTTTGATTCTATTATGGTCCGAACCCCGAGCACGTTGTCGGGTACCTCGCGGACTGTTAAACAATAGTGCGACGTTGGCTTTGTGTTCCGGCTTCTCCTCCGTTTGTTTTACGCAGCCTTCCCGGATGTCCAGTGACTGCGTACGGGTTTGGTTTGTGGAGCTACGGCAGCGAGTACTGCTCAGGCTTTTAACCTGATTCCTTTTGCCAATGTCGGTCGGGCAACGACGGTTATGGTGTTACCCGACGCAAAGGTAGTGTCTTTAGGGCAATTTTCAAAGCGTCGGCTACTTGTAGTTGTCGGCGATTGCGTAGATTGATTCGAAAATTTCTTTGTCGGAGTCGGAGAGTGTTATTCCTCGACGAGCCATCATGCGTTTGGCGATGTCGAAGAATTTTGCGACTGAAACGTCGGTATAACCTGCGGAGCCGCCTTCGAGGAACGATGCGACGAACGCGCGTGGGAAGCCTGCGCCGTGGATGTTGACGCCTACGCCGATTACTGTGGCAGTATTGAGCATGCAGTTTATACCGATTTTTGAGTGGTCGCCGAGGATGAGTCCACAGAATTGAAGCCCGGTTTTTAGGAATCGGTGTGTGCGGTAGTTCCAGAGTTTTATTTCAGTGTAGTCGTTTTTGAGGTTTGATGCGTTAGTTCCGGCACCTATGTTACACCATTCGCCGACCACGGCGTTGCCCAGGAATCCGTCGTGGGCTTTGTTACTGTAGCCTATCATTACGACGTTGTTGAGTTCTCCGCCCACTTTGCAGTGTGGTCCGAGTGTCGTTGCGCCGTAGATTTTGGCAGCCATATTGACTTGTGCGTGTGTGCAAGCGGCAAATGGGGCGCGGATGCATGAACCTTCCATAATTGTAGCGTCTTTACCTATATATATAGGGCCGCTGAGGGTGTTGAGAGTAGCGCCTTGCACGGTGGCGCCTTCTTCGATGAATATTTGGTCGCGGCGGCCGATTACGGTGCAACTGTCGTCGATGGGAGCTGATGTTCGTCCGCGGGTTATGATGTCGAAGTCGGCACGAAGTTGGGCATCGTTTTTTAGGAATATGTCGTAGAGCCACACGATGCTATCGACGTCGTCGACGGTTATGTCGGCGGAGCGTTGAGAGGCTTCGAACTGTTGGAGTGTGCCGCGGAGGGCAATCATCTTGCCGGCGGCAATAAGAGCTTCGCCGTGCTGCAAGGCGGCTATGCGGGCTGCCAGGTCGGCATCGGGGAGAATGTTGGAAAGGATGATGATGTCGTCGCCTGTTTCTTCGGTGGCAAACTTCACGGTGAGGTAGTCGGCGGGTTTATACGATATACGTGCTTCCGGAAGCAGGTGTTGCCACTTTTCGGCTATAGTCAAGATGCCGATGCGGATGTCGGCAATCGGTCGTGTAAACGAGATGGGCAGCAAGTCGGTCCAGTTGTCTTTCTCGTCGAAAAGGATGATGTTCATAATTATTTGTTTTGGGATTGTAAAGTTACGGACATTTGCAAAATGAGCAAAACGTATGCGATAAAAAAAGACTAATGATGAAAAATCTCGGCGGAATGTGCGGATTTGGTGTTAATGTATGTTTTGTGAAGTTAAAAATAATTAAATTTGGGCAAAAAAGGCGGAAAAATGGCAAAATGCGGGGTTTTGAGGGTGTCGGGCGGTTAAAAACGTTTGGCAGACAGCAAATTATTGCGTAACTTTGCAACGCTTTTTCGGGTAAATTGTGCCCAAAAATGACGTAACTTGCTGATGTAAAAAGATTTGCGGGTTGCGAGAGATAAACAGAACATTTAGAGAATTAATAAATAAAGTACAAACAAAAAAGACTAAGATGCCTACAATTTCGCAATTAGTAAGAAAAGGACGCCAGGTATTGACGGACAAGAGTAAGTCGCCGGCGTTGGACGGATGTCCGCAGCGTCGTGGCGTATGTGTACGTGTCTACACAACCACCCCCAAGAAGCCTAACTCGGCAATGCGTAAAGTAGCCCGCGTTAGATTGACCAATGGCAAAGAAGTAAACTCCTACATTCCGGGAGAAGGCCACAACCTCCAAGAGCACTCAATCGTGATGGTTCGCGGCGGACGTGTAAAAGACCTTCCGGGTGTACGTTATCACATTGTCAGAGGTACATTGGATACAGCAGGTGTAGCAGGTCGCACACAACGTCGTTCGAAATACGGTGCAAAGCGTCCTAAAGCGGGTGCTGCCGCAAAGGGTAAGAAGTAGAAACCCCTAAAACAGCAGAGATAAACAAAACGAGTTAAAACTTAGTTTTTTGTTTATTGGATTGAAAAATTCGGCGGAGTAAATAGCGTTGGAGAACGCTGTTGAAGATGCTAAAAAGCAACCAAACGAACAAAAACGAAATTTGAAGCAATGAGAAAAGCAAAACCAAAAAAGAGAATTGTGTTGCCCGATCCCGTATTCGGTGACACTCGTGTAACAAAGTTTGTTAACCACTTGATGTATGACGGAAAGAAGACAACCGCATACCACATTTTCTATTCAGCATTGGAGACTGTGAAGTCGAAATTGCCTAACGAAGAAAAGAGCGCGCTCGATATTTGGAAAAAAGCGCTCGAAAACATCACTCCTCAAGTAGAGGTAAAATCTCGTCGCGTGGGTGGCGCAACATTCCAAGTTCCTACCGAAATCCGCCCCGATCGTAAAGAATCTATTTCAATGAAAAATCTAATCAACTTCGCACGCAAACGCGGAGGTAAGACAATGAGCGACAAACTCGCTGCAGAAATCGTCGACGCCTTCAACGAAACCGGCGGAGCATTCAAACGTAAAGAGGACATGCACCGCATGGCTGAAGCTAACCGTGCATTCGCTCACTTTAGATTTTAATTTGAAAAATTTTAAGTAAATGGCTAATATAGACGATAAACTTCATCTGACAAGAAACATCGGCATCATGGCTCACATCGATGCCGGTAAGACAACAACCTCCGAACGTATCCTGTTCTACACAGGTCTTACTCACAAAATCGGTGAGGTGCACGACGGAGCAGCCACGATGGACTGGATGGTTCAAGAGCAAGAGCGTGGTATCACTATCACTTCTGCTGCAACAACCGCTTTCTGGAAGTATCAAGACCAAAAGTACAAGATTAACTTGATTGACACTCCGGGACACGTTGACTTCACCGTAGAGGTAGAACGTTCGTTGCGTGTGCTCGACGGTGCTGTTGCAACGTTCTGCGCCGTAGGTGGCGTTGAGCCTCAGTCGGAAACCGTATGGCGTCAAGCCGACAAATACAACGTTCCTCGTATCGGTTACGTTAACAAGATGGACCGTTCGGGCGCTAACTTCCTCGAAGTGTGCCGCCAAGTTCGCGAAGTGCTCGGCGCAAATCCGGTGGCTATCCAATTGCCTATCGGCGCTGAAGAAACATTCAAGGGCGTTGTCGACCTTATCACAATGAAGGCTTACTTCTGGCACGATGAAACTATGGGTGCTGAATACTCAGTAGAAGAAATCCCGGCAAACATGGTTGACGAGTGCGAGACTTATCGTGACAAGATGCTTGAAACTATCGCCGAATACGACGATGACTTCATGGCAAAATATTTCGACGACCCGTCGACAATCACCGTTGACGAAATCAAGGATGTGATTCGTAAGGCAACCCTTAAGATGGCAATCGTGCCGATGATTTGCGGTTCGTCGTTCAAAAACAAAGGTGTGCAATGTCTCCTCGACGATGTTTGTGCATTCCTTCCCAGCCCGCTCGACGCAGGCGAAGTTGTTGGTCACGCTTACGGCGACCCCGACAAGGAAGAATCTCGCAAGCCGTTGTTCGAAGAGCCGCTTAGCGCATTGGCATTCAAGATTGCAACCGACCCGTATGTAGGTCGTCTCTGCTTCTTCCGCGTATATTCAGGCTCAATCGAAGCCGGTTCGTATGTGTTCAACTCGCGTAGCGGCAAGAAAGAGCGCATCTCACGCCTCTTCCAAATGCACTCGAACAAGCAAAACCCGATGGAAGCTATCGGCTGTGGTGATATCGGTGCCGGAGTAGGTTTCAAGGATATTCGCACCGGTGATACGCTCTGTGCTGAAGAGCATCCTATCGTGCTCGAGGCTATGGAATTCCCCGACCCGGTGATTGGTATCGCCGTAGAGCCTAAGACTCAAAAAGACCTCGACAAACTCGGCGTTGGCTTGCAGAAGTTGGCTGAAGAAGACCCGACATTCCGCGTTGAAACCAACGAAGAAACCGGTCAAACAGTCATCAGCGGTATGGGTGAGCTCCACTTGGACATCATCATCGACCGTCTCCGTCGCGAGTTCAAGGTTGAATGTAACCAAGGTCGTCCGCAAGTTACTTACAAAGAGGCTATCACCAAGTCTGTTGAACTCCGTGAGGTATTCAAGAAGCAAACCGGTGGTCGCGGTAAGTTTGCCGACATCATCGTACGCGTAGAGCCTATCGACGAAGGCTTCGAGGGTAACCTCCAATTCATCGACGAAGTCAAGGGCGGTAACGTTCCTAAGGAATTCATCCCGTCGGTACAAAAGGGTTTCCAAACAGCAATGAAGAACGGTGTTCTCGCCGGCTATCCTGTAGAACAACTCAAGGTGACCTTGCTCGACGGTTCGTTCCACCCCGTAGACTCTGACCAACTTTCGTTCGAACTTTGTGCCATCCAAGCATTCAAGAAAGCATGCGAAAAGGCAGGTCCGGTGCTTATGGAGCCGATTATGAAGATAGAGGTAGTTACTCCGGAAGAAAGTATGGGTGATGTAATCTCCGACCTTAACAAGCGTCGCGGTCAAGTAGAAGGCATGGAAACAAGCCGCAGCGGTGCACGCATCGTTAAGGCAAAAGCTCCGCTCGCCGAGATGTTCGGCTACGTAACATCGTTGCGTACCATCACATCAGGTCGCGCCACTTCGACAATGTCGTTCTCACACTATGCAGAGGTAGGTACATCGATTGCACGTCAAGTGCTCACAGAGTGCCAAGGTAGAGTAGATTTATTGAAATAACACTTAAATACAATGAGCCAAAAAATCAGAATCAAATTGAAATCTTACGACCACAACTTGGTTGATAAGTCAGCAGAGAAGATTGTAAAGGCTGTGAAGGCAACAGGCGCTGTAGTAAGCGGCCCGATACCCCTTCCGACACACAAACGTATCTTCACTGTCAACCGCTCGACTTTCGTAAACAAGAAGTCGCGTGAACAGTTCCAACTTTCGTCGTTCAAACGTCTTATCGACATCTACAGCTCGACATCCAAGACAATCGACGCATTGATGAAACTCGAACTTCCCAGCGGTGTAGACGTACAAATCAAAGCGTAAGACAATTCAGAACCAAAACAACTAAATTTATTAAGAAATGCCAGGATTATTAGGAAAGAAAATCGGAATGACATCCGTTTTCAGTGCCGACGGCAAAAATGTGCCGTGCACTGTTATCGAAGTAGGTCCTTGTGTTGTTACTCAGGTAAAAACAGTGGAAACCGACGGCTACGCAGCTCTCCAATTGGGCTTCGAAGACAAGAAGGACAAACACACAACCAAGCCTGAGGCCGGACACTTTGCAAAAGCCGGAACAACACCGAAGCGCCACTTGGCCGAGTTCAATGGTTTCGAGCAAGAATATAAGCTCGGCGACACAATTACTGTAGACCTGTTCGAAGGCGCAGAATTTGTCGACATTGTAGGTACCTCGAAAGGTAAAGGTTTCAAGGGTGTTGTAGGTCGTCACGGCTTCGGCGGTGTAGGTCAAACAACTCACGGTCAGCACAACCGCTTGCGTGCCCCCGGTTCTATCGGCGCTTGCTCTTACCCTGCAAAGGTGTTCAAGGGAATGCGCATGGCAGGACAAACAGGCAACGAACGCGTTACCGTACAAAACCTTAAAGTGTTAAAAGTTATTTCAGAGCACAATCTCCTTCTCATCAAGGGTTCAGTGCCTGGAGCCAAAGGTTCAATCTTATTAATTGAGAAATAATGGAATTAGCAGTATATAATATCAAAGGTGAGGACACCGGACGCAAAGTCACTCTCGACGATGCTGTTTTCGGTATTGAACCCAACGAGCACGCAGTGTGGCTTGATGTAAAGCAATATTTGGCAAACTGCCGCCAGGGTACTCACAAAGCTAAGGAAAGAAGCGAAGTTTCAGGTTCTACCCGTAAACTCCACAAGCAAAAAGGCGGTGGCGGTTCACGTATTGGTGATATCAACTCTCCGGTATTGGTAGGTGGTGGCCGTGTGTTCGGTCCGCGTCCTCGTGACTATCACTTCAAGCTCAACAAGAAAGTTAAGCAACTCGCTCGCAAATCTGCGCTGTCTGCAAAGGCTCAGGATAATCAGATTATCGTAGTAGAGGACTTCACTTTCGAGGCGCCGAAGACTAAAGAATTCGTAAATATTACTAAAAATCTCAAAATTGAGGGCAAAAAAGTCGTTCTCGTTTTAGCAAACGAAAATAAAAACGTATATTTGTCAGCTCAAAATATTGAGAACGCAAAAGTAGTTTTGACGTCTGGTCTTAACACATATACCATCCTTGATAACAAGGCGTTGGTGTTGTGCGAGAGCAGCGTTGCGGCTATCAATAACTTTTAACCAAAGGAGGTAGAAAATGGAAATCAGTATCAAACCGATTGTAACAGAGAAGGCGACAGCGTTGACAGAGAAAGGCGGTCGCTACACGTTCCGCGTATCTCCGGAGGCTAACCGTGAGCAAATTGCGCAAATGATTACCAAGCTTTACGGCGTTAAAGTGGTGTCGGTCAACACAATGGTATGCCGCGGAAAAGACAAATCGCGTTACACAAAATCAGGTCTGCTTAAGGGTAAGACAAGCAAATATAAAAAAGCAGTAGTAACCCTTGCAGAAGGCGAAACTATAGATTATTATAGCAATATTTAATAAGAAATGGCAGTAAGAAAATTGAAGCCCACAACACCGGGGCAAAGACACAAAGTTATTGGAGTATTTGATGAAATCACTGCTTCTACTCCAGAGAAAACTCTTACAGTCGGTAAGATTTCGACCGGCGGCCGCAACGCAGAAGGACACCGTACCACCCGTTACAAAGGTGGAGGTCACAAGCGTAAATACCGCCTCATCGACTTTAAGAGAGCAAAAGACGGTGTGCCGGCGACCGTAAAGACCATCGAATACGACCCGAACCGTTCGGCTCGTATTGCGTTGCTCTACTATGTAGACGGCTCGAAGGCATACATAATTGCACCCAACGGCTTGACTGTTGGCTCTACAGTTATGAGTGGGGAGAACGCCGCACCTGAGGTGGGGAACGCTCTTCCACTGAGCAAGATACCTGTTGGTACATTAATTCACAACATTGAATTACGTCCGGGACAAGGCGCCTTTATGGTGCGTTCTGCCGGCACGTTTGCACAGTTGACTTCTCGCGACGGCGACTACGTAATCGTTAAGTTGCCCTCAGGCGAGACTCGCAAAATCCTTTCGACTTGTAAGGCAACAATCGGCGTTGTAGGTAACAGCGACCACGCACTTGAGCAATCGGGTAAAGCCGGACGCTCTCGTTGGTTAGGCCGTCGTCCTCACAACCGCGGTGTGGTAATGAACCCGGTAGATCACCCGATGGGTGGTGGTGAAGGTCGCGCAAGCGGTGGTCATCCACGTTCACGCAAGGGTCTATACTCTAAGGGTCTCAAGACAAGAGCACCGAAGAAACATTCTTCTAAGTACATCGTTGAAAGACGTAAAAAGTAATTTAAACAGAATTAACAATTATGAGTCGATCATTAAAAAAAGGCCCTTATATCAGTGTCAAACTCTACAAGAAAGTAGACGCTATGAACGAGAGCGGCAAGAAGTCGGTTATCAAGACTTGGAGCCGTGCCTCAATGATAGCACCGGACTTTGTAGGTCACACATTCACTGTGCATAATGGTAACAAATTTATCCCTGTCTACGTTACGGAAAACATGGTAGGCCACAAGTTGGGCGAATTCGCACCGACACGCAAGTTCGGCGGCCATGCAGGTAACAAGAAGTAGAGCCCCGGGGGTAGTTCAAAAAATGAATTAAAAAGAAAACAACAATGGGTGTAAGAAAAAGAAACTCAGCCGAAAAGATAAAAGAAGCCAACAAGGCTGTCTGCTGCGCAAAATTGCGCAACGTGCCCTCTTCTCCCCGCAAGATGCGCTATGTAGTCGACATGGTACGCGGAATGGAAGTATTTAAGGCTCTGGGTGTGCTCAAATTCTCTAACAAAGAAGCAGCAGCCAAGGTCGAAAAACTTCTGCGTAGCGCCATCGCAAACTGGGAGCAGAAGAATGAAAGAAAAGCTGAAGCAGGCGAACTGTTTGTCAACACAATCTTCGTTGATGCAGCTCCGATGTTGAAGCGTCTGCGTCCGGCGCCGCAAGGTCGCGGATACAGAATCCGTAAACGTTCGAACCACGTTACATTGTTCATCGGTACTAAAGATAATAACACTAAAAAAGAAGCATAAGAGATGGGACAGAAAGTAAATCCGATAAGTAACCGTTTAGGTATCGTAAGAGGTTGGGATTCCAGCTGGTACGACGGTAAAGGCTATGGCGACTCCCTGCTCGAGGATTACAAAATCCGTGAGTATCTTAATGCTCGCCTTGTAAAGCAAAGTGTTTCTCGTATCGTTATCGAACGAACTCTCAAAATGATAACAGTGACAATCTGCACTTCTCGTCCCGGACTTATCATCGGTAAGGGCGGCTCGGAAGTCGACAAGCTCAAAGAAGAGTTGAAGAAAATCACTGCTAAAGACGTACAAATCAACATTCACGAGGTAAAGCGCCCCGAGCTTGATGCACAAATCGTAGCAACCAACGTTGCACGCCAAATCGAAGGCAAGATTGCTTATCGTCGTGCCGTAAAGACCGCCATCGCATCGTCGATGCGTGCCGGAGCTGAAGGTATCAAGGTGCAAGTAAGCGGCCGTCTGAACGGTGCCGAAATGGCTCGCTCGGAAATGTTCAAAGAAGGACGTACTCCGCTTCACACACTCCGTGCAGACATCGACTACTCGCTCGTTGAAGCACACACCAAGGTAGGTGTTGTAGGCGTGAAAGTATGGATTTGCCGCGGTGAAGTTTATGGCAAGCGTGACCTTGCTCCCGCTTTCGGTGCAAACCAAAAGGAAGGACGTCAAGGCAACGGTGGTCGCAACCGTCGTGGCGGTTTCCGCGAAAAGAAAAACAATCGTTAAACGAGTTTAATTAGAGAACAATGTTACAACCAAAGAAAACAAAATTCAGAAGACAACAGAAAGGCCGCATGAAAGGCAACGCTCAGCGCGGCAATCAGTTAGCCTTCGGTTCGTTCGGCATAAAATCGCTTGACTCCAAATGGATAACAAGCCGCCAGATTGAGGCAGCCCGTGTGGCAGTGACACGCTACATGCAACGTCAAGGACAAATCTGGATACGCATTTTCCCGGATAAGCCAATCACGAAGAAGCCTGCCGAAGTCCGCATGGGTAAAGGTAAAGGTAACCCCGAAGGATTCGTTTATCCTATCACACCGGGACGTATCATCATTGAAGTAGAAGGCGTTTCGTACGATATCGCAAAAGAAGCATTGCGCCTCGCCGCACAAAAGCTTCCCGTTATCACAAAATTCGTAGTTCGCCGCGATTATGATCCAACTCAAAATGTGTAATGCCCTATGAAAAAGGAAGAAATCAAAGAATTAGGTACGAAAGAATTGAAAGAGCGTCTCGAAGTTGCTCAAAAAGAGTATCATCAGACCCTTATCAATCATTCAATCTCCCCGCTTGACAATCCTGCAAAGATTACACAAGACAGAAGGATGATTGCAAGAATGAAAACAGAATTGCGTAAACGCGAACTTAACGAAAAATAATCCAACACAAATGGAAAGAAATCTTAGAAAAGAACGTGTCGGGGTCGTTTCCAGCAACAAGGGTGACAAGACAATCACCGTTACTGTGAAATATAAGGAAAAACACCCGATTTATGGTAAATTCGTTAACAAAACGAAGAAATACCACGCTCACGACGAGAAGAACGAGTGCAATGTCGGTGACACTGTACGCCTTCAAGAGACTCGCCCGCTGAGCAAAACGAAGAGATGGAGATTAGTTGAAATAATCGAAAAAGCGAAATAACAATGATACAGACAGAATCACGATTAGTAGTAGCGGACAACAGCGGGGCAAAAGAAGCTCTCTGCATCCGCGTATTGGGTGGCACAGGACGCCGCTACGCCTCTGTCGGCGACATTATCGTAGTTACCGTAAAGAGCGTAATTCCTTCGTCTGACGTGAAGAAAGGAACTGTGTCGAAAGCCGTTATCGTTCGTACGAAGAAAGAAGTACGTCGCGCAGACGGCAGTTATATCCGTTTCGACGACAACGCATGCGTCTTGTTGAACAATGCCGGTGAACTCCGCGGCACCCGTATCTTCGGTCCCGTCGCAAGAGAGCTCCGCGCCACTAACATGAAAATTGTTTCACTGGCACCGGAAGTGCTTTAATTACTGAAATTATCAATATGAGTAAATTGCATATTAAGAAGGGTGATACCGTTTACGTTAACGCGGGAAACGACCGTGGCAAAACTGGACGCGTCCTCTCTGTCCTCGTTAAGAAGAACAAGGCGATCGTCGAAGGTATCAACATCGTATCGAAAAGCGCAAAACCCAGCGCAAAGCATCCGCAAGGCGGAATTATTAAGATGGAGGCACCTGTCCACGTTTCTAACCTTAACCCGGTAGACCCGAAAACCGGCAAGCCGACTCGCATCGGTCGCCGCAAAAATGAGGCAGGTAAATCAGTACGTTTTTCTATTAAATCAGGGGAGGAAATTAAATAATGAGTAGCGCAGCAATTAAAAAGGACTATAAGGAAAGAATAGTTCCTGCTCTTGAGAAAGAGTTCAAATACACTTCCGTTATGCAAGTTCCCCGCTTGACCAAGATTGTTATCAACCAAGGTCTTGGCATTGCAACTGCCGATAAGAAAGTTATCGAAACAGCAATCAACGAGCTTACAGCCATCGCCGGTCAAAAAGCGGTTCAGACGCTTTCGAAGAAAGACATCTCGAACTTCAAGGTTCGTAAGAAAATGCCTATCGGTGTTCGCGTCACTCTCCGTCGCGAGAAGATGTACGAATTCCTCGAACGCCTCGTTCGCATCGCATTGCCGCGTATCCGCGACTTCAAGGGTATCGAAGGCAAGCTCGACGGCCGTGGCAACTACACTCTTGGTGTGACCGAACAAATCATCTTCCCGGAAATCAATATCGACTCGATTTCGAAATTGATGGGTATGAACATCACGTTCGTTACCACAGCTAAGACCGACGAAGAAGGTTACGCATTGCTCAAACATTTCGGTTTACCGTTTAAAAACGCTAAATAATCAGGTATGGCAAAAGAATCAATGAAGGCTCGTGAAGTAAAGAGAGCCAAACTCGCAGCCAAATATGCTAAAAAGCGTGCTGAACTCAAGAAGATTGTCAACACAGGCGACCCTGAAGCTGCATACGCTGCCGCTCAAAAGTTGCAAGACATCCCAAAGAACGCAAACCCCATCCGCATGCACAACCGTTGCAAAATCACCGGTCGTCCCAAAGGATACATGCGCCAATTTGGCATTTCGAGAATTCAGTTCAGGGAAATGGCCTCAGCAGGCTTGATTCCCGGCGTTAAGAAAGCAAGTTGGTAACAAACGATTAAGAGTTATTAGTATTAAATATTGTCCGGAAGCGTTCCGGATCAATTTAAAACAATTTTCAATATGACTGATCCAATAGCAGATTATTTGACAAGATTGAGGAATGCAATTTCTGCCAACCATCGTGTTGTAGAAGTGCCTGCTTCGAACTTGAAGAAAGAGATTACAAAAATTCTCTTCGAAAAGGGTTACATCCTTAACTACAAATTTGTAGAGGGCGAAACTCCGGGAGGAATCATTAAGATTGCGCTCAAGTACGACCCCGTAAACAAAGTAAATGCAATCAAGAGCCTGCAACGCGTATCGCGTCCGGGTCTCCGTAAGTATACCGGCTATAAAGATATGCCGAGAGTGTTGAACGGCTTAGGCATCGCTATTCTCTCTACCTCACGCGGTATTATGACCAACAAAGAGGCTAAAGAGCAAAAAATCGGTGGCGAAGTTCTATGTTACATCTATTAATCGCAAGGAGGTATTAATTATGTCAAGAATAGGTAAATTACCCATCGCAATACCTGCCGGAGTAACAGTAAAAGTAGACGGCAACGTAGTAACAGTAAAAGGCCCGAAGGGCGAACTTAAGCAAGCGATTCACTCTGACCTTACAGTGAAAGAAGAAGACGGCCACATCGTAGTGACTCGTCCGAGCGACGACCGTGAGCACCGCGCTCACCACGGACTCGTTCGTGCGTTGATTCACAACATGGTTGTCGGCGTTTCGGAAGGCTACAAGAAAGAAATGGAGCTGGTCGGCGTGGGCTATCGTGCTTCCGCTAGCGGTCAAGTGCTCGAGCTTTCGTTGGGCTATTCTCACGCTATTTATTTCAAGATGCCTGCCGAAGTTAAGGTAGAAGCTAAATCTGAACGTAACAAAAACCCGTTGATTATCCTTGAGAGTGCCGATAAGCAGCTCCTCGGTCAAGTTTGCGCCAAGATTCGCTCTCTCCGCAAGCCGGAACCGTACAAAGGCAAAGGTATCAAGTTTGTTGGCGAAATCATTCGTCGTAAGTCTGGTAAATCAGCAAGTGCTAAATAGTAAAATGAGAAGATTATGATAACGAAGCAAGACAGAAGAAATAAAATCAAGACACGCATTCGTGGCAAAATCTCAGGCACTGCTGAGCGTCCGCGCATGACTGTGTTCAGAAGCAATAAGAGCATCTATGTTCAACTTGTTGACGACACAAAAGGTGTAACAATTGCATCTGCATCGTCGAAATCAGTCGATGCACAAGGCAATAAATCGGAGATAGCAGCAAAGGTAGGACAACTGATTGCAGAGCGCGCAAAAGCTGCGGGCATCGAATCGGTAGTGTTCGACCGTAATGGCTACCTCTTCCACGGCAGAGTTAAATCGTTGGCCGATGCTGCACGCAACGGTGGTCTTAAATTTTAATTGTCACGGAAATGAAAAATAACAGAGTAAAATCCACTAACGATATCGAATTGAAGGACCGCCTCGTTGCTATCAACCGCGTTACAAAAGTAACCAAAGGTGGTCGTGCGTTCAGCTTCTCTGCAATCGTTGTAGTAGGTAACGAAAACGGCATCGTAGGCTACGGCCTTGGTAAAGCTAACGAAGTTACCGCTGCAATCGCTAAAGGCGTGGAAGCAGCGAAGAAGAACCTTATCCGTGTGCCGGTTCACAAAGGCACTATTCCTCACGAACAAGCAGCCAAATTCGGCGGTTCGCGCATCATCCTCAAGCCTGCATCGCAAGGTACCGGTCTGAAAGCCGGTGGTTCTATGCGTGCCGTTTTGGAGAGCGCCGGCATTACCGACGTGCTCGCTAAGTCGAAGGGTAGTTCTAACCCCCACAACCTCGTGAAAGCTACTTTCGCCGCTCTCGACGAAATGCGCAGCCCGATGGACGTGGCTCAGAACCGCGGTGTGAGTCTCAATGTTGTGTTTAATGGTTAATAATATCGATTATGGCTACTATTAAGATTAAACAAATAAAAAGCAGAATCAACTGCCCGAAAGTGCAAAAGAACACTCTTGATGCACTTGGCTTGAGAAAAATGAATCAAGTTGTCGAGAAGCAAGACACTCCCGACATCTTGGGTATGGTTAAACGAGTTCGTCACCTCGTAGAAGTTACGAACGCTTAAAAACAACTATCGATTATGGATTTAAGTAATTTACAACCGGCTGTTGGTTCCACAGGTAAACGCAGAAGAGTAGGTCGCGGACCGGGTTCCGGTATGGGTGGCACATCTACTCGTGGTCACAAAGGTGCTAAACAACGTTCGGGTTACTCTCGCAAAATCGGTTTCGAGGGTGGTCAGATGCCGTTGCAACGCCGCGTGCCTAAATTCGGTTTCAAAAACATTAACCGTGTTGAATATAAGGCCATCAACCTTAGCACGCTTGAAGAGCTTGCTGCTGCTAAAAACCTCACTTCAATCGGTGTGGCAGAACTCATCGAAGCCGGATATATTAACGGCAAGAAATTGGTGAAAATCCTTGGTAACGGCTCTTTGACTGCTAAGCTCGAAGTTAAGGCTCACGCTTTTTCGAAGAAAGCTGAAGAGGCTATTGTTGCTGCCGGTGGTACTATCCAAAAACTCTAAGCAATGAAGTTCATTGAAACAATAAAGAACATCAGCAAAATAGAAGATTTGCGCAAGCGTATTGTCGTAACTTTTCTATTAGTCGTTGTCTATCGTGTGGGTTGTTACGTGGTCCTTCCGGGTATCAACCCAAACGAGTTGGACGCTCTGCGTAACTTCACTGACAGCGGCTTGATGCAACTTTTGGACATGTTCTCGGGAGGTGCGTTCTCGCAAGCCTCTATATTTGCGCTCGGCATTATGCCGTACATCACTGCCTCGATTGTTATCCAACTTTTGGGTATGGTCCTTCCGCAGTTCCGCAAATTGCAACAAGAGGGCGAGAGCGGCCATATGAAAATCAACCAATATACGCGCTACCTGACGGTGCTCATCCTTATCCTTCAGGCTCCCGCTTATTTGGTTAACCTCCAAGTACAAGTCAATAGCGCAGGCGGTAGCGCCCACTTTGGCTTCTGGACAATGGCTTATATGACCATTATCCTCGCTGCAGGCTCTATGTTTATCATGTGGCTCGGCGAAAAGATTACCGACAAGGGCGTCGGCAATGGTATCTCGTTCATCATTTTGGTAGGTATCATCGCACGTCTCCCGGGAGCGTTGACACAAGAATTCACTAACCGTTTGACAACAGCTCAAGGCGGTTTGGTGATGTTTGTTGTCGAAATCGTGCTCCTGTTTGCCGTAATCATCGGCGCCGTGTTGCTCGTTCAAGGCACACGCAAAGTGCCCGTACAATATGCTAAGCGTATTGTAGGCAACAAGCAATATGGTGGCGCTCGCCAATTCATCCCCTTGAAAGTCAATGCTGCAGGTGTGATGCCTATCATCTTTGCTCAGGCAATTATGTTCATCCCCGTCACTCTTGCCGGATTCGGTGCAAGAGGCGAAGGCAGCTCATTCGTGCGCGCTATGACCGACATGTCGGGTTTCTGGTATAATTTCGTCTACTTTATTATGATTGTTGCGTTTACTTACTTCTACACAGCCATCACAGTTCGCCCGAACGATATGGCAGACAATCTTAAACGCAACAACGGATTTATCCCGGGCGTTAAACCCGGTAAGAGCACTGCTGAGTATCTCGACACAATCCTTACGAGAATCACCCTGCCCGGCTCTATCTTCCTCGGTATCGTAGCAATTATGCCGGCATTCGCCAGAATTTGTGGTGTAAACCAAAGTTTCGCTCAATTTTTCGGCGGCACATCGCTCCTCATCATGGTAGGCGTTGTGCTCGACACTCTCTCGCAAATCGAGAGCCACTTGATGATGCACCACTACGATGGTATGCTCAAGAGTGGAAAATTGAAGGGACGTACAACCGGTAGTGCCTATTAATAAACGGTAACAAACGGTATGATTTATCTGAAGACAGATGAAGAAATAGAGATGATGCGTCAAAGTAATCTCCTGGTAGGTAAGACGCTTGGCGAACTTGCCAAATGGATTGCCCCGGGGATTACCACGCTGAAGCTCGACCGCATTGCTTACGAATTTATCAACGACAACGGTGCCAAGCCCGGATTCTTGGGCTACGGCGGTTTCCCCGCCAGCATTTGTACGTCGGTCAACGAGGTGGTCGTTCACGGCATACCGTCGAATCAGACCCTCCGCGACGGCGACATCATCAGCATCGACTGCGGTGTCGTTTTGAACGGATTCAACGGCGATTCTGCCTTCACCTTCACCGTCGGTGAAGTCGACCCGAAAGTTGAGAAGCTTCTCGCCACAACGCGCGAGGCTCTCTACAAGGGCATCGAGCAAGCCGTCGAAAACAATCGCATCGGTCATATCGGCAACGCCGTTCAGACCTACTGCGAAAGTCGCGGCTACAGCGTCGTTCGCGAGCTCACCGGACACGGCATCGGTCGACGTCTTCACGAAGACCCTGCGGTGCCAAACTACGGGCGTCGCGGCGTCGGAGCGCTGCTCAAAAACGGAATGTGTATCGCCATTGAGCCGATGATTAACCTCGGCAGCAAAAACGTGGTGATAGAAAGCGACGGCTGGACATGCCGCACACGCGACCGTCAACCGTCAGCCCATTTCGAACACACCGTGGCTATTCGCGGCGAACGTGCCGACATACTGTCGACTTTCGACTATGTCGACGAAGTGTTGAACAAAGATAAATCATAAAACGAAACAGACTATATGGCAAAACAAGCGTCAATAGAACAAGACGGAGTTATCGTAGAAGCACTCAGCAACGCAATGTTCCGCGTAGAGCTGGAAAACGGACATCAAATCATTGCCCACATCTCCGGCAAAATGCGAATGCACTACATTAAAATTTTACCCGGCGACAAAGTTAAAGTAGAAATGTCGCCCTACGATTTGACAAAAGGTCGAATTGCTTTCAGATACAAATAAAAAAAACGAATCAGATATGAAAGTTAGAGCATCAGTCAAGAAGCGCACAGCCGACTCAAAAATAGTAAGAAGAAAAGGCCGCGTTTACGTAATTAACAAAAAGAATCCTAAGTATAAACAACGTCAAGGTTAGTACCTTGAATTAAAAAAAAGAAAAATAGTTTATGGCAGTAAGAATTGTTGGTGTAGATTTACCCCAAAACAAGAGAGGAGAAATTGCCCTGACCTATATTTTTGGTATCGGTCGTAGCTCAGCCAATAAGATATTGGCAGCAGCCGGTGTCGATAAAGATATCAAGGTACAGGACTGGACAGACGCCCAGGCTGCAAAAGTGCGCGAAGTAATCGGCGCCGATTATAAAGTAGAGGGTGACCTCCGCAGCGAAGTACAATTGAACATCAAGCGCCTGATGGATATCGGTTGCTACCGTGGCATCCGTCACCGTTTGGGCTTGCCGGTTCGCGGACAGAGCACAAAGAACAATGCTCGTACTCGTAAGGGTCGCAAGAAAACAGTTGCAAACAAGAAAAAAGCTACTAAATAACATTAAAGTATGGCAAAGAAAACAGTCGCAGCAAAGAAGAGAAACGTCAAAGTTGACGCAATGGGTCAATTCCATGTACACTCCTCTTTCAACAACATTATCGTGTGCTTAGCCAACAGCGAAGGTCAAGTAATCTCTTGGTCGTCGGCAGGCAAAATGGGCTTCCGTGGCTCGAAGAAGAACACTCCGTATGCAGCACAAATGGCAGCGCAAGATTGCGCAAAAGTTGCTTACGATTTGGGTCTTCGCAAAGTGAAAGCCTATGTAAAAGGACCGGGCAACGGTCGCGAGTCTGCAATCCGCACAATCGCAGGTGCAGGCATCGAGGTAACTGAAATCATCGACGTCACTCCGCTTCCACACAACGGATGTCGTCCTCCTAAGAGAAGAAGAGTATAATCGCTCTAACAAATTTTTTATCTGAGTTCTTAAGTGAAAGATTGCATTCAACCACCTCTCTGCAATCGCGGCTGCACTGACAGGATTCGCAAACTTTAATATTATTAATAGAATTTAGAAATGGCAAGATATACCGGACCTAAGTCAAAGATAGCAAGAAAATTCGGCGAAGCTATTTTCGGCGAAGACAAAGTGCTTAGCAAGAAAAATTACGCGCCGGGTCAGCATGGTGCCAACAAGCGCAGAAAATCTTCAGAGTATGGCAACCAATTGCGCGAAAAACAAAAAGCAAAATACACCTACGGCGTTTTGGAACGTCAGTTCCGTAACCTCTTCGACAAAGCAGAGCGCACCAAGGGTGTCACCGGCGAAATCCTTTTGCAATTGCTTGAGGCTCGCCTCGACAACGTAGTTTATCGTCTCGGCATCGCTCCTTCGCGTGCTGCTGCTCGTCAGCTCGTTAGCCACCGTCACATCACTGTCGATGGTAAAGTCGTTAACATCCCCTCTTATTCACTCAAACCCGGACAAATTGTTGCTGTTCGCGAGAAATCAAAATCGCTCGAAGTTATCGCCGATTCGTTGGCAGGCTTCAACCACAGCAAATATCCTTGGCTCGAATGGGATGAGAATGTTAAAGGTGGCAAGCTCTTGCACCACCCGCAGCGTGAAGACATCCCTGAAAACATCAAGGAACAGTCTATCGTCGAGTTGTATTCTAAATAATAAATTGTAAATATCCATGGCTATTTTAGCATTTCAAAAACCCGATAAAGTATTAATGCTCGAGGCCGATAACCATTTCGGCAAGTTTGAGTTTCGTCCATTGGAACCGGGCTACGGCGTAACTGTCGGCAATGCGCTCCGTCGCATCCTCATTTCGTCGCTCGAGGGTTATGCTATATCTTCTATCCGCATCGATGGCGTGCAACACGAGTTTGCGACCATCCCCGGCGTGATTGAAGACGTAACTAACATAATCCTTAACCTCAAGAAGGTTAGGTTTAAGCATCTCGGTGATACCGATGATGTGGCCTCTGCTAAAATTATCGTATCGGGAAAGGAAGTCCTGACAGCCGGCGATTTGGGCAAAGAATTGACATCGTTCGAGGTGCTTAACCCCGACCTCGTTATTTGCCACCTCGACCCGACAGTCGCTTCTTTCACCATGGATTTCACTATTAACAAGGGTAGAGGTTACGTTATCGCCGACGAAAACGTAAATCCCAACGATCCGATTGACGTTATCGCAATCGACTCTATCTACACCCCGATTGTCAATGTGAAATACACAGTGGAAAACTACCGTGTTGAGCAGAAGACAGACTACGAAAAACTCGTCCTCGAAATTACTACCGACGGCTCTATCAACCCGAAAGACGCCCTCAAAGAAGCCGCTAAAATTCTTATCTACCACTTCATGCTCTTTAGTGACGAAAAAATCACTATCGAAACCACTGAAACCGATGGTAACGAAGAATTTGACGAAGAAGTGCTTCACATGCGTCAACTTCTCAAGTCGAAACTTGTTGATATGGAGCTCTCCGTACGCGCCCTCAACTGCCTCAAAAGCGCTGAAGTTGAGACCCTCGGCGAACTCGTTCAATACAACAAAACCGACTTGCTCAAGTTCCGCAACTTCGGTAAAAAGTCGCTCACTGAGCTCGATGAGTTGCTCGCCAGTCTGAACCTGTCGTTTGGAATGGATATTTCAAAATATAAATTAGATAAAGAATAATAACAATGAGACATAATAAGAAAGTAAACCATTTAAGCCGCAAGAAGGCTCATCT
This sequence comes from Bacteroidales bacterium, assembly GCA_004555955.1. Lineage (GTDB taxonomy): Bacteria > Bacteroidota > Bacteroidia > Bacteroidales > Muribaculaceae > Limisoma. Next base: position 18,369 of record SFJG01000008.1, on the reverse strand, counting down.
TGATGCGATGTTGTCGAACATGACTATTTCGCTCATCAAACACAAGAGAATCTTCACTACACTTGCTAAGGCTAAAGAGCTCCGCAAATTCGCCGAGCCTATCATCAACCGCGCTAAAGTTGACTCAACTAACAACCGCCGCGTTGTCTTCAGTTATCTCCAAGACAAAGCTGCTGTTACCGAACTCTTCCAAAACATCTCTCAAAAGATTGCAGAACGTCCCGGTGGTTACACTCGTATCCTCAAAACCGGCAACCGTCTCGGTGACAACGCTAAGACTTGCTTCATCGAACTCGTTGACTACAACGAAAACATGCTCAAATCGGCAGAGACAAAGAAAACAGGTCGTACTCGCCGCTCGCGCAAATCAGCTCCCAAGGCTGAAGCGCCCGCTGTCGAAACTCCTGCTGCTGAAGCTCCTGCTACTGAAGCTGCTGCTGAATAATCGAACAGTTCGATTGATATATCAAAGCCGTCGGAATCGATTCCGGCGGCTTTTTTACTTTTTTGCTACTTCACACTTCGATTTGCCACGCAAAAGCATACGTTTTTGACGATTTCTTATTATATTTGTGGGAAAAACGATTTAAGTCGATGAACGAGGCTCAACTTAGTCAATTATACCTTCGCGATACAGCGTTCCAAAATCTTATGCAGCGGCGAATCTACAACGTGCTACTCGTCGCTTCGCCCTACGACGCCTTCATGATGGAAGAAGACGGTCGTGTCGAAGAGCAACTCTACTTTGAATATACGTCGCTCAACCTCAGCTCGCCTCCGCGCGTAAAGCAAGTCAACGGCTTTGCCGAAGCCTTTCACGAACTGAGCGTAAAAGGCTACGACTTAATCATTGCCATGCCCGGCGTCGATATCGGCGAAACATTCCGCGAGGCAAAGCGCTGCGACGAATTGTATCCGCAGATACCGTTTGTCGTGCTCACACCGTTCTCTCGCGAAGTGTCGCGCCGGCTCGCCAACGAAGACTTCTCGGGCGTCGACTACGTCTTCAGCTGGCTCGGCAACGTCGACCTGCTGCTCGCCATCATCAAACTTATCGAAGACAAAATGAATGCCGACAACGACGTGCTCGAAGTCGGACTGCAGACCATCATACTCGTCGAAGATTCAGTTCGCTTCTACTCGTCGGTGCTCCCGCATCTCTATAAATACTTGCTCAAACAGTCGCTCATATTCTCGACCGAAGCGCTCAACGAGCACGAGCAAATGCTGCGCATGCGTGCCCGGCCAAAAGTTGTTCTCGCACGTACATACGAAGAGGCAATGTCGCTTTACGACAAGTATCAGAATAACATCCTCGGCGTAATCACCGACGTGTCGTTCTCAATCAATGGCGCAAAGGAAAAGCTTGCCGGCATTAAACTTGCCCGAGAAATTCGTAGCCGCGACCCGTATGTGCCCATCATCATCGAGTCGTCGGAGACTTGCAATGAAGAGCATGCCAAAGCCATCGGCGCATCGTTTCTCGACAAAAACAGCAAAAAATTTCCCGTAGATTTGGGTAATGCCATCAACGATAATTTCGGCTTCGGCACTTTCATAATTCGTAACCCCGAAACCGGCGAAGAAGTGATGCGCATCAGCAACCTCAAGGATTTCCAGAACAAGGTGTTCGACATTCCTGCCGAATCGTTGCTCTACCACGCCTCGCGTAACGACATCTCGCGCTGGCTCTATTCGCGTGCAATGTTCCCAATCGCCGAAATCATCCAAGCCCATCGGTTCCGCAACATCGAAGAAGCTCCCGAGGTAAAGCAATTTTTCTTCGACCTGATAGTGAAATATCGCAAGATGAAAAATCGCGGCGTCGTTGCTATCTTCAAGAAAGACCGTTTCGACCATTATTCCAACTTCGCGCGCATCGGACAAGGTTCGTTGGGCGGAAAGGGCAGAGGCTTGGCTTTCATCGACTCGATTATCAAAAAATATCCCATCTGCGACAATTTCGAGGGCGTCACTCTACAGATTCCGCGCACGATAGTGCTTTGTACGGACATCTTCGACGACTTTATGGAAGAGAACAATCTCTATCCGATTGCGCTCTCCGACATTCCCGACGAGCAAATTCTCGACCGATTTCTCGAAGCCAACTTGCCGCGTTCTCTCACCGAAGACTTCTTCGCCCTGTTCGAAGTGGTCGACAAGCCGTTGGCAATTCGTAGCTCGAGTTTGCTCGAAGACTCGCACTATCAGCCCTTTGCCGGAATCTATTCGACCTATATGATTCCCCACGTCGACGACCGTTTCGAGATGTTGCGCCTGCTCGGAAACGCCATCAAAGGTGTTTATGCGTCGGTGTTTTTCGCCGACAGCAAGGCATATATGACAGCCACGAGCAACCTTATCGACCAGGAAAAGATGGCAATCATTATCCAAGAGGTCGTGGGCAAGGACAACGACGGATGCTACTATCCCTCGTTCTCCGGCGTCGGGCGTTCGCTCAACTACTATCCCATCAACGACGAACAGCCGGAAGACGGCGTGGCTGAAGTTGCCGTCGGACTTGGCAAATATATCGTCGACGGCGGATTGGCTCTGCGTTTCTCGCCACGTCATCCCGACAAAGTGCTCCAAACAAGCACGCTCGACTTGGCTCTCCGCGACACGCAGACTCAATTCTATGCTCTCGACACCAAAAACTATACGAGCAACTTCTCGGTCGACGACGGCGACAACATCCTCAAACTCCGCGTGCAAGATGCTGCCAAAGACGGACGTCTCAAATATATGGTTTCGACGTTCGACCCCGCCGACCAGATTATTCGCGACAGCGATTTCGGCTTCGGACGCAAAGTTGTCACGTTTGCCAACGTGCTGCAGCACAAAGTGTTCCCCCTTGCCGACGTGGTCGACTTTATGCTCTCTGAGGGCGAACGCGAAATGCGTCGTCCCGTCGAAATCGAGTTTGCCGGCAACATCGACGTAAACGGCGACAGCAAAGGTGCCGTCTATTGGCTGCAGATTCGCCCGATTGTCGACCGCAAAGAGATGCTCGACGAAAAAATTATGGAAACCGACCCGAGTCGGCTTCTGCTGAAAACCACAACGGCACTCGGCCACGGAACGATGGACAACGTCAAAGATATTGTCTATGTCAAGGCGCAAAACTTCTCATCGTTCAACAATCCCGCCATAGCGCGCGAAATCGAGAAAATCAACCGCGGCTTTATGGAGCGCGAACAGGTCTACCTGCTCATCGGCCCGGGACGCTGGGGCTCGAGCGACAGCGCATTGGGCATCCCCGTAAAGTGGCCGCACATCTCCGCGGCGCGCCTTATCGTCGAGGCGGCATTGCCTAACTATCGCATTGAGCCGAGCCAAGGCACGCATTTCTTCCAAAATCTTACGTCGTTCGGCGTCGGCTACTTCACAGTCGACCCGCGAAACGTCAACGATATCTACGATATGGAGTTCCTTGATGCACTCCCTGCTACCTACGAATCCGACTTTGTCAGAATCGTTCATTTCGACGAGCCGCTTTCTATCGGCATAAATGGTAGGACCGGTCTCGGCATTGTGGTAAAACCCGATATTATTAAAAACGACTAAACTTTGTAGAGCTATGAATATGCTTAAACGCCTTTTCGGTTTCTCCGACGAATACGACGAAAAAGATGATGATGAGATAACAACTCATCGCTCAACGCCTTATATCAATCCATTTAAAAAGGTGGACGAACCTGCCACCCCGGCGCCTATTGCCGACGCCGCTCAGAAACTCGACGAGGATATGGCTAATGAGATTGTCGATAAGGTTATCGAGATTCTTAATGCCACTTTGCCCGAGTATGCACGTCATAACATCGATATCGACGCCGAAAAACAGTATGTGCAGCAACTTTTCGGCACAACGATTTCCGACTACGTCGGCAAGATTAGCGCTGACGCTGTCGACCGTTTCCGCTCCGGCCGACAGGGCGAATTGATTGAAATCGAGAAGTCGAAACTTGCTGCCGAGAAACAGCTCGCCGAAGCTAAAGCTAAAGTCGATGAGCTCCGTCAGCGTGCCCAAACCGCCGACCAGCAAAAGAATATTTTCAAAGAAAAGGCGCAGCAACTCGAGCAACGCGTTGCTACCGCTGAAGCCGAACGCGACCAATATCAACTTGAGACGAAGAGCCTGATGAATAAGCTCAAAGTGGCTTCCGTCGGCGAAGAAAATCTGCGCAATCTCAGCGACGAAAATGCAAAATTGCTCGAAGAGATGGCTTCCCTACGCACACAGTTGGCGGAGGCTCGTGCTGCTCAAGGCAGTCAAAACATTCAGCAGATTGCCGAAACGGAGGCGAAACTCACCGAAGCTCTCACGAAACTCGACGACGTAACGCGCCGACTTGCCGACACTGAAGCGCTTGTGGCTGAACGCGACACGGCTATCGCTCTCAAAAACGAGGCTTTGACAAAAAAAGACGAGACCATCGCTGCCATACAAGCTTCGGCTCAATCGACCGACGCCGAATTGCGTCAGCGTCGTGCCGACCACGAGGCTCTTACTGCTCGTCTTGCCGAATTAGAGGAGAAAGAGCAAACCTTTGCACAATCGGCTCAAATAATTTCCGACCTCCAGGAGCAAGTTACGACGCTTACCGACGAGGCTTATGCGCTCAAGGAAAAATGTAACACGCATTCCGAAGCTGAGCTCGAACTTACCGAAAAAGTCGGCGAACTTCAGTCGACGCTCGACAGCCTTTCCGATGTGCGAAACGCATTGGCATCAAAAGATGCCGAATTGGCGCAACTTACGGCGAAAATCTCTGCGCTGACCGCGTCGCTCAACGACCAAAAAATCATTCTCGATGAGCGCGATGCCGATATCGAACGTCTCAGTGGCGAAAAGTCGAGTCTCGAAGATTCCGTCACGCAACTTCAAGCGTTGGTCGACAACAATCTCGAGTCGCAACGTATGCAGGAACTCAAACTTCGCCAAGAGATTGAAACGCTGCGCACCGAAAACGAGCAACTACGTAGCAAACCGACCGAACAGCGCAAGGCAATCTCGTTTGCCGAGTCCGCCGACGAGCCCGCCGCAGTTGCCGAGTCGGAGTCGGAGTCGACAATCAGCACTCAAGTCGCTGAGGCAAAGAGCGAGGAAGAATCGAAACAATCCAAACCGAAAGGACGTCGCAAAAAAGACGAGCCTAAGAAACCGATCGTTTCGGCAATCGATTACAATTTCGACTACACCGATTGGCTTCAGCCGACGCCACCTACATCGACGATTCCCATCGAAGGCGAGGCTAAATCGGACGTAGATGCCGACCCGTTGGAAGGCACGGAAATCTCTTTCGAGCCTCGCGAAGGCGCTTTCGACGTGCCCTTTGACTCGACAGATGCATCTGACGAAGAGCCCCAACGCCCGATGCCCTCGCAGTTGGAACTCTTTTAGAACCTGTCGTTAGACCATTTTGATGTCGTCGATGCGCACTATTTTGTTGACGATGGCATAGATGGTCAGTCCCGCCGGAGAGTGTATCTGCAACTTATTGCAAATGTTGCGTCGGTGCGTCGTTACCGTGTGCACCGATAGATATAGACGGTCGGCTATCTCTTTGTTGGATAAGCCCTTGGCTACACATGCAACAATCTCTTTTTCGCGGCGCGACAGTGTCTACGGCTTGTCGGAATCCGTGTCGGCAACCTCCATGCTACTTTCGGCGCAACCCGTTTTTGCAACTTCTTCCTCCAGCCGTTCCACGGCGGGAACAAACAGGCTGTCTTCGACGCGGCAGTGCATATTCAGGTCTTGTTAGCAGTTGATGATGTCGAAAAGCACCGAGTTGAGCGCATCATTATTTTTGCCCGGGTAGTAGCGTATGATGATGTCTTTCAGTTCTTTAAGTTTGACGCTTATCGAATTGTGCTTATCGGAAAATGTCCGGATGCTATAATCCTTGTCGTATTTGCCTTGAAGCAGGCCTCCGACGTAGGCAAACACGCGCTTATCCTCGTAAGCCATGTGCTTGCGCACCTAGCTCACGTAGTTGTCATAGAATTGCAGAATCAGAAGAGCGACCTCGTCGTTGCCCGAGCAGTCGATAGCCTCGATGATTCGGCGGCGTATCGTCGGCAAGTTGTAGTCGAGAAAGTACGTGTGAGCGCGTTTCAGGTAGTCGATGAGCGAGGGTAGGCTGATGCTCTGTTGGTCGACGTGGCGACTTGAGCAGAAATTCGACACGGCAACGAACGTCTCACAGTCTACGCCTTGCTCTTTGCAAATTTCGCCAACCGTCTTTTCGCCGAATCCCAAAGCAATGCCGAAACGGCTCATTACCATTAAGATAGAGCTGTTTTCGCTGATTAAGTCGCGCAGCTTATCGCTACACTTATACGAGTCGGAGTTACTCATTTTTTGCCTGTTTTTTGCAAAATTACACCATCCGTGCCGCTTTGTCAATACCTAAAAATGATTATTTTGCTTTGTGTGAGAACAAAAAAATCCTGCGCCGTGTTGTGCGCAGGATGTGTGGAGATGGAGAGATTCGAACTCTCGTCCAAACGCGGAACTAATATGCTTTCTACACGCTTAGTTTCGACTTGATTGTCGGCCAAGGACAGGCTCAAAACTACCAATCCGTGGCTTATCCCGTAAATTTTCAGCCACGCACCCGGGAGCAGCGTGTCTTATCTCTGATTTTCCTTGCACCACCTTATCGAAACGTCTCAGAGAGGGGCAATCGGGTGATGTCTCGTTTCTACCACTGTGGCAGAAATAAAGCTAACTTACTGTACTTCGGTTAGGCAGCGAGAGCGTAATTAGTTTCGCCAGTTAAATTGTTGATGTCGTGTATTATAGAGACAGCCATCATCGCTCTGCGTGCTTACATACCACCTCTACGCGCTGTCAAAACCGGTCATCCCCGTTTGTTTTTGAACTGCCTCGTGGGTAGTGGCTGCAAAAGTAGTAACTACGCTGCGTTTTTCCAAATTTTTCTCATCTTATTTTTTTGTGTTTTCAAATCGTTTTTTTTCGGCGGTTGGTCGAGATGCACGATAGTTGCATAAATTGGCTAATTAGTGGACGAAAATGGTAAAATTTGTCGGTTTTAAGCTACTTTAACACAACCTCATGCAGCAAAACGGTGATTCGATTGTTATAAGGGTAAGTGTGGGTATTATTATGTGTTTGGGCAGGATACCTTTTTTTGGTGCCTGCCCTTTTTTAACAAACCTCATTTTTTTTAAACTTGTGATATGAAGATAACCAATTTTATTTTAGCATTAGTAGTAGCACTGACGGTAGTGTCGTGTGGCTCGGAGAAAAAAGTTGTAGAAACGGCTGATACGGAAGTTAAGAAGCCTGTAGTAACTACGTTGGACGGCGAATGGGACGTTATTGCCGTGCGAAGCCGTGTGATTGAAACCGCAGCGGGCGAAACGCTGCCTTACGTCGGGTTCGACCTCAAGTCGAAGCGTGCTTATGGCTATGCCGGTTGCAATCGTGTTCAATCGACCCTGGATGTCAATTCGTCGGAGCATTCTTTGCGTTTCGGCTATCCTACAACGACGTTGATGTCGTGCGAAAATATGGACCTTGAGCAGTTGGTTTTGTCGGCTATGTACGACGTTCGTACATATAAGTTTGTCGGCGAAGGCGTTGTCTTGCTTGGTCAAGACGGCGAGTCGGTTGTTACGCTTCGCCGCAAGTCGACCTACGTCGACAGCAAGTCGCTCAACGGCACGTGGAACGTGGTGAAAGTGCTTGGCGAGTTGGTTTCGAAGAAGCTTCAGACGCGTCCGGAATTGACGTTTGCCACAGCCGAAGGTCGTTTTTCGGGTAATGCCGGCTGCAATCGCATCAACGGCGAGCTGAGGTTCGACGATGCCGGACGCAACGTGATTCGTTTCGACAATGTGGCTTCGACGCGTATGATGTGTCCCGACATGACGACGGAGCAGAATGTGCTTGCCGCTTTGAGTTCGGCTCGCTTTTTCGGCAAGTTGCCCAACGGCAATGTGGGCATTTTCAGTTCCGAAGGGCGCACGCTCCTCGAATTGTCGAAGGTCGAATAGTCGATTGAAGCAACATTTCTATAGTGGCGAGTGCTGAATTATTCGGCGCTCGCTATTTTGTTTTGGATGAACGCTTTAAATTTTGTACTTTTGCACGTTATTGAGAACGACATTTAGAACAGAAAACGACATATAGGACAGAATATGGAACAGCAGCAACCGATATTGATTGATTTGGAGCGCGTCATTCGTGGAAAAATCCCCGGCTACGCGCAGTTCATACCGGGTTTTGTTTACCGTTATTTGGAGCACGTAATACGCCAAAAGGAGTTGAATCGCGTGATTACGGAAAACTTCGGACGCCGCGGACATGAATTTGCCTTAGGCACTTTGTCGTCGTTCGGCATTAAGTTGAACGTCGTCGGCGCGGAGCATTTGCCCGACACGGGACGCTACATTTTTGCGTCGAATCACCCGTTGGGCGGGCTCGACGGCATTGCCTTGATAGCGCTGCTGGGCGAGCGTTACGGCGGTAACGTGCGTTGCATTGTCAACGATTTGCTGATGGCTATCGAGCCGATGCGTCCGGTGTTTTTGCCCATCAACAAGCACGGGCGCCAAAGTCGCGAGAGTGCAAAGGCTATTGAGGAGGCTTATGCTTCTGACAACCAAATGATTATGTTTCCTGCGGGGCTGTGCTCGCGGATGGGGGAGGGCGGACGTATTGCCGACTTGGAATGGCAGAAATCGTTCATCTCGAAAAGCCGCGAATATAAACGCGACATTATTCCTGTCTATTTTGGTGGCTTAAATTCAAAGTTTTTTTATAAATTTGCAAAACTTAGGCGTCGTATGGGCATTAAGTTGAACATCGAGATGGTGCGTTTGCCTGCCGAACTTGTAGGCGCGGCTGGCGGCACATATAATGTGGTGTTTGGCGAGCCCATCAGTTATGCCTCGTTTGATAATAGTAAAACGCCGCAAGAGTGGGCGCAAGAAGTTAAGCGCACGGTCTACGGCCTTGCTGATAAATTAAAATGAATCGAATGAAAGTAGAGAGTATCATCGCTCCCGTACATAAGAGCCTCATCAAGATGGAGCTCACCGAGGACCGATTTCTCAGAAATACGAATAGGGGACACAACGAGATTTATATCGTTGATGCCCATAATGCTCCCAACACGATGTGGGAGATAGGGCGCTTGCGCGAGATTGCTTTTCGTAGTGCCGGCGGCGGAACCGGCAAAAGTGCCGACATCGACGAATTCGACACGATGGACGAACCGTGTCAGCAACTCATTGTGTGGAATCCCGAAGCGGAGGAGATTGTCAGTGGCTATCGCTTCATCCTCGGCGAAAATATGCATTTTGGCGACAACGGTAAGCCGAATATCGCCATGTCGCATATGTTCGACTATTCCGACGAGTTCGTTCGCGACTATTTGCCTTACACCATCGAGCTCGGGCGTTCGTTTGTGTCGGTCGAATATCAGTCGACGCGTGCCGGTGCGAAGGGCATATATGCTCTCGACAACATCTGGGACGGCTTGGGCGCGCTCACTGTTGTTTACCCGCAAATCAAGTATCTCTTCGGCAAGATGACGATGTATCCCAACTACCCGAAGGAGTGCCGCAACATGATTTTATACTTCCTCGACAAGTATTTCCACGACGCCGACAGGCTTGTTGTGCCCATGACGGCGCTCGACACGGGATATAGCGTCGAAGATATGCAGCGCACGTTTAGTGGCGCAACTTTCCGCGACGACTATCGAACGCTCAAGGCGAATATACGTCGCGGCGGAGTGGCTATTCCTCCTTTGGTTAATTCATATATGAACCTTTCGCCTAATATGAAGGTGTTTGGTACCGCCATCAACGACGAATTCGGCGACGTCGAAGAAACCGGCATTCTTATCGCTATCTCTGAAATCTATGAGGACAAGAAGATGCGCCACATTCGCTCGTTCTACGAACGTTTTATTGAATATCGTCAAGAAATGATTCACCGCATCCGTGAATATGCACGAACCAAACGTGAGGAAAACGTATGAGAAAACTGCTTTTATTATGTCTGGTGGCTGTCGGGCTGTGTAGCCGTGCCGAAGAGCCGCTGAACGTATCCGGCGAAATTTTCGGAACGGTCGGCGACAGTCAACTTGCGCCTTATTATATAATGTCGAACTGCGGTGGCGTGGTCACTCAAGGCAAGACGGCGGCGTTTCGACTGAAGGCTACCAAAGATTTGGACCTTTCTCGACGGTTTAGCTATTCCTTTGGCGTCGACGCCGTTACGGGGTACGCCTCCGACGCCGACTACGCTCGCATCGATGCCGACGGCAAGCCTACGTTGCGCAGCGAGGGTCCCGCGGCTATCTGGCTTCAGCAATTGTATGCGCAAGTCAAGTATCGCGGCGTATATCTCTCGGCAGGTATGAAAGAACTGCATTCGCCGCTGTTCAACACCGAACTCGGCTCGGGCGACTTCTCGCAGTCGAACAATGCGCGACCCGTACCGGAAGTGCGCGCCGGGTTTGTCGACTTCCAAAACATTCCGTTTACTAACGGTTGGGTGCAGATTCAGGGCGAAATTGCCTACGGCAAATATCAGCAAGACGATTGGCTCGAAAACCACTATAACCGCTTGAATTCGTTCATCAATAAAGGCGTTTGGACGCACTACAAGAGTTGCTATTTCCGCACCAAGCCGTCGAAGCCGTTTTCGGCGACAGTCGGTATGCAGGTGTTCTCGCAATTCGGCGGCACGGCTTATTTTTATAGAAACGGCGTGCTTACCGACACGGAGCCTTACGACGTGAAGTTTGAAGACTTCTTCCGTATCCTTACTCTTCGCGAAGGCTCGTCGGACGAAAACTTCGGCGACAGGCAGTATGTCTATGGCAATACGCTCGGCTCGTGGGACTTCCAGGCTCGCTACCGTCTGCGCAACAATTCCGAAATTAAGGCTTATTTCCAGTGGCCGTACGAAGACGGTACGGGCATAGGCAAACTCAATGGTTTCGACGGAATTTGGGGCTTGGAGTATGATAGCCGCAAGGAAGATGCCTTCGTCCGTAGTGCCGTTATCGAATATATCGACTTTACCAACCAGAGCGGACCGACTCACTGGGCGCCTGCCGACAATCCCGACTCGTCGATGAACGGCGAGGCTACCGGCGGCGACAACTATTACAACAATTTCCGCTACAATTCGTTTATGAATTTGGGTATGTCGCAAGGCACTCCGTTCATCGTATCGACCATATATAACCGCAACGGTTTTATGTCGGTCTTGGATAACCGCATCCGCGGCTTCCACGTCGGCATCAACGGCAGTATATATAAGCCGTTGAAATACCGCTTGTTGCTGTCCTACCGCAAGTCGTGGGGCACGTACAGCTGCCCGCGCTTGGAGGTGGTCGACGACACCTCGTTTATGCTCGAAGGCATCTATAACTTTCGTCAGGTCGAGGGCTTGTCGCTCAAAGGGCAGTTTGCCGTCGACCGCGGCAATCTCCTTGGCAACAATGTCGGCGTGCTCCTCTCGGTTAGTTATAACAGATTGTTCGATTTATTCACTCGCTAACGATTTACGAAGATGTACAGAAAACTTACATATATGCTCGTTGCCCTGGTGGCAATGCTCACGCTCGGCAGTTGCTTGCACAATAACGGAGACATCGGTCCCTGGTTCGGGCAGTGGAAGGTGACGCGCATCACCGTCGACGGCGTCGACGACCCTAACTACGGAGGCGACTTGTTCTTTAGTTTCCAGTCGTCGGTAATTCGCGTATGCCAATCGTTTCCCGAAAGCAACAGTTCGTCGAGCATCTACGGCAACTGGAAGGAAAACGACGGCACGATGGCTGTCGAGTTTAAAGAGGCATTCCAGTCGCTGCTCAACTATTCTCACCTCGAAAAGCAGTTTGTTTTCACCGTCGACCGCCGAAGTGGCGACAAGGTGCTACGCTACACTGCCTCCGACGGCGTGGAGTATACTTATTTCCTCACAAAATGGTAATTAATAACAGACAATAGATATGAATTTCGTAGAAGAACTCAAATGGCGCGGCATGATTCACGACATGATGCCGGGCACGGAAGAACAACTCAAAAAAGAAATGACAACGGCTTACGTGGGCATCGACCCGACTGCCGACTCTTTGCATATCGGACACTTGGTGAGTGTCATGATTCTCCGCCACTTCCAGCGTTGCGGGCATAAACCCATCGCCCTTATCGGCGGTGCTACCGGTATGATTGGCGACCCGTCGGGTAAGTCGGCTGAGCGCAACCTCCTCACCGAAGAGACTTTGCGCCACAATCAGGCTTGCATCAAGGCTCAATTGTCGAAATTTCTCGACTTCGACTCGGATGCGCCCAACGCCGCCGAACTCGTCAACAACTACGACTGGATGAAAGGTTTCTCGTTTCTCGACTTCGCTCGCGAAATCGGCAAGCATATCACCGTCAACTATATGATGGCGAAAGATTCCGTAAAGCGTCGTCTCAACGGCGAGGCTCGCGACGGTCTGTCGTTCACCGAGTTTACCTACCAACTCCTGCAAGGTTACGACTTCTTGCACCTTTACGAAACCAAGAACTGTAAGCTCCAAATGGGCGGCTCCGACCAATGGGGTAACATCACTACCGGCACCGAGCTTATCCGTCGCAAAAACGGCGGCGACGCCTTAGCCCTTACTTGCCCGCTTATCACTAAAGCCGACGGCGGCAAATTCGGCAAAACCGAGAGCGGCAACGTATGGCTCGACCCGCGCTATACCTCGCCCTACAAGTTCTATCAGTTCTGGCTCAACGTCAGCGATGACGACGCGGCGAAATACATCAAAATCTTCACTTTCATCAGCCGCGAAGAAATCGAATCGCTCATTGCCGAGCATGCTGCCGCACCGCATTTGCGTCTCTTGCAGAAGCGTTTGGCAAAGGAAGTGACTTGCATGGTCCACTCCGAGGCTGACTACAATGCAGCCGTTGAGGCTTCGGGCATTCTCTTCGGTAATGCTGCTGCCGAAACGCTTCACAAAATCGACGAAGACACTCTTCTCGCCGTTTTCGAGGGCGTGCCTCAATTCGAGGTGGCTCGCGCTACGGTCGAAGCCGGTGTTAAGGCGGTCGACCTTTTTGCCGAACATGCGGCTATCTTCGCTTCTAAGGGCGAAATGCGTAAACTCGTCCAAGGTGGTGGCGTGTCGGTCAACAAGGAGAAACTTACCGCTTTCGACAAGATTATTACTACCGACGACCTTCTCAACGGCAAATATCTGCTCGTGCAACGCGGAAAGAAAAATTACTATCTTATCAACGTGAAATAGTCACGAATGATTGACAAAACGAAAATGGACTATGTTGGCGAACGCGCTGTCCTCGTCGGGCTTATTACTCAGACGCAGAGCGAGTTGAAAGCCAACGAATATCTCAGCGAACTTGCCTTCCTCGCCGAGACTGCCGGTGCGCAAACGGTCAAAACTTTTCTGCAACGCATCGACTACCCTAACTCGCGCACTTTCGTGGGTAAGGGTAAACTCGACGAAATCAGGCAATTCGTTGAGGATAACGACATCGAACTCGTGGTGTTCGACGACGATTTGACCTCAAAGCAGGTCCAAAACATCGAAAACGAACTTAAGGTGAAAATCCTCGACCGCACGACGCTTATCCTCGACATCTTTGCTCGTCGGGCGCAGACGGCTACGGCGCGTACGCAGGTCGAACTCGCTCAGTATCAATACCTTCTGCCTCGACTTACGCGAATGTGGACTCACCTCGAACGTCAGCGGGGCGGTATCGGTATGCGCGGTCCGGGCGAAACTCAGATTGAAACGGACCGACGGATTATCCTCGACAAGATTTCGCGCCTCAAGGCGGAACTCAAAAACATCGACCGACAAAAGTCGATGCAACGCAAAAATCGAGGAAAACTTACGCGTATCGCCCTCGTCGGATACACTAATGTCGGCAAGTCGACGCTCATGAACTTGCTCAGCAAGTCGGACGTTTTCGCCGAAAACAAGCTTTTCGCAACCCTCGACACTACGGTGCGAAAGGTTATTATCGAAAACCTCCCATTCTTGCTTACCGACACTATCGGCTTTATTCGCAAGCTGCCCACTCACTTGGTCGACTCGTTCAAGTCGACGCTCGACGAAGTGCGCGACGCCGATATTCTTGTCCACGTGGTCGACATTTCGCACCCGCAGTTTGAGGAGCAAATCGAGGTGGTCAATCGAACGCTGCAAGACGTTTGCCAGTCGAAAGACAAGCCTATGCTTATGGTGTTCAACAAAATCGACGCCTTCACATATAAGAAGAAAGACGACGACGACCTGACGCCCCGCTCGCGCGAAAACATTCCGCTCGACGAACTCAAACAGACGTGGATGGCGAAGATGAACGACAACTGTATTTTCATTTCGGCGCGTGAGCGTCTTAACATCGACGAATTGAAGCACCGGCTCTACGAAATGGCGCGTGAGGTGCACATTCAACGATTCCCTTACAACGACTTTTTGTTTCAAAAATATGACGAAAATGAATTCAACAACGATTAGCGACGACTACCGCGAACGCTACAAACGCCACCTCATGCTCCCGGAATTGGGCGAAGAAGGGCAGCAACGTTTGCAGCGCGGTAGTGTCCTTATTGTTGGTGCCGGCGGCCTCGGCTGTCCGGTGGCTATCTATCTCGCAGCTGCCGGTGTTGGACGCATCGGCATTATCGACTTCGACAAGGTCGATACTTCAAATCTACAACGACAAATTGCTTACACCGAGGCTGAAGTCGGCGAGCCGAAGGTCGAAATGCTCAGCCGTCGACTGCGGGCGATGAATTCCGCCTTACAGGTCGACGCCATTGCCCGACGCTTCGATGCCGACACGGCAGAACTCGTCGACAACTACGACGTAATCATCGATGCCAGCGACAATCTCGCTACCAAGTATTTCTGCAACGACGTTTGCGTCGAGCATCGCCTACCGCTCGTCCACGCTTCTATCAATCAATTTACGGGCAACGTCATGACGATTCTGCCCGGCACGGTGACGCTTCGCGACGTCTTCCCGGAGGCTATTGAGGCGCGTAGCAGCGCTACTTTCGGTGTCCTTGGCGTTATTCCCGGCATTGCCGGTACGGTGCAAGCCGCTGAGGCTATCAAGCTCCTCGCCGGAATCGGCGACCTGCTGACTAACCGCTTGTTTACTTTCGACGCTCTGTCGATGCAGTTCAACGTCGTTGACTTAGGTTAACTCGGTTAAAATCAACGGGGTAGGGTCGCGCCTTGGTGCGACCTTCCATGGGTGTGGAACAAATCTACCGCCTACCCGGTCTCCGCTCTCCACTCTCACCTCTTACCTCTTCTCCTAACTTATCCGACTCCAGTCGATTGTTTTGCTGAAAAGCAGACGTAACTGTTCGGCGGCGACGGCATTTTCCGGCTTACTGATGTCGGGGTCGGCGTCGAGCAGCTCGTTTGCGTAGTCGCGTGCCATCGAGAGTATTTGCCCGTCGGTGGCAAGGTTGGCTATGCGCATATTAAAGGCTATGCCGCTCTGCTGCGTGCCTTCGAGGTCGCCGGGGCCGCGCAGTTGAAGGTCGGCTTCGGCAATTTGGAAGCCGTCGGTGGTTTCGGTCATTATCTCCAATCGGCGACGGGTGTCGCGTGTTGTCTCGTGTTTCGACATGAGGATGCAGTACGACTGGTCGGCGCCGCGACCTACGCGTCCGCGCAGCTGATGCAGTTGCGACAGCCCGAAGCGCTCGGCATTTTCGATTACCATTACCGTGGCATTGGGCACGTTGACGCCCACTTCGATTACCGTGGTGGCTACCAGAATGCGCGTCTCGCCGGAGGCAAAGCGTTGCATCTGCTCGTCTTTGTCGGCGGGCTTCATCTTGCCGTGCACGAAACTAACGCCGTAGTCGCAGAACGTGTCGACTACGTATTGATAGCCTTCTTCGAGGCATTTTAGGTCTAATTTCTCGTTTTCCTGGATTAGCGGATACACGATGTAAATCTGCCGCCCGGCACGCAACTCTCTGAAAATCATCTCGTTCACTCGCTCGCGGTTGTTCTCGTAGTAGAGCATCGTGGCTATCGGCTTACGACCCGGGGGAAGTTCGTCGATGACCGACACGTCAAGGTCGCCGTAGACGGTCATTGCCAACGTGCGCGGTATGGGCGTCGCCGTCATTACGAGGATGTGCGGCGGCACGGCGCTCTTTTGCCACAACTTGGCGCGTTGTGCCACGCCGAAGCGGTGCTGTTCGTCGATGATGACGAGCCCTAAGTTGTTGAAATTCACCGTATCTTCGATAACGGCGTGCGTGCCGATGAGGATGTCGATGTCGCCCGAGAGCAGCCCTTCGTGTATATCTTCGCGTTTGCGTTTGCGTGTCGAGCCGGTGAGCAGTTCGATGCGGATGCCGATGCGTTTGCCCATTTCGCTGAGCGACTCATAGTGCTGTGTGGCAAGGATTTCGGTAGGCGCCATCAGGCATGCCTGGAAGCCGTTGTCGATAGCCATCAGTGCCGACATCAGCGCCACGATGGTCTTTCCGCTGCCGACGTCGCCTTGCAGCAGTCGGTTCATCTGACGTCCGCTGCCCATGTCGGCGCGTATTTCTTTGAGCACGCGCTTTTGCGCCCCGGTCAAGGCGAACGGCAACACGTTGAAGTAGAAGTTGTTGAAGTTTTCGCCGATGCGGCTGAACACGTAGCCCCGGCTCTTGGCGTTGCGCGTGCGCGTGTAGCGCAGTATGTTGAGCTGGATGTAGAATAGTTCTTCAAACTTCAGCCGGAAGCGGCCTTGCTGCATTTGCTGAACGTTCGAGGGCATGTGCACTGCCGTCAGGGCGTCGTAGAGCCCAATGAGCCGGCACGAGTCGATGATTGATTTCGGCAGGGTTTCGGGTAGCGTCTTTACCTTGTCGAACAGGTTTCGGACGAGCGTTTGGATGGTTTTCGACGTGAAGCCGCGCTTGTGGAGCGTGTCGGTCAGGCTGTAGATGCCGCGCAAGCCGTTGGGCTCTGCCGTCGGGCGGTAGACTTCCACCTCGGGGTGGGCGAGGCTGAATCGCCCGTTGAACACGTTGGGCTTGCCGAAAAGGATGTATTCCACGCCCGGCTGATAACTATCGGTGATGGCTTTCAACCGATTGAACCACACCACCTCTATCGTCCCCGAACCGTCGGTAAACAGTGCTTGCAGACGCCGTTTGGCGCCTTCGCCTGCCGTGTTGAAACTGATGAACCGTCCGCAGATTTGTATGTACGGCATTTCGCCCGATATGTCGCGGATGCGGTAAATCTTGCTGCGGTCAACATAGCGAAACGGAAAATAGTAGAGCAGGTCGCGATAGGTGTAGATGTCGAGTTGCTTGTTGAGCAGTTCGGCGCGTTTCGGACCTACTCCGGTGAGATATTTTATGTCGATATTCTCGATTTTAGCCATTACGTTCGGCGATAATCAGTTCTGCTATTTTTAGGTCGTTGGGGTGGGTGATTTTTATGTTGTCGACGTCGCCTTTAAAGAGCGTCACGTCGTTGCCGCGGTATTCCACCACTGAGGCATCGTCGGTGAATATCGGGCTTGGCGGCGTGCTGTAGGCGTCGCGCAACAGTCGCAGGTTGAACACCTGTGGCGTTTGCACGGCGACGAGCGACTCGCGGTTGACGGTGTGGCTCCCTGTGCGGTCGAGTTGGCGGATGGTGTCGGTCACCGCCACTACTGGAATTGCCGTGCCGGTGCGCTCTGCCGTGTCGAATCCGTCGGCAATGATGCGCTCCGTCACCAACGGGCGCGCTCCGTCGTGTACTGCCACAATGCCGTCGCTGCTTTCGATGGCTGATAGGGCATTCTTGACCGATTCGTAGCGACTTGCGCCGCCTTCGACGATGGTCACGCTGATGCGAAAGTCGTGCTGTCGGCACAGGTCGTTCCAGAGCGATATGTGCTCGGTCGGTAGGGCTACTATTATGTCGGTGTGTGGGTCGTAAGCGTGAAATGCGCGGATGGTGCGCATCAGTACCGGTTCGCCGCCGAGGAGGGCGAACTGTTTGGGCAACGTCGAGCCGAATCGACTCCCCGAGCCGCCTGCTACGATTATGGCATACTTTTTCATCTCTCTCTTATTAAGGTTGCGAAGTTAGTGAATTTCTTAGGAAATAGCAAATTTGAAGCGCCGTAGGCGCGGTAAACAGGTTAGAGGTGTGCAAAGTCTCCGACTTAGCATACCACTCGGCTGTCTCGGAGAGACTGCAATAATGGGTAACCCCATGCTCAGCGTCGGAGATACTATGTTCATTTTTCAAATTATTCTTGTAAAAAATTGTTATAATTTGGAAGAAAACTACTAAATTTGCATTGACTAAAGAAGAATGGCGA
>SFJG01000063.1 GCA_004555955.1 Bacteroidales bacterium | reverse complement strand
GTCGATTTTGATTACTTGCTGAAAGGAGCATACTCCTGTATGTGACTGAAAGCAAGTGATCAAAAGCGGCCAAGGATACGAGACTTAGGTAACTTTACCATACCTGTGAATAATGATATCGGGAAAATTACGAGAGAGTCTGTGAGAATGCCACCAATATGACCATCATAGCAGAGATATACCGCTTGTTGCAAGTTATCTAATATTGTAAGTAAGTATAGTATGATGTGAAGTGCTGTCAATGCTGTTGATAGCATTAGTGTGTCATACACATATGCCAGGGGAAAACAACCGGTGGTAAGAAATTCCTTGTTATATGGTCGAGAAGTTACCTTTGTCCGGATATCCGCCTCTACGACCCCAAAAATTTAAGGAACGCTCTTATCCTCTTTTTGACAAATATTAAGCAGATGCGTGGAGATGACAGCAAATTGACAGGCTAAAAAGAATAGGCTATGCCGATTTGGAGCGACATAGCCTATCAGTTATTATTATTATGAAACAGCGTTTAGATTCCGAGTTCTTTCGAGATTTGAGCGATTTTCTCGTCGGCGCGTTTTTGAGCCGGTTCGTAGTCGGCGGCATCTTTAAGCGTGTCGTGAACTTCGAGGTAGAATTTGATTTTGGGTTCCGTACCTGAAGGGCGTACCGACACTTTCGTATTGTCGGCAGTATAGAATTGGAGCACGTTAGAAGTAGCCGGCATGTCGAGCTTGGTCACCTTGCCTGTTGCAATGTCTTTCTCTTCGAGCGAGAGGAAGTCTTTAACGGTAACAACCGGCGAACCTGCGATTTCTTTCGGCGGGTTAGCGCGGAATTGCTTCATGATTTCGATAATCTCTTCAGCACCCGATTTTCCTTTGCGTACGAGCGAGATACCTTTCTCGCGAGAGAATCCGTACTTGAGATACATATCTTTAAGCATTTCCGACATGTTCATGCCTTTGTCTTTTGCCCAAGCAGCGATTTCTGCCATAAGGGAGATAGCCGAAACGGAGTCTTTATCGCGAACGAAGTCTTGAGCGAGGAATCCGTAGCTTTCTTCGCCGCCACCGAGGTAGCGAGCTTTGCCTTCTTGTTCGCGCATAACGTTTGCAATCCATTTGAAGCCGGTGAAGCAGTCGTACATCTTTATGCCGTTAGCCTCAGCGATACTCTTGATGGTTTCGGAGGTAACGATAGTCTTGACGATATATTCGTTGCCGGTGAGGCGACCGAGTTCGGCGTTGCGAGTGATGAGGTAATAGTGGAAAATGAGTTGGATTTGGTTACCGTTGATGAGGACATATTCGCCGTTGTTGTCGCGGATAACCAAGCCGATACGGTCGGCATCGGGGTCGGAAGCCATAACAACTTCAGCGCCTGTTTCTTTAGCCTTTGCGATAGCCATAGCCATAGCCGACGGTTCTTCGGGGTTGGGCGAAGCAACTGTGGGGAAGTCGCCGCTTTCCACTTCTTGTTCGGGCACGCCGATGATGTTGGTGAAGCCGAAGTTTTTCAACGAGCGCGGGATGAGTTTCATACCGGTGCCGTGAATCGGAGTGTAGACGATTTTGAGGTCGTGATGACGTTTGATGGCTTCGGGGCTAAGCGAGAGCGATTTGATTTTCTCGAGGTAGATGCTGTCGATGTCTTCGCCGATGATTTGGATTTTCGACTTGTCGCCATTGAATTTGATTTCGCTTACGCTTTTAACTTCGTTGACATATTTGATTGTGTTAACGTCGTGAGGAGCAATCATTTGTGCGCCGTCGTCCCAATAGGCTTTGTAGCCGTTATATTCTTTGGGGTTGTGCGAAGCGGTGATGATAACGCCGCTTTGGCAACCGAGGTGGCGAATGGCGAACGACATTTCCGGGGTGGGGCGGCAAGAGTCGAAGAGATACACTTTGATGCCGTTAGCTGAGAAGATGTCGGCAACGATTTCGGCAAATTTGCGGCTGTTGTTGCGCACGTCGTGACCGACTACGACTTTGATTTCGGGAAGATCTTTGAACGCAACTTTCAGGTAGTTCGACAAGCCTTGAGTGGCAGCGCCCACGGTGTAGATGTTCATACGGTTGCTACCAGCGCCCATAATGCCGCGAAGTCCGCCTGTGCCGAATTCAAGGTCTTTATAGAACGATTCGATGAGGTCGGTTTTGTCTTCGTTGTCGAGCATTGCTTGCACGGCTGCTCTCGTTTCTGCATCGTATTCGGGAGAAAGCCATTTTTTCGCTTTTTCTGTTACTTGTACTAATAATTCGTTGTCCATTATTTTTGAATTTTAAGTGTTTATGTTCGGTTTTATTGGAAACTCAACAAATATACAAAATAAAAATTGTACGCAACAAATTTTGCGAGCAATTTTTTTAAGATTGTTCGTTTTGTTTGGTGTTTTCGTTGTTATCGGGGTCGTTTTTGCGCTCTGCGAGGCGTTCTTTCTTGCGAAGTGTAAAATGTAGGAGTACGATGACGCCCGCCGAGATAGCGAGCACGGCATAGTATTCGAGTGGCTTTGTTGTGGCAAGTCCGCGCCCGATTGTCGCCATAACGATAAGGTAGACAGCGAGCAGAGCGGGTAGGTAGGTTGATTTTTTTAGAGCGGGTTTCATTCGATTGGTATTTTGTATTTTGACGTTTCGGGGTCGAAGCCCTTGAGTTTTCGATAGATTTGTATGCACGCCCAAGCGTCGAGTGCGGCATATTTCTGCTGAGCCTCGGTCAGCTGCGGTGTATCCCAATTGGAAAGTTGCTGACTCTTTGATATGCGCAAGTCGAAGAGTATTGCGTAGATTTTTTGGAGGCTTGCGTTGGAGATGTTGTAGCTTGGCACAAGTCGCTGGATGTCGATAAATCCTGCGGGATTGAATTTGTAGCTGTGAGCGAGCGAGCCGAAGTCGTCGTGTAGCGACAGCCCGATTTTTGTGATTTTCGGGTTGTCGATAATCTGACTCAACGGTGTAACGTCGTCGAGTTTGCGCACGCGGAAGAGAAAGCAGATGTCGTCGGCAGAAATTTGGATAAGCGAAACGTGCACTTCCGCACCTTTGCGGAAGATGGGTCGCGACTCTGTGTCGAATCCGAGTATGGGGTAGCGTTTGAGAATTTCGACGGCTTTAAGCATGTCGACTCGGGAGTCGACAACTTTTATCGTGCCGGGAAATTCTTCTTTTGGCAGGGCTGCAACGTCTTCTTTGCTGATTGCTATAGTGTAGTTGTTATCCATTGTCGGTGTCTATTTCATTGTGAGGAATGTTGTTCCTTTGTGGTGCGTGGCAACGAATTTTTGCAAGTAGTCGAGCGTCTCGGCGGCAATTGTTTTATCGTCGTCGAAAAACGTATTGTAAACGACGTATCGCAAGTCGATATTGCGCGAGCGAATGGCTTCGAGCGAGAGCAGTGTGTGGTTGATAGAGCCGAGTTGCCCGTTGGTTACCAACGCCAGCGGGAGGTGTCGGTCGGCAACGTAGTCGATGGTGAGCAATTGCTCGGTAATGGGCACCATAAGTCCTCCGGCACCTTCCATAAGAATGGTGTCGTAGTGTTGATAAAGCTTCTCTTGCGAGTGCTCGATTTTCTTGAGGTCGATGTCGACGCCGTCGATGCGAGCCGCAAGGTGTGGCGAAGCGGGGTAGGTCATAATGATTGGCGCTGTGGTGAAGTCAATGTCGACGGGCAGCATCGGTAGGTTCATCACTCGGCGATGAATGTCGATGTCTTCCGAATAACCGTCGTCGCCGGTCTGTATCATTTTCAGGGTGATGACTTTTTCGCCTTTGGCTGTCAATTGGTTTGCGAGCCAGCCTGTGGCATAACTCTTGCCTATGTTGGTGCCTATTCCGCTGATAAATATTGTTTGTTTCATTGCCGATTGTCGTTTTTTGCAATTATGTATATCGGGTTGAACGTCAAGCCGTATTTCCCATCTATGGTAGGAATGTTTCGCTCGAGTTCGAGTATTGTTGATTTGGTGATTTGCGATGGCGTTTTGACGGCGTTGACGCCTGTCTGACGAAGTGTTGTCAGCATTTGTGCTATGCTGTCGAATGTCATAGTGAAAGATTCTTCGCTAATGTCTACGGGAGTCAATCCGGCTTGAGTGACTATCTCGCGCCAGTTGTCGGCAGAGTGGTAGACAAGCGACGAAGCGAACGACTGTCGCAACTCGCAGTAGTTTTGCGTGCCGAAAGTCGAGAGGATGAGGTAGCCGTCGGGGGCAAGATGCTTTGCGATGTTGCAAATGAAGCGTTTGGGGTTGTTGAACCATTGTATTGCCGATGTCGAGACCGCGAAGTCGATGTTGTCGGGTATGTCGATTGTTTCGGCGTCGCCTTTAAGCACCGTGGTTTGTGGTGTGATAAGGCTCTCGGGAATGTCGGTCAGGTCGTTGAGAAAGACGTGTCCGGGGTTGATATTCGGGGTATAGAGCCGGGTGAAGATTCCCGTGCCGCAGCCGATTTCGAACACAGTCGGGCGGTCGGTTGCGGGTAAGGTAGACCACATCTGCATCAATCGTTGCGCAATCCGCGCTTGCCCTTGGGCATACGAGTCGTAGAGGGGTTGGCTTTTCTCGAAGCGTGTTTTTACGATTCGTTTGTCGATGATATTGGCATCGATGATTGCTTGAAAACTGTCGGGGCGGTGGAATTGACCTTTAAGTCGAAGTCGTATTGCTGAAGTGCGGCTCCATGCATTGTCTTGGTTCTGCGGCGGAAAAATTCGGTCGTTGTCGGCGATGTATGCGATGTTCCAATTGCGGAACAGGCAGTCGGTCTTCGACTTTTGACGGTCCATTTCGACGAGTTCGTCGCGCAGAGAGTCGATGGTGCGCTTGGGCGGATTTTGTCGAAATTCGGCAAAACCTTTAATGCCGCACATCCGTTTTTGAAATTTCACGAGCGAGTCTTCGCTGAGGCTATCGAGCGTAGCGCGAAAGATGCCGACGGGAATGCCGAGCGTGTCGTCGACGGGCGAGAGTGTGCCGTTGATGGCAACGGCTATTGTCGGGTTGATGTTGTTGTCGTAGAGCCAGCGCGCGGCGGCGAAAACACCGAACGACCACGCAAAGACATAGACGTTGTCGTAGCCCGAGCTGATGTTGTCGCCTCGAAAGTCGGCATAGTTGTAAGCCACGGCAATGTCGCATTCGTCGACGTGCAGATCTTCGAACGGATGGCTGTCCATGCCCCATCCGGCGAAGACGATGACGAGCGACTTGTTGTGCGACTTATGTATATATTCAAATGTCATACTATTCGTTTAATGTCTGCGAGCAGACGTTTTACGGTGTCGAAATCGAGCGAAGCGTTGAGGCTGATGCGCACGCGTTCGAGTCCTTCGGGTACTGTCGGCTTGCGAATGGGTAGGGCGAGATAGCCGAGGGCTTTGAGTTGCGCTGACAACTCAAGGGCGCGGCTGTTGCTGCCTGCCATCAATGGTACGATTTGCGAATCGCTTATGGTGCGTCCGTTTATGTCGGCGAGCCCTTCGTTGAGATATTTGCTTATTTCCGCTAAATGACTGCGTTGACTTTGCATTCGGGTAATGCGCTCGACAACAAAAGCACTCCATTTGCATGAAATGGGCGGTATGGCTGTCGAGAAGATAAAACTCCGCGAGCGATTGATGAGGAAATCTTTCATCAGCCGGCTCGTCGCTACAAAAGCGCCTTGCGAGGCAACGGCTTTGCCGAGAGTTCCTACGAGAAAGTCTATTTGGTCGATGATGCCGAGTTGTTCGCCGATGCCCAACCCGTAATGTCCGGCCACGCCGATGGCATGCGCTTCGTCGACGTAGAGCATCGTGTTTGGGTAGCGTCGGCGGATGTCAGCCACGCGGTCGAGGGCACAGGTGTCGCCGTCCATACTGTAGATTGATTCGACGACGATTAGGATGGTGTCGTAGCGATTGTGGTTGGCCTCGACAATCTGCTCGAGATGCGCAATATCGTTATGGCGAAAGCGCATAAACGGCGCACGCGAGAGAATGATGCCGTCGATGATGCTTGCGTGGACGAGTCGGTCGGCAACGATGAGCGTTTGCTTGTCGGCAATGGCGGCTATAGTGCCTGTGTTGGCGTGATAGCCGCTATTATAGACGAGAATTGACTTGTTGTAGAGGTCGGCGAGGAGCGATTCGAGTCGATTGAAATCTTGTTGTCGTTCCGAGAGCAGGCGTGATGCGCACGACGATAGAAAAATGTCGTCGGTGTTGATGCTTGCGAAGAATTCGTCGGCCAAACGGCGGTCTGCCCCGATTGCGAGATAGTCGTTCGAGGTAAGGTCGATAAGCGATTTGCTGCGTTCACCGGGGATGATTCGCAGGTTGCCGTTCAGGCGTGCTTGTTTGAGTGATTCTTCGAAGCGATTTGTCATAGTTGCTCAACGATTTTCAGAAGTTTTTCGATGAGGAAACGCAGTTCGTCGTCGGAGATGATAAACGGAGGCATGATGTAGACCAATTTGCCGAACGGGCGAACCCAGATGCCTTCGGCAACGCAGTGTCGTTGGAATTCGCCGACGTCGACGGGGCGTTTCATTTCGATGACGCCGATAGCGCCGAGAATGCGTACTTGTGCCACGTTGGCAAATGCTGCTGCCGGAGCCATATCGGCTTTCATTATCCGTTCGATGCGAGTCACGTTGTCGTACCAATTCGACTCTTTGAGGAGTCGAATCGACTCTATTGCAATTGCGCATGCCAGCGGATTGCCCATAAAGGTAGGTCCGTGCATAAGCACTCCTGCATCGCCGCGTGAGATGGTGTCGGCAACGTCTTTTGTCGTTGCCACGGCGCTCATAGTCAGATAGCCTCCGGTGAGCGCTTTACCGATGCACATGATGTCGGGCATCACATGAGCGTGCTCCCAAGCGAACAGTCGTCCGGTGCGGCCGAAGCCTGTCGCTATTTCGTCGAAAATCAAGTAGATGTCGTATCGGTCGCAAAGTTGACGCGCTTTCTTTAGGTAGTTCGGATGGTAGAAATACATACCTCCGGCGCCTTGTACCACCGGCTCGAGAATAAGAGCGGCGATTTCGTCGTGATGGTCGACTATGATTTGCTCTAGGCTGTCGGTCGACGTCGGGTCCCATTCGTCGTAGAACGCACACGAAGGCTGCGGCGCAAACCATCGCGGCGTAAGAGCCGAGCCGAACAGGCTGTGCATACCCGTCACCGGGTCGCATACCGACATGGCATTCCATGTGTCACCGTGGTATCCCGAGCGGATAGTCACAAAGTTGGTTTTGTTCTTGTTGCCTGTGCGACTGAGCGATGCCTGTATCGCCATCTTCATAGCAACTTCTACCGCCACCGAACCGGAGTCGGCATAGAATATGTTGTTCATGTTCGGCGGCAAGATTTCGAGCAGCATTTTGCCTAATCTTATAGCCGGCTCATGGGTGAATCCCCCGAACATTATGTGCGACATCTTTTTGAGCTGCTCGTTGGCAGCAGCATTGAGGCGCGGGTGGTTGTAGCCGTGCACAGCTGCCCACCACGACGACATTCCGTCGACCAGACGCGTGCCGTCGTCGAGATAAATGCCAACGCCCTCTGCTCGCTCTACTGTGTAGGTTGGCAGCGGGTCGATTGTCGATGTATATGGGTGCCACAAGTGGTCCCGGTCAAAATTGTCGGTCATAGCTTGTCCTTTTCTTCGACATATTGTTTATCGAATTGCAAAATTACCTATTTTCGCCGTGCCGTGCAAATTTTTTGAATTTTGAAATAACGGCTTCGATGAGGTAAGAGGTGAGAGGTAAGAGGTTGGCGAAATTTTTACAATAATCAAAAACCAATAATCAATAACCAATAATCAATAACCACCGCCTTTGGCGATTAAAATTTGCTTTTTCGCTCACTTTACATTACTTTTGTGCAACAAAACAAAACATAAACGGATGAAATCCAATAAAGGAAATACAGCGACGAGTGGAAGACCTCGTAATATAATAAAGGTGTTGTGGATTGGCAATGCAGTATTTGTGGCAATTTGCGTAGTCTTATGGTTGCTGATTTACAACGGAATAATTGGCTATATGCCCCCGGTGAAAGACTTGCGTAACCCCAACGACAAATATGCAACTCGATTGTTTACCGCCGACGGCGTGGAGATGGGCCGTTACTTCCAAAGCAAAAACAACCGTATCTACGCCGACTACGATGAGATTTCGCAAAACGTGGTCAACGCCCTTATTGCTACCGAAGACGTGCGCTTCGAAAGCCATTCGGGTATCGACTTGCGTGCACTGTCGCGCGTGTTAGTCAAAACAATCCTCATGGGTAAACGCGGCGCCGGCGGCGGTAGTACGATTACTCAGCAGCTCGCCAAGCTGCTCTATTCGCCCGAATCGAGCGGACTGTTCGACCGCGCTATGAAAAAGCCCGTAGAGTGGGCTATCGCTCTCAAACTTGAGCGCTTTTACACAAAAGAAGAGATTATACGTATGTATCTCAACCGATTCGACTTCCTTAACAACGCCGTGGGAATCAAATCGGCTGCTTTCGTCTATTTCGGCAAAGAACCGACGGAACTTTCTATCGAAGAGGCTGCTACGCTCGTCGGAATGGTGCAAAATCCGTCGCGATTCAATCCCGTGCGCTACAAAGACCGCACAATCGCTCGTCGCAACGTCGTGCTCTCTCAGATGGAGAAAGCCGGAATGATTACCAAGGCTGAATGCGATTCGCTACAAGCTCTCGACCTCGTGCTCGACTTCCATCGCGTTGACCACAAAGACGGTATCGCTCCTTACTTCCGCGAAGCCATTCGACTGATGCTCCAAGCCCACAAGCCCTCGCGCAGCGACTACCCCGACTGGGACAAACAAGGATACATCGACGATTCTATCGCTTGGGAAACAAATCCTATCTACGGCTGGGCTGAGAAAAATCGCAAACCCGACGGCTCAAAGTATAACATCTATACCGACGGCTTGAAAATCTATACAACCATCGACTCGCGTATGCAACGCTATGCCGACGAAGCCGTCGTAACACACCTGCGCGACAACCTCCAAAAGGCTTTCGACCGCGAAAAATCGCGCAGCCCATACACTACTAACCAAGCCGAACTCGGCAACGTCAAAGTGGAAGACCTCATTCTCAAGGCAATCCGTCAGAGTGAACGCTACCGCGTGCTAAAACACGCCGGTAAGTCGGACGAGGATATTATGGAAAACTTCAACACGAGCACCGAAATGCGCGTATTCTCTTACGAAGGCGAAATCGACACCGTGATGACTCCGCGCGACTCGTTGCTCTACGCCAAACGCTTCCTCCGCGCCGGATTTATGTCGATGGATTCCCACACCGGATATGTCAAGGCTTACGTCGGCGGTCCCGACTTCAAGTTCTTCCAATACGACATGGCAGGTAAAGGACGCCGTCAAATTGGTTCGACCGTCAAGCCATTCCTCTACACCTACGCCTTCGAGCAAGGATATACACCTTGTGACCAATTCCTCAATGCGCAGCCAACCATCACGCTCCCGTCGGGGCAAGTTTGGCAGCCGCGTAACTCCGGTGGGTCGCGCGTCGGCGAAATGGTCGACCTCTATTGGGCGCTGACAACCTCTAACAACTGGATTTCGGCACGCCTGATGGCAGAACTTTCGCCGGCGGCACTCGTAAGAACTATGCACAACTTCGGCATAACCGCCGAACTGCCCGCCGTGATGTCGCTCTGTCTCGGCCCCTGCGATGTGTCCGTGCGCGAAATGGTAACCGCCTATACAGCATTCTCCAACCGCGGTTTGCGCGTCGACCCAATTTACGTCACCACAATTACCGACAACGAAGGCAACGTGCTCTACGAGGCTCGCCCGCAATTCACCGAAGTGATTAGCGAAGAAGCCTACTTCAAGATGATAAACATTCTGCAAAACGTCATCAATAGCGGTACCGGCGGACGTCTGCGCCGTGCCCCTTACTCCATAACGGCACCAATGGGCGGTAAAACCGGTACTACCAACTCCAACTCCGACGGCTGGTTTATGGGATTCACGCCCAGCCTCGTTTCCGGCGTTTGGGTAGGCGGCGAAGAACGCTACATCCACTTCAATTCGATGGCACAAGGACAAGGTGCCGCAATGGCTCTCCCAATCTACGGTTTATATATCAAAAAAGTCTATGCCGACGCATCGTTGCCCTACAAACAGAACGAGCAATTTCCCAATCCGCCTGCAGGCTTCACGCCATGCTTCAAAGAGTCGTACGAAGTCGACTCCATATCCGCCGAGTCCGTCGAATCCGTCGAAGGCGTATTCGAATAGAGGTAAGAGGTAAGAGGTAAGAGGTAAGAGGACTACTGATGCGGTTATTTGGCGTCTGCGGTGCGGTTAATTTATTGATAATGTGGTGTTTATAGGGTCGCGCCTCGGTGCGACCTGCCGGGCGAGCGGTTTTGTAAATAATCGGAAAGTTTTTGAACATTTTCATTATAATATCTATTCTTTATCATATAATATGAGCCTTATGAAAAAGAAAAAGTTAATGTATGTTCACGGATATAACGGGTCGGCAGACGGGAGCAGTTGCCGTTTGTTCAGAAAGTATATGCCGGCTGACGAGTGGGAGGTATATGGCTTGGACTACAATCAGGACGACTGTGCCATCGCTCTGAAGCAGATTCGCGAAGCCATCGAACGAGAAGGCGTCGACCTTGTTGTCGGTTCCTCTCTTGGTGGATTCCTGACTCTGTTGACCACGGGAATTCAGCGCATAGTGATTAATCCGTGTTATTCTCCATCTGTGGAGTTGCCTAAGTTAGGTCCGAACAACGGGCTGCCGGCTCCCTCAGTCGAGATGGTTGCAACGTATGCAGCCTTTGAGCCGCAGCTCAAACAGATGACCGACGATGACCGACGACTGATTACGGCATACTTTGCTGAGGATGACGAGTTGCTGGGCGATACCTATTGGGATGTTTTCAACCAAGATATAGGCTGGTTTGATAATATTCCCGGCGGTCATCATGTGTCGGAGGAAGCAGTGAAGCGGATTTGCTACGAATTTACTCCCGAATATCAACTGATAAAGAAAGCTCATCAGGCTACGTTCAAAAACAAAGAGTCTATCCTTCGGTCGAAGATATGTGGCTGCTTTTCGTGTATGAAGACATTCCCGCCCGATGAGGTGGTTTTTATGCGGGAAACCGATGGACAAGAAACTGCAGGATGTCCCTACTGCTACACTGACGCAGTGCTCGGTGATGCCGACGGATTTCCTATCACGACGGAATTCCTTCAGAAAATGCACAAGGAGTGGTTTTAGCATATCCATCCGAAATGTGCAGTTCTTGTTGGCGAAAAAAAATCTCACGAGGTTGTTCGGAGGGCACTGAAAAAGTCCCTATATAGACTGAGCCCATAATTCAATCGGCACATATCAAGTGAAAAAACTTGAATATGTGCCGATTTTTTTGTAACTTT
>SFJG01000163.1 GCA_004555955.1 Bacteroidales bacterium | reverse complement strand
GAGGGTAACAACTGTGCCACACCAACATTTTCCGTACCCGAGGGCACTTACTACGGCAATGCCGGCGAAACTAAAGAGGTAACTCTCTCTTGCACAACACCAAATTCGATTATCAAATATACCGTAAACGGTGGTGCTGAACAGACTTACAACGGCACTAACATTCCCGAACTTGTTTTCCCCGGCACTTACGAAGTAACTGCTTGGGCTACCAAAGACGGTCTCGACAATAGCGCAACTGCCACTAAAAATTATGAATTAGTCGACGTTGCTACATTAGATTTATACACAAAAGTTACTGATGCTTCTGTTCTCAAAGCCGGCGATAAAGTGATTATCGTTTGTGAAACCAAGAAAGACGCAATGTCGAACGCTCAAGGAACAAGCTCATCAAACCGAGGCACGGCAACATACGAAATATTGAATGGTGGCATAGTTCCTTCCAACACAGTTCAAATAATCACTCTCGAAGACGCAGCAGGCGGCTTCTACCTGAACCTCGGTGATGGAAACTATTTGGCTTCAACAGCCTCTAAAAAACTCTCTGTATCAACAAAAAAAAGCAACCAAACAATTTGGACTATAAGTGTTGCAGCAGATGGTGTAGCTTCAATCCACTGTATTGACAATACGAATGCAAAATCTCGTATTGAGCGCAACAACAGCTCCAACTATTACACAGTTTACGACAGTACACAAACCGGAGTTCAACTCTACTACCTCCCTGCGCCGGCGGCTGAAGAATGTGCCGCTCCGATTTTCTCGGTAGAAGAAGGTACTCACTATGGCTTCAACGCTGAAACCAAGCAAGTTACGCTCTCTTGCTCGACTGAAGGTGCTACTATCAAGTACGCCATCAACGACGGCGAACTTTTGACTTACGACGCTCCGATTACCATCACTTGCCCGAGCAAAACTACTATCAGCGCTTACGCAATGAAGGCAGGCAGCTCGCTCGGAAACAGCGCAACAGTTTCTAAAACATACAATTACGAAGTTTATCCGAGCGTAGCAAGCATCGCCGAATTTAAGACACAAGCTGACGCTACCAAGCCTTATATGTTTACTTGCCCGCTCACGGTAACCTACCAAAACGACGAGCGCCTCTACTTGCGTGACTCTGCCGGCGACGCTATCTTGGTCTACGGCGCTATCAACAAAACTTACGAAGCAGGCGCTCAACTTCCTGCAAATACCGTTGTCGGCACTTACACAACCTACAACCAAATGGCTGAAATCAAACCGGTAGCAGGCGTTACATGGCCCGAAAGCAACGGAACTGCCGACGCTTCGCCCATCGAAATGACTATCGCTCAACTCAATGCTGTTACCGAAGCTGAACAATGGAGCACTTTGGCAAGCAAATTAGTCGTTATCAAAGGTGCTAAGGTTAGCGCAGACGGCTCAACAATCACTGTCGGCGACGCAAAGCTCGCTAACGTCTACGCTAATCGTTTCAACCCGACTCTTGAAAACGCAAGCGCCCTTTACGACGTTGTCGGCATCATCGAAACTCACACTACTAAAAAGGTAGTCGACGGCATCCAATTCTGCCAAACCGCTTATCTCGACAACTACAGCCCCGCTAAACTTTACATGATGGGTAAGATTCAAAGCCACAATCAAGTCTGGAATCCAACACAAGGTCTCGTAATGGAGAAAGAAGCAGCGGGTATCTATTCTGCAGATGTCAAATTGTCTTTCGACGACTATTTTGCAATCACTACAGACCTCTCCATCTACGAAGACTGGGATTATGTTAACGGCAGACGCTATGCATACAACGGTGGTTTAGCAAAGATGGCGACTGATTATGAAATGACAAAGGATAGCGGCGCTACAACGCACGTATTCTGGACAGGTAATTTCAAAGTAACTGTCAACTTCCCCGCTAACACAATTTCGTTTGTACCTGCAGCAGTAGACGCTCAAGGCGAACCCGACTACGCTACCGTATTCCCCGAAAAACTCCGTATCGTCGGATTCGTTGGAAATGGTGAATTCCACTTCACAACCGCATGGGATGCAACAAATTGGAACACTGTGAACAGTTTTGCCATCAAGGCTGCAACAGCCGAAGAACCGAAAATCAACTTCGGTGTCACAGCCAACATCTTGCCGTTCACCGCGAACAACCTCTTTGCCGACGTTAAAAATTACATTGGAGATGGTCAGATTTTCGCAAACCTCCAACTCATTGTCAACCTGAAGGATATGACCGTTACAGGTACGATGAGTTCAGGTGTATCGCAAATCAAGGTAGGCGGTGCAACCGTGACAGCAACCAACGGCACAATCCGCGTAGACGGTAGCAACACGACATCAATCTACAACATCGCCGGACAAGCAATCGCACTCGGCAGCAAGGCTAAAGAGTTCAGCGTAGCACGCGGCATGTACATCGTCAACG
>SFJG01000062.1 GCA_004555955.1 Bacteroidales bacterium | reverse complement strand
CATCAAGAAATAAAAGATGGCAAAAAGAGCCACAATCATTAAGATTTGCATCAAACCGCTACCGCCTCCGGTATTGGTTGCTTCCAACATAATTGAATTAATCATAGTTATTCTCGTTTTTTAAAATTAATCGATTGGTTTTAGTAATATACCTTCACTTTTTAGGTGTGTGATAATAGAATAAAGTATTCCGTTAACAAACGTGCCGCTTTTGGCTGTGCTATAGCACTTTGCAAGTTCGACATACTCGTTGATTGTTACAACAACGGGCACCGATGGCACACGCAAGAGTTCTGCAATTGCGATTTGGAGCACCACGATGTCCATAACCGGGATGCGAGAGATGTCCCACGATGATTTGGGAATAAATTTGTCGATTAGTTTGAGATAATCATCGTAATTGTCAATCACATCGTTAAGGAGCAAATATCCGAATTGTGCATCTTCTTCATCTTTAAACTGAGGAAGAATAGCTTTATAGGGATTTGATGCCATACGTTTAAAAGTCTTCAAGGCAAACGTACCGACAATTTCGAGGTCGTCGTTCCAGAAAACCGATTTAGCCTCAAGCACTTCAGCCAAGTCCTCGTCAGGCAGCACGATTTTGCGCATCACTTGTCGCCAAAATTCAGCATCGTCGTCGCCCGTAACCTTCGGCTTCTCCATATAGTCGGCATAGATGTCCGAATCCAAAATTTTATCGAGAATCAGTCGAAGATAGATTTCGTCGTCGCTCCACGACACGCAGTTATCAGTAACGAATTCTTTGATAATTGCATTTTCGGCAATCGTAGCGGCAAAAGTATTGTCAACGAAACGAGTGTTGGGGTTCAAATCTTCCGGCGATGGCAGATATTTGTTCTTTGCGGCTTCGAGTCGTTGACGTTGGAGCTCGGTTAGAGCAACCGGCAACGTCAACAGATAGAAATATAATTGATATGCTGTATCCAAGCTGTTTTTCAGCTTGTTTGCGGCAGTTTCTTTACTGTCTTTATTTATGAGGTAAGAATACAAGGTCTGCACGACCAAAATTCTTATCAAAATTCTATTAACCATATATCTGTTCTTTATCCTTGCAAAGGTACAACAAAAACTTAGAATAATAGAGTATTGCGTCTAAAAAAGCGTTATTAAACGTTAGCCTGACGTTGACGTACCACTTCGTAGATTACAATACCGGCGGCAACCGACACGTTCAACGAATTAATCTTGCCGAACATAGGGATGGCAGCCAAAGCGTCACATTCTCGGATGTTGTCGGAAGCAATACCGGTGTCTTCTGCGCCCATAACGAGAGCCGTCGGCACCGATAAATCAGCCTTTGTATAGTCGTCGACAGCTTTTTCGGTAACGCCGACCACGGTTAACCCGCTGGCTTTGAGCATACGAAGCGCTGAAGTAAGATTTTTGACGCGAGCTACGGGAATATGCAATAATGCCCCTGCCGAAGTTTTGACGGCATCGGCATTAATCGACACGCTATTGCGTTCAGGAATCACGATAGCATCAACTCCTGCACATTCGCAAGTTCGTGCTATAGCGCCGAAATTGCGCACATCGGTAATTCCATCGAGTACAACTATAAAAGGCACTCTCCCCGACTCGAAAATCTCGGGTACGAGATTATCGAGGTTGGCATAACTCACCGGCGAAAGGATTGCAATAACACCTTGGTGATTCTTGCGCGTAATTCGGTTAAGTTTTTCGATAGGCACACGTTGTGAATAGACCGAGCGACTGCGAATTGCCTCGAAAAGTTCGCCGGCAAGTTCGCCCGTCAAGTCTTTTTTCACTAAGATTCTATCAATCTCGCGGCCGCCGTTGAGTGCTTCAATCACGGCGCGCATTCCAAAAATATATTCGTCTGAATGTAACATAATCAACTGAGTTTTAATAGCGATTTAGCGTTATTAATTGCGGCGTTGTCGACGCGTTCGCCGCTCAACATTTGGGCAATTTCAAGGATTCTGCCTTGGCTGTCGAGTTTTTTGATATTTGTAACCGTCGAATCGGCGATGTCTTGTTTGAACACCTTGAAATGGTGTGCGCCGAGAGCTGCCACTTGAGGTAAATGGGTAATCGAAATGACTTGAATTGTCGAAGCAATGCCCTTCATCATTTCACCAATTTTGTTTGCCACTTCGCCCGATACGCCGGTATCGACTTCGTCGAAAATTATTGACGGGAGTTGCATTTTCTCGGCAATAATCGACTTTATGCAAAGCATCAGGCGCGACAATTCGCCGCCGGAAGCTGTCTTTTCTGCCGATACCAATTGTTGGTTTTTGTTGAAAGCAAACAGGAACACAATGGCATCACAACCGCTTTTGCCAAAGGGCTGTTGTTGGAAATCGACACGGCATTGAAGATTTTTCATTCCAAGAGGCTTGGCAACAGTTTCCAACTTCGAGGCAAATATTTCGGCTGCAGATTTGCGAGTTCGGGTCAACCGTTCGGCGGCAGCCTTTAGAACCTTTGTTTGCTCATCCAATCGGCTCTGCAATTCATCCAATTGTTCTTCCGAATTGTCTATCTCTTTCAGCGACTTTTCAAGGTCTTTCTCGATGGCAATCAATTCGCCGACGGTGTTTACGTGATAGCGTTTTTCGAGCGAATAGATGGCATTGAGCCGCGCTTCCACTTTTTCGAGTTCGTCGGGGTCATCGTGCATTTCGTCAATATGACCGTTGAGATTCTCGTAAATGTCTTGAAGTTCGATTGCCGCAGATTCCAAACGCTGAACGTATTCGGCAGAAGGCTCAAACACGTCGGAAAGCTGTTCGAGCAGTGTTTGCACTTTGTTCAACTTGTTAAGGATTGAATTGTTGCTCTCACCCAACAAGTTACACGACTCCCAAACTTTCTCCTTAACTTCGCCGATGTTTGAAAGCAATTTGTGAGTTGCCTCCAGTTCCTCTTGTTCGGATTCGTTAAGGTTTAACGGGCTGAGTTGTGACAATTGGAAACGCAGATAGTCTTCATTCTCCTTATTCTTTTGAATGCGCTCACGCAGTTGCTTCAGTTCGTCGGAAAGCTTTGAATAGTTTGCGAATTTTTCGGCATAATCGTTTCGCGCATCGCTATTGTCGGCAAGACTGTCGATAACCTTAAGTTGATACGAAGGATTAAGCAGCAAAGCATTGCTATGTTGCGAATGAATGTCAACGAGACGAATAGCCAAAGCGGAAAGGACAGCCAGTGTCACGGGCGTGTCGTTGACGAAAGCGCGAGTACGTCCGTTGGGCAACAATTCTCGCCGAAGCAGGCATTCCGTATCATAACTATCTATGTCGTTTTCCGTAAAAAAGTTGTCCAAGCCATAGCCTTCAATGCAAAACGATGCTTCGATAATCGACTTTTTATCGGCATGACGAATGGCTTTGACGTCGGCACGCTGTCCGAGAAGTAGCGACAGTGCGCCCATAATAATCGACTTACCTGCTCCGGTTTCGCCGGTAATAATCGTCAGCCCTTCGTCGAAGGAGATTTCGACCGTGTCGATGAGCGCATAATTTGATATTTTTAGATGCTTTATCATTTTTGCTCCTCCTTGATTTTATTTAATCGTTGTGATTCGGTTGGATATAACTGATAGAGCAACTCATAGACGTTTTGACGCTCTGTAGTGTTCGATTTCGAGTAAACATTAACGAGTTCGTCAAGTTTGGCATCCTTGAACATCGAAAGGGCTACCGACATCGGATTGACATCATAAATCTGCTTGAGCAAGTCGAGCGACTGTGTGATGACCATTTTTCCTTTATCGGGGCTAAGCACCATTTCGTCCAAGCCTTTGCGGTGATAGTTATAAAGCAACGTGCGAATTCCGCTTGTCGACTTATCGGTAAATGCCGACAGCACGGCGGAGCGGTTCTTGTTGTCCTCGAAGGCTTTCCAGCCTTTTTCGCCGGAACTTTGTCCCATATTGACAATGTTTGCAGCCTTTTCGTAGTAGAAATCGCCGCCATTGGGTGCAAAACTATCAGAGTCGATGGCGAGAATCATATATCCGTAGAAGTTTAAGATGGCTGTCAGATTACTCTCCATTGTCGTTTCGGAAAATATCAGCGGCTCGTTTTCGGTGTAAGTAAATTCTATGCTTGTGTCTTTAAAATTAATCAGCGTAGTTGTATAAGTGCTATTGTAGACGGGACGCGTTGATTGTACTTGCAAATCGCCCGACATAGTTGTGCCGTCGAAAGAACTTATGGTAAAAAACAATTTGCACTCAATTTTTTCGTTTGTCAGATACTTCGCATTACCCCATTGAGTGTTGTTCATATACTCTGTAATGGCTGTTTTCAACGTGTTGAAAATTGCCTTGTCGGTGCCGGAGATTTTGTCAGTATTAATCTCAACCGTACAATTCAGTTCTTGGCAGAATGCCACTACCGGCATCACCGTCGAAAACAACAATAGCAATATAAACTTCATAAAAGATTTCACTTTTTAATTTTCTCAACAAGGTGGTCAACAATATCTTTTGCAACTTCGCGCTTAGGTTTTAGCGAATAATCGTTTTTCTTACCGTCGGCATCGATTATCGAAATCTGATTGTTGTCGACTTGAAACCCTGAATTTGCTGTGACGGTATTGAGCACAATGAAATCAAGATTTTTGCGTTCGATTTTTTCGACAGCATTCGCTGTTGCATTATCCGTTTCGAGAGCGAAACCGACAAGGATTTGAGAGTCTGACTTAACAGCACCAAGTCCGGCAGCGATGTCCGGATTCTTCTTCAAGACAATGGTTGGCACGTCTTGCTTTTCGCGTTTGATTTTTGCCGCAGCAACTTGAGCCGGAGCGTAATCGGCAACAGCGGCACACATTATCGCGCACCTGCTGTCGGCAAACTCACGTTGAGCGGCTTCGTTCATTTCCGTTGCCGATTCCACACCGATTACCCTGACGCGACTATCGTTACATTTAATAGACACCGGACCGCTAATGAGTACAACATCAGCGCCACGAGATGCACATTCTTCAGCAATGGCATATCCCATTTTTCCGGAGCTATAGTTGCCAATAAAGCGAACCGGGTCGATTTTCTCGTAAGTTGGTCCTGCCGTTATCATCACTTTCCGGCCCTTAAGGTCTTGCTCTTTATCAAAGAAAGCATCAACGACTTCGAAAATCCGTTCCGGCTCTTCCATACGTCCTTTTCCAACGAGGTGACTTGCAAGCTCGCCTGCGGGCGAATCAATAATGTGATTGCCATAGCTGCGAAGCAAATCGATGTTACGTCGAGTTGACGGATGGGCAAACATGTCGAGGTCCATTGCCGGAGCGACGAAGACCGGCGATTTGGCAGACAAATAGGTCGTTATAAGCATATTGTCGGCAACGCCGTTAGCCATTTTTGCTATCGTTGAAGCAGTTGCCGGTGCGATTACCATAGCGTCTGCCCACAGACCTAAGTCGACGTGGCTGTTCCACGAACCGGTATTAGCGGTAAAGAACTCGCTAATCACAGGGCGTCCGCTAAGTGCGGAAAGCGTCACGGGTGTGATAAACTCCTTTCCCGAAGGCGTTATAACGACTTGCACATCTGCCCCTGCCTTTACAAAAAGACGTAATAGCGACACAGATTTGTATGCCGCTATTCCGCCTGATATTCCTAATATTATATGCTTTCCTTTAAGCATTATCGCATTCTAAGTTTGATATTGGTAAGCACCTTCTTTGTGTTCTGCGGAAAATCGCCGTTGAGAATCCATCCGAAATATCCCGAATCGGTTTTCAATACTTCTTCGACAGGAATTCCTTTGTACTTGCCGAAGTTGAACACTTCCACATTGTTATCGTTGTACACTATTCTTCCCGCCAAGTCTACATTTCTATTATGCGTTGAAAATTTCGACAGGAAGTCGATGTCGTTTTGCAACGAAGGATACTTGTCGAGTTGAGCCTTCAGCACCTCATAAGTAGCACGAGTGTCGGCATTTGCCGAATGCGCATCGTCGAGGTCTTTTCCGCAATAGAACTTATAGGCAGCCGAAAGAGTGCGTTGCTCCATTTTGTGGAAAATCGTTTGAACGTCGACGAATCGGCGACGCGAGAAGTCGACATCGACATCTGCACGGAGAAACTCTTCCGCCAAGAGAGGTACATCGAAACGATTGCTGTTGAATCCGGCGATGTCGCAACCTTCGAACACGCGAGCGAGTTCTTTAGCAATGTCTTTAAAGCGCGGCTTATCGGCAACATCGGCATCCGTTATGCCATGAACAGCTGTCGCTTCTTCCGGGATGTGCATCTCCGGATTAATCCGCAAGGTCTTTTCAACTTCAGTGCCGTTTGGCATCAATTTTATATAAGAAATTTCTACAATGCGGTCTTTCGAAGCATTTACTCCCGTTGTTTCAAGGTCGAAAAAAATCAACGGATTTTGCAACTTCAATTCCATAATGCCCTCCCTGTTATCTCGGAACCATCATCGGCATAACCAAGGCGAGCCAATCTTCGTTCTCCTTGTTTTCCATCGGGACAAACACACCGGGGCGTGTTGTGTCGGTAATCTTAAGGTATATGTCGTTTGCCGTAAGATTGTTAAGCACATCAATCAGGCAATCTTTGTTGAAGCCCATAGTCAGGGAAGCTCCATCGTAGTCGCACGGGATGTATTCACGACCGCTTGAAAGCATTTCGGGGTCATGTGCTTGGAAGAGCACTTTGTTGTCGGCAATCGTCAGTTGAATCAAGCCGCCATTGGTAGCAAAAATCGACACACGCTTAACAACATTGAGCATTGCGCTCTTGTCGATAGCTATAACAATGGGACTGCTTTGAGGAATAACACCGTTGTAGTTCGGGTATTTACCACTGATAAAGCGACATTCCAAAGTGTATGTTTCGTTTTCGAAAACCACCGATTTGCTGTCGAATTTCACAGTAAGCATATCCGGCTGAGCAACTTCGGCAGCTTCTTCCTGTGCTTCTGCATCTTTCTTTTCCTTTTCTTCTTTCTTCTCGAGAATTGAAGCCAAAACATTAGCCGGCTTAATCGGAAGAATAAACGAGCCTTCCAGACCCGGCTTTACCGCGCTGTTGATGAAGCGTACAAGTTTATGAGTGTCAGAAGCCACGAACACGATTGAATCGGGCTTAATATCCCAAAGCACACCCATCATAATCGGGCGAATTGTGTCGGTTCCGGCAGCAAAAACCGTTTTGTCCAAACTCTTAGGCAGCTCCGCCGACGGGATTGTGAAAGCAAACACGTTTTCCTCTTGTGGCTTGGGACGCGGGAATTGTTCGCCATCGATACCAACGATGTTGAACGTACCGTTCAAGCATATGACTTTGATTTCATACGATTGCGTATCCACTTCGAACGTAATGCCTTGCGCCGGCATCTCTTTGAACAGGTCTACCATCTTTTTTACGTTCACCGCAAACGAGGCTTCACCTTCTACACCGCTTACCGGGATGCGAGCCACCAACGTGTTTTCTTTGTCCGACCCTATTATGGTCAATGTTTCTCCCTTAACTTCGAAAAGAAAATTATTGAGAACATCAATGGAATTCTTTGTCGAAACGACCTTGCTGACCGCCAACATGTGGGTCAATAGAGTCTTGCTGTTGATATTAAATTGCATATTCTTAAAGTATTTAATTTCATTTTTTACTCAACCGACAAATGCACATTTTATAAAATGCCACACTTCTCGATTATAGCACAAAGTTAATCATTTTCGCTTTTATTATCAAACAAACAACTCTGTTTTTGAGATATTACTGAATATTTTTATCATTTTGACAATTCAAGAGTTTGACTCCGTTGTCGGCAACAAGTATTCTTCTGCGCTTAAACAGATAGCCTAACGCTTTTTTGAAGTCCTTTTTGCTACAATGGAACACAGCTTTAATGTCGTCGGGATGCGACTTGTCGCAAAGACGCATTACTCCATTATTATCTTCAAGATAGCCAACGATATGGCGTGCCAGTTGGAAAACTCGTTCACCGCCTTGCTCGCGAAAAGTAACGTCGACCTTACCATCGTCGCGAACCAGCTTAACGACACCATGCATCACATCGCCGATTCGCAACGTGTCGAAAACATCGTTCTTATACACCATTCCCCAATGCAAATTGTCGACGATCAGTCGGTAACCCAAATCTTTTTTTTCGACCACCAAGGTTTCCACCTCGTCGCCCGGGGTATATCGTGGGATTTTATTACCTAAATACTTGTTCAATTTTGTCGACCCAACAATTCGGTTGCTGGCTTGGTCCAAGTAGGCATAAACGACGTACGATTTGCCGACAACCATAGGCTCCCGTTGCTCGCGATAAGGCACAAGGAGGTCTTTCATCACGCCCATTTCCATAAAAGCGCCAACGTCGTTTACCATAACCGTTTTCAACAGTGCAAATTCACCTACTTGAATCAGCGGCAACTCCGTTGTGGCTATCAGACGATTCTCCGAATCGCGATAGATAAACACGTCCAAATTGTCGTCGACGGCAGTTCCTTCAGGGATATAACGATTCGGCAATAATATCTCGCCGGCATCGCCTCCGTCAAGATAAATACCGAAATCTACTTTTTTTACGACCCGAAGATTATTGATTTTTCCAATTTTTATCATAACTTTACAAACGAATTTTTTGCGAATTTCGCTATAATAATTTAAATAGTATAATTTATTAAGAGTTTTTTATCTGAAAAAATATGTTAAAGCAACGTTATCTAACTCATTTTGTTTTAGTTATAGCACTGTTATCAGTCATTACGTCTTGCCGTAATGCATCGAACACATCGGGAGCGACAACATCCGACACGGTTCAATTTCACTCAATAGTCATTCGCGACTCCATTTTCGATTCGAAAAAGAGTAGCATAATTGTCGATGCAAACATTTCACTGCCCGACGCCAACAAACAACTTTTCCGGCTTTTCACAAAAGAGCTTCTCGGCATCAACGGCGACTCGATTGACGCCAATCAAGCAGTAAAGTCGTATGTGAACAACATACTCGATTTCTACAAATCACCCGGCGACACAATAGAGTCAGACCTTGAAGACGAAACCGAGAAGGTGTCGAGGTATGAGATTTGCCATCGCATAGTGCCTATCTATAACGCTGCCGGAATCGTTAGTATTAAGAAGACAACATCGCTTACCAAAAACGGCACATCGACGATGAACACAAATGCCTACATTACTTTCGATGTATACAAAATGACGCGAATCGGCATCGATGACATAATCAACGAAGAATATACCTCCGACGTTGAAGATTTGCTCAAAGAGCAACTCATGAAGCAAGAAGATGTAACCAATCAATCGCAACTGTTCGACATGGGTTACTTTAACATCGACAACCTATCGGCAAGTAACAATTTCTACATCACAAACAAGTCGATTGTCTTCGCTTACCAGCCTTACGAGATTGCATGTCTTCAGGTTGGTGAAGTGTGCATTCCGTTGACATTCAAGCAACTCGACCCTTACAAAAAAGACAACGACTTCACAGCGAAACTATTCGACTAAGAGCAATGATTGAAATTATTGATAAATATTTTCCGCAACTGTCGCCGACACAGCGCAACCAATTCGTTCGCATCGGCGAGTTATATCCCGAGTGGAATGCAAAAATCAATGTCATTTCGCGTAAAGACATCGACAACCTTTTCGTGCACCACATCCTCCATTCGCTTGCAATTGCAAAGTTTATCGACTTCAAGCCATCGACTCAAATCATCGACGTTGGCACTGGAGGAGGATTTCCCGGCATACCACTTGCTATCATGTTCCCGCAATGCAGTTTTATGCTTGCCGACCGTACGGGTAAGAAAATCACCGTGGCACGCAGCATCGCCGAAGAAATCGGCTTGACAAATGTGGAATTCTTCCATGGCGATGTGGCGGAAATCAAGCACCGTTACGACTTCGCCGTTTCGCGTGCAGTTATGGAAACGGCAGCGCTGGTTAAGCTGATAAAGAAAAACATTAAAAGCGAGTGTATCAATGCCCTACCCAATGGCTTGATTTGCCTGAAAGGAGGAGAGCTCGATGCGGAAATCGGCAGCCTGAAGAGCCGAGCTATTGTCGACAACTTGTCGACGTACTTCAACGAAGACTTTTTCGAGACAAAAAGAATTGTCTACATACAAATTTAGAATCAGGCAATTATGGAAATAAAAATCTTTACATTCAACCCGTTTGGCGAACACACATACATCGTTTACGACAAGACCTGCGAATGTGCTATTATCGACCCCGGTATGATGAGCGATGACGAAAATGCCGAGCTGGCAGAATTTATCGAGGCACACAATTTGCGCCCGACCCACCTTATTAATACGCACATGCATATCGACCACGTGGCGGGAAACAATTTTGTGGAAAAGCGATACGGATTAGTTGCCGAATGCAATATCGAAGACGCCTATTTGGCTGAACGTGTAAAGAATCAAGCACAAATGTTCGGCATCGACTACAAAGGAAGTGACGTTGTCATCGGCAAACAGCTTAACGACGGCGATGTCGTTACTTTTGGAGAAACCGAGCTAAAAGTGCTTCACGTCCCGGGGCATAGCAAAGGTCACATTGCGCTCTATTGCGAAGCGGATAAACGGCTGTTTTGCGGAGATGTACTGTTTCAAATGAGCATCGGTCGTACAGACCTTCCCGGCGGCGACTATCGAACACTACTGACAAGTATTGAGACAAAATTATATACCTTGCCCGACGACACGATTGTGCTTCCCGGCCATGGAGGCGCTACCGAAATAGGGTTTGAGAAAGCACACAATCCATATACGGTTTAGAGCAACTCACTGATAATCGTGCCAAGTCCGCTGAAGAAGCATTCAACGGCGATGACCATCAGAATCAAACCCATAAGGCGCATCATCACGTTATTGCCTGTCTCGCCGATGATTTTCAATAGGCGCGTAGAGGCGCGTAGCGTTAGATAGGTCAACAGAAAGACAATACCGATAACGGCTATCAACGTAATGATTTGGATGATGTCTTTAGCGTCTTCCATCAAGACAATACCATTGGCAATCGCTCCCGGTCCGCATAATATCGGTATGGCAAGCGGCGTAACGGAGATGTCGTTGGCATAGTCTTTGATTTCCTCTTCGGCAACTTTTACGCGAGTAAATTTGGCTTGCAGCATATCGTAGCCAATCTTAAAGATAATAATACCGCCTACAATACGGAATCCGCTGGTCGACAAGCCGAAGAATTTGAAAATAAACTGTCCGAATACGGTAAACGACACAAGAATCAAAAACGCAACAAACGCTGCTTTCTTTAGTATTCGCGCACGTTCGCGTTCGTCAAGGCTCTGCGTCATGGTCAAAAAAATCGGCATCGTACCGAAGGGGTTCACCAGCGTAAAAAACGAGGTGAAACATAGCAAGGCATATGCAAAATATGAATCTTCCATATATTATGAGTTAAACGAAACAACCACACACGTCATATT
This sequence comes from Bacteroidales bacterium, assembly GCA_004555955.1. Taxonomy (GTDB): domain Bacteria; phylum Bacteroidota; class Bacteroidia; order Bacteroidales; family Muribaculaceae; genus Limisoma. Next base: position 200 of record SFJG01000062.1, on the reverse strand, counting down.
CAAAAAATGGCAGAGCGCTGAATTGACCATTGCTCTGCCATCTTATAGAATCCACATCAAAGAGTGCGATGAAACTCCGATAGTCAGGATTTGAGTTTTCCATCTTCTCTGTAATCCTCCGGTCTTTCGACTTCCTTACGGACGAGGCCCGCCATTAAAGACAGAATCGGACTCGGTATTTCATATTATTTGATGAGTTT
>SFJG01000162.1 GCA_004555955.1 Bacteroidales bacterium | reverse complement strand
TTGAGTGGTTTGGGATAAATCATAATCAGTTAACTTGAATTTTAATGCCACAGCGACGCATACGGTCGGCGATGGCGTCGAGTTCCCGGCGCTCGATGCGTTGGAGATTGCTTTCGGGTGTCGGACGGTCGAGCGAATAGAGCATCACCTCGCGGGGATTAATCGTGCGATAGGCGGAAATGAGTGCATCGATTTCGTCGTCGGTGGTGTTGTCGATAGCAACGCCGCAGTGCGTGCCGCGCAGCATCATTGTTTGGATGATACATTCGCCGCTGAATTGACGAAGTTGCTCGACGACGCGCTCGACGGTGAAGTCGGGATTTGCCGGGCGGTCAATGGCGCGCATAGTCGACTCGACGGCGCTGTCGAGTTTTAGGATATTGTTGTCCACCTTACGAAGTGCGGCAACGACCTCGGGCTTGCCTATCATCGTCGAATTGGAGAGCACGCTGATTTTCACGTTGGGGTAAAACTCGTCGCGAAGAGCAATCACGTCGTCGACAATTTCGGGGAAGTCGGGGCAAAGCGTAGGCTCGCCGTTACCCGAAAAGGTGATTACATCGAGGCGGTCGCCTGCGTTGTGCATAGCCTGCAATTTGGCGCGCAGAGCGTCAGCCACTTCCCGGCGGCGGCTCACACCCGTCGTTCCCGCGCCTTGCGCATTGAATCCCGCCTCGCAATAGAGGCAGTCGAACGAGCAAATTTTGCCGTCGTTTGGCATGAGGTTGATGCCGAGCGACGTGCCGAGCCGGCGGCTGTGGATTGGTCCGAATATCGTATCGTGAAAAAGTATTGTAACCATTATTTCAAAGAATTAAAGAAGTCAATATATCGGCGAGCCACTTGACGGTCGCCGAAGCGTTCAGCAGCTATTTTGTGCAGGCTTTCGCGGTCGGCACGACGGCTTGCCGCCCAAAGTATTCCGTCGGCAAGGTCGGCAGCATCGGGATGCTTGGCGAGATAGCCCGTTTGGAGGTGGTCGATGATGTCACTCTGACCGCCGTGGTCGAAAGCTACGGGCATACACCCGGCGGCAAGACCTTCGGCAAGCGTTGCACCGCTGGTTTCGAAGTGCGACGACGAAAGCACGACGTCGGCGCCTTGGTAGATGCTCTGTATTCGGTCGGGCGCAACGGCACCTATCCAACGATGGGGCAAGCGCAACGTGTTGAGCACTTCGGGATTACGCAAATTGCCGAAAAGCAGCAACTGTATGCGCGAAGCGGCATCGGGAGCATTGTCGGCAATGTAGTTTGCCGCATCAATCATCAACTCGAAACCCTTTACGGGGTCGTCAAGGCGAGCGGCACCCATAGCGACAATCGTTTTCGACGTATCGCCCGTGCGTTGCCAAGCGAACTGCTCAACGGGCAATGCGTTGGGGATGACCGTCACGTCGGCGCGGTGCAGCAACAGACTCTCGCGAGCGCGGTCGGCAAGCCAACTGCTTACGGCAACGAAATGAATCTGCGCCGCGGCATAGATGTCGCGTTTCTGCAGCCAAATGCGGTGCGACAAGTCGCCACGACGACGAAGTCGCACGAACGGACACCGACCGCAACTGCCCACATAGCCGCGGCAGTCGTAAGCGTGATGGCATATTCCTGTAAAACACCACATGTCGTGCATCGTCCACACCAACTTTTTGCCCGATGCGGCAAGTCGGCGCAAATCGCGCAGCGACAGCAGTCCTTGATTAATCCAATTGCGCTCACTGTAGAATGCCCAACGATAGTGCTCCGGCGTTCCTGCAAGGTCGACGCGCGGGTCGTCGGTACGCCGGTCAACGACGAGCATTCGAGCGTCGTGTCCTTCCCGACAGAGCGCATCCATCAGGCGATAGGTCACGATGGCTGCGCCACCGAGGCTGTCCGACTTGCATAGCAAAACGATTTTCATCGGCGTAAGAATTTGCGTGGATTGATACCTTCTTTATGCATAATAACCGCTACAAACGCAAGCAGCAGCACAGTGCGCACGGGCAGGCTGACCGCCATACTCGGATATGGGATAAATCGGTCGGCGGCAAACAGCGCTCCGGCAACAACGAAGTAGAACGCTATTGAGCGCAAGTCGTAATCGATGGGATTGCGCCGCTGCCCGACAACGTAACTGAGCACCATCGCCACGCCATAGCCGGCAAATCCCGCCCAGGCGCATGCCGTGTAGCCGAACACGGGCACAAACACTACGTTGACGGCTATCAGCACGGCGCAACCGGCGAACGAGAATATCGCGCCCCACTTGGTGTCGTCGATGAGTTTGTACCAAAACGACAGGTTGAAATAGATGCCCATAAAGATTTCGGCAGCCATCACGATGGGCACAACGCGCAGTCCTTCCCAGTTGTCGGAATTGATGAGATATTTGAGTATGTCGATATAAAACTCAACGGCAAGGAATGCCAAAAGCGTAAACACGATGAAATACTTCATAGCCTTGGCAAGCATCGGGCGCGAATTGCGGTCGGCACTTCCGGCAAACACGAACGGCTCATAAGCGTAGCGGAACGCCTGCGTAAGCATCGCCATAATCATGGCAATCTTGCTCGCAGCGCCGTAGATGGCAAGTTGTGTCTTAGCCTCGGCAGGCGTACCTCGGTAGATGTGGCAGAACAAGATTTTGTCGGCAACCTGGTTGAGAATGCCGGCAATGCCGAGAATTAGCAGCGGATAGGTGTAGCGCAACATGCTGCGACACGCCGTGCGGTCGAAACCTCCGCCGAAGTCCAGCACGGGCAACAACATCAGCATAATCACGCTCGTGCAGCCGAGGTTGATGATAAAAGCATAGACGACGTCGCTCCCGCCGAGCACAACGTAGTAGACTATATTGGCAATGATGTTGAGCACGATGAAAAGCAATTTAAGCCCGGCAAAGTGCCAAGCGCGGCGCTTGTAGCGCAGATAAGCGAACGGAATGCTCTGGAAAGCATCCATAGCAACAACCGTAAACATCATGCCTAAATACCACGGGTTGCCGCCGTAGCCCATCCAATCGGCAATCGGACCGAGAAACGCCAGCGACAGCGCCAAAAAGGCTACCGACGTCGACCCGACCATAATGAGCACAGTCGAATAGATGCGCCGCGGGTTTTCGGTTTCCTTGTTGATAAAGCGGAAGAAAGTGGTCTCCATGCCGTATGTTAGAATCACCAGCAGAAGAGCCACCCACGCGTACACTTCCGTGATAACGCCGTAGCCACCCTGAGCAGCCGACATCGCGTGCGTATAAATCGGCACAAGCATATAGTTGAGAAAACGCCCGACAATGCTGCTTATGCCATAGATAGCCGTATCTTTCAGTAGAGATTTCAGACTTGCCATATTCAATTCCTTTCAGACTTGCCTTTTTTGATTCATTTCTGACAGCAAATTTAGCAATAAATACCGAAAGCACCACACCAACCGACAGATTTTCCCGATTTCGCAACACATCAGCCCGATTCCTTCGCAGCGCAAGCCGCCGATTAACCTTATAACCTCTTAACCTTCTAACCGCAGAGCAACGCTCCGCTATTCATCACCTCGGTGCAATCGGGCAGCTGTGCGTAGCAAATCGGAACGAACTGGTATGAGGATGTATCAAAATTAGGTGCATCCTTTTTCTTATTACATTATTAATGAATTGTTCACATAGGATAGTATCCGAAAATGTGTAAATTCGAAAAACCAGTTACCCCTGACGTGTCGAAGATACGGCAGGGGTAGCTGTGCCGGAGGTACAGCAATCGTGGGGAACACCGGGGTTAACCCCAGAGAGGTTCAACCTGGTGAATATCAGTAAATTAGAATACAACCTTCGGAGATACTCGGTAGTGATAGTAGACGCCGTCGGCGTGGTTATAGAACGATTTCAGGTTTCTAATTCCTTTTTATGCTATCACAACCGAACCTCTCACGAGGTT
>SFJG01000007.1 GCA_004555955.1 Bacteroidales bacterium | reverse complement strand
TGGCGTACGCTCCACATCTCTTTTGAAGCACTTTCAAGATACCAGCGAATAGCCATAGGATCTTCTATGCCAAGTACTCTAATTATATGTGACCATGTAATATTTTGCAAACGCGTTTGCAAAATATGTATGTCGTTGATAGTCAGATAAAACTGTCTGAAATATGCTAAATACCTTTTACTGTATCCTCTGCCATATCTAAAATTTCTAATTAATTTATACCTTTTGTCTTTTTGCTTTCAATTTGACGAGAGTGCATAAGTTAATTGTTGTACGTATTGACTTAATTTGACTTGATTATTTATATAGTTTTAGCATTTTTACATATTTAGGTGCGTCGTCGTTATGCGGCGCGGCGGTATAGGAAGATACCGATTATCAAGTAGACCACGTTTGGAATCCACATGGCGATGAACGGCGTGGTGTAGCCGGAGATGGCAAACGTCGACGTGACAGTGGAGAATAGGATGTAGGAGAAACTCAGCACGAGTCCGATGCCTATGTTGATTCCCATTCCGCCCTTTACTTTTTTCGACGATAGCGACATTCCTATGAGCGTCAGGATAAACGCGGCGGCGGTCATGGCAAATCGTCGATGTAGTTCTATTTCAAAGCCCTTGATGTTGGCAACGCCTCGCATCTTTTGACGATTAATGTAGTTGTAGAGGTCGGGGGTTGTCATTTTTTCGTGGTCGTTTTGGGCTATGAGGAAGTCGCGCGGTTCGATAGGCACTACGGTGTCGAGGCGGCCGCCTTGGCGGATTTCTTCTTTCATTCCCTTAAAGTCGCGAATCATGTAGTCGCGCACCGTCCAGCGGTAGAGCGTGTCGTAGACGGCGCTTGAGGCGGTTAAGCGCGAGCGGAGCACTTTGCCGTCGAACTTCTCGAGCGAGAAGTTGTAGGCGGTTTTTGAGCGGTTGTCGAAGCGCGACATGTAGGCTATTTCGCCGGGAACCACTTGCAGTTGGATGTTGGAGCCGTAGTCGACGGCTTTGTTTTTGATGTATTTATTCTGATAGTCAATGCGTTTGACGTTTGCCGGAGGGATGATGAATGCATCGAGCGTAAAGGTGAAAACAGCAATGACCAGCGCCGACACCATATAGGGTACGAGCAGCCGTCGGAAACTGACACCGCTCGAAAGTATGGCGATTATTTCGGAGTTGCCGGCAAGTTTTGAGGTGAAGAAGATTACGGCAATGAAAGTGAAGAGCGGGCTGAATTGGTTGGCCATGTAGGGCAGGTAGTTGACGTAATAGTCAAAAATGGTGGCTTTCAGCGGCGCTTGCAAGAATTTGTCCATCTTCTCGTTGACGTCGAACATAACGATAATTGCCAAAATCAGTAAGATGGCAAAGAAGTAAGTTCCGAGAAACTTGCGGATGATGTATAGGTCGAGTTGCTTGATTTTCATTGCGTTTTGACGTGTTATAGTCGTTGCATAACTCTAACGACGGTTTCTTCTTTCCAAGCGCTGAAGTCGCCGAGCAGGATGTGCCTACGTGCTTCGCCGACGAGCCAGAGGTAGAAAGCGAGGTTGTGGATAGAAGCAATCTGCATGGCGAGGAGCTCTTGAGCGGCGAAGAGGTGTCGCAGGTAAGCGCGTGAGTAGATGCGGTCGACGGCTGCGGCACCGTCGGCTTCGATAGGCTCGAAGTCGTCAGCCCATTTGCGGTTGCGCATATTCATGATTCCGTTTTTGGTGAATAGCATGCCGTTTCTGCCGTTGCGGGTCGGCATCACGCAGTCCATCATATCGACGCCACGGCTGATTGCTTCGAGGATGTTTGCGGGGGTGCCCACACCCATCAGGTAGCGCGGCTTGTCGGTGGGGAGTATGTCGTTGACGAGTTCAATCATTTCGTACATCTTTTCGGTAGGCTCGCCTACGGCAAGTCCGCCGATGGCATTACCTTCGGCTCCCAAATCTCTGACAAATTTGGCAGATTCGGTGCGGAGGTCGGGATAGACGCAACCTTGAACGATTGGGAAAAAGGTCTGTCGATAGCCGTATTTGCCCTCAGTTTGGTTGAAATGCTCCCAACCGCGACGTAGCCAATTGTGCGTCAGAGCGAGTGACTTTTTGGCATAACTATAGTCTGAATCGCCGGGGGGACATTCGTCGAGAGCCATCATAATGTCGGCACCGATGGAGCGCTGTATGTCGACAACGCCTTCGGGGGTAAACAGGTGTTTCGAGCCGTCGATGTGCGAGCGGAAGTAGGCGCCTTCGGGGCATAGACGGCGGTTCGCCGATAGCGAGAACACTTGAAATCCGCCGCTGTCGGTGAGGATGGGGCGGTTCCACGAGTTAAACTTATGCAGTCCGCCTGCTTTTTCGAGGATGGCGGTGCCTGGGCGCAGGTAGAGGTGATAGGTGTTGCCCAAGATGATTTGGGCTTTCACTTGCTCTTCCAACTCCGTGACGTGCACGCCTTTAACCGAGCCGACGGTCCCTACGGGCATAAATATCGGGGTCTGTATGGTGCCGTGGTCGGTGGTTATCACGCCTGCGCGGGCGTTACTGTTTTTGTCTTGTGCTTCTAACTTAAAATCCATAGTGGCGCTTTAAGACCACAAAATTACATAGAATTATTTGATTTTCGACCTATTTTGCCGGGAAATGTTATCAAACGCGGTTTGGCACAGTTATTGTAATATACCATTGCAGAACAAGAAACATTAAAGATTATGAATTTCGACAATTTTACAATTAAGTCACAAGAAGCCATTCAGATGGCTGTCGACACTGTGCGACGCAACGGTGGTCAGGTGGTAGAGCCTGAGCATCTGTTGAAAGCAGTGATTGTTAAAGGTGAGTCGGTTGTAAAATTTATTTTCCAAAAGTTGGGCGTCAACTCGCAAATGGTCGACGCACAATTGGAGAAAGTAATATCGACTCAGCCAAAAGTTTCGGGCGGCGAACAGTATCTGTCGCGCCAAGCCAACGACGTGCTTCAAAATGCCGTTGCGAGCGCGCACGACCTTGGAGATGAGTATGTAACTATAGAGGGCATTCTGCTCGGCTTGCTCAAGACCGACTGTAACGCAGCCAAGATTCTTAAGGATGCGGGTATGACCGTACGCGAGTTGCGTGCCGCTATCGACGAACTTCGCAAAGGCAATAAGGCAACCGACCCGAGTGCTGAAGAACGTTATAATGCTTTGAGCAAGTATGCTATAAATCTTAACGAACGCGCGCGTAGCGGCAAACTCGACCCGGTCATTGGCCGCGACGACGAAATCCGTCGCGTGTTGCAGATATTGAGCCGCCGTACAAAGAATAACCCTATCTTGGTGGGTGAACCGGGTACCGGTAAGACGGCGATTGCCGAGGGGTTGGCTCAACGTATCGTCAGAGGCGATGTGCCTGAAAATCTGAAGTCGAAGCAACTCTATTCGCTCGATATGGGTGCCCTGGTTGCGGGTGCCAAATATAAGGGCGAATTTGAGGAGCGTCTCAAAGCCATTGTCAATGAGGTTACGCAAAGCGACGGCGAGATTATCTTGTTTATCGATGAGATTCACACTCTTGTCGGAGCCGGCAAGGGCGAAGGCGCTATGGATGCAGCCAACATCCTGAAACCGGCGCTTGCTCGTGGCGATATGCGTAGCATCGGTGCAACCACGCTCGACGAATATCAAAAATATTTCGAGAAAGATAAGGCTCTTGAGCGTCGTTTCCAAATAGTGATGGTCGACGAGCCTGACGAAATGAGCAGTATTGCAATTCTACGTGGCTTGAAAGAGCGCTACGAAAACCACCATAAGGTGCGTATCCTCGACGAAGCTATCGTCGCTGCCGTGCAACTTTCGCAACGATACATCACCGACCGATTCCTCCCCGATAAGGCTATCGACCTTATCGACGAAGCCGCTTCGAAGTTGAGAATCGAAATCGACTCCGTGCCGCAAGCCCTCGATGAGATTATTCGTAAGATTGCGCAACTCGAAATCGAGCGCGAAGCTCTCCGCCGCGAAGGTGAGTCGGACAAGATTACGCAAATCGAGAAAGAACTTGCCCGCTTGCAAGAAGAGCGTAGCAACTATATGGCAAAATGGACTGCCGAAAAAGACCTTATCAACAAGATTCAGCAGAACAAGGCAGACATCGAAAATCTCAAGTTTGAAGCCGACCGTGCCGAGCGCGACGGCGACTATGCCCGCGTGGCTGAAATCCGTTATTCGCGAATAAAGAACAAGGAGGACGAAAACGCATCCTACGAGTCGAAACTTCGCGACATGCAAGGCGATAAGTCGCTCATCAAGCAAGAGGTCGACGCCGAAGACGTTGCCGACATCGTGTCGCGTTGGACCGGAATTCCCGTGTCGAAGATGGTCAAAAGCGAGCGCGAAAAACTCCTTCACCTCGAAGAAGAACTCCATCGCCGCGTGGTTGGGCAAGACGAGGCTATCTGCGCTATTGCCGACGCTATTCGCCGTAGTCGTGCCGGGCTTAACGACCCGAATCGGCCTATCGGTTCGTTTATCTTCCTCGGTACTACCGGTGTGGGTAAAACCGAACTTGCAAAGGCGCTTGCCGACTACCTCTTCAATGACGAATCCGCTATGACGCGTATCGATATGAGTGAGTATCAAGACAAATTCTCGACTACTCGACTCATCGGTCCTCCTCCCGGTTACGTCGGATACGAAGAAGGCGGACAACTCACCGAGGCTGTGCGTCGTAAACCTTATTCGGTTGTGCTTTTCGACGAAATCGAAAAGGCGCATCCCGATGTGTTCAACGTGTTGCTGCAAGTGCTCGACGACGGCCGTTTGACCGACAACAAAGGTCGTACGGTCAACTTCAAGAACACCATTATCATTATGACCTCAAATATGGGTTCGTCGCTCATTCGTGACCGATTTGCTTCGATGACCGATGCCAATCGCGAACAAACCATCGAGGCTACCAAGCGCGACGTGCTCGAAATGCTCAAGTCGAATGTTCGTCCGGAGTTTTTGAACCGTATCGACGAAGTGATAATGTTTGCACCGTTGACGAAAGACCAAATTCAAAGCATCGTCGGCTTGCAGATTGACGCTCTTAAGAGTAAACTTGCCGCAACGGGTATCAACCTTACGGTGACCGACGCAGCACTTGCTCTGCTTGCCGACCGTGGTTACGACCCGGAGTTCGGTGCTCGTCCCGTACGCCGTGTGGTTCAGCGCGACATCCTTAATCCGCTGTCGAAGAGCATCCTTTCGGGCACCGTCGACCGTGTTAACACTATCGTTGTCGATGCTAACGCCGACTCGTTCGTGTTCCGCAACGAATAAAATTCTGTTTTTCATAATAAAAGCGCCGCAATTCGAATGTGAGTTGCGGCGCTTTTTTGCGTATCATTTGTAATAGTCGATGACAAATTCCAGGTGTTGGCAGAAAGTTCCTTGAGAGTTGGGGCTAAATGTTTTAAGTGTCACTATTCGTTCGCGCTCGTCGGTGCCACATAAGCATTTCCTCGGCGAGCCGTCGACCTCTGCCAAGTTGGGGATGTTTCTGCTCGGTTGCCCGTAGAGTGCCGTCTGCAGAAGTGGAAAAAGCCGCATAATTTGCATCGGATTGCTTTCCGTCAGGCATAGGGCGACAGCCATTGCCAGGTCGATGTTTGCATCGCTTCTAAACGGTACGGTGGCGCTGAACGTTGCCGACTTTTTTGCCGATAGAGCCACCAGATTCATGCCGTCCCACGTCATTTTATACAGTCCGACTTCCACTGGCAACGTCTCGCCGTAGACCACCGCATTGTCGCCAATTTTGCTCAGCCGTAGGTCGCTGATAATAGCGTTGGCGGTGAGTGCTCCGGCAAAGTGTACTTCGTCGGCACTGTATGTAATGTCGGTAATTTCTTCCGCAGAGTTTGCGCTGTGGGTGGCACGAATGATGCGGCCGTGGTCGTCGTATGCCAAGGCAACCGACTCGCTACGAAGTAGTTGCATGTCAAAGTCGTATTCGCTGAGGGTGATGCTTTTGACAATGTTGTAGGCATCGGTAAATGCGATTTCGCCGGGTGGCGCTGTGGGGTTGTCGGGAAAGTTCGGATTGTCGGGATTTCCCGGATTATCCGGAGTGTCGGGAGTGTCCGAAGTTGCGGCTGCGGCTTGGGTAAGGCGAAACTCCAGCGTGTCGAATCCGGAGCGCACAACGATGGTTGCCGAGCGTTCGGAGGCAGACGTGTTGGCTTCAACGTAAGCCGTGAGTGTAAATTCGCCTGCTTCGCCGGTGTCGTTTGTCAGGCTGAACCATTTGTCGTCGCTTTCGACGTAGGCGTACCAACTGCCGTAGGCGGTAAACTTGCCCAATGCCACTTCGCCGGCGTCTGCATCTACGACAATGTTACCGCCGGTGCCCGACAATCCTTTGTCGGGGACACTCGATTCGTTGCACGACGCCGCAAGGCAGGCTATGATGATTAGAAATAAATAACGCAAATCCATTTGTCCTACAAACTTTCGTCAAAAGTAGTGATTATATTTGTTTCGGTCAAACAAAAAGCAAGACTTCCTGTTGAAAGTCTTGCTTTTGATGTGGAAAAATGCGCTTATTTTTCGAGCACGTCGGGTGTTACGGGAGGCGGAGTTTCGCCGCTGTCGGGCTTGGCTTCGCTGCCATCTGATTCGCTTTTGTCGTTAGTGCTCGAGTTCTCGTTGCTATTGTCGGCGTTGTCGTTATTGTCGGTAGCCGACTCGTTGGTTTTGATAATCTCGTCGGCACGCGATGTCCATGGACGTTTTCCGAATATATTTTCAACGTCTTCGGTGAAAATCACTTCGCGGTCGAGCAGTATGTCGCGCAGACGGTTGTGACCTTCGGCGTGCGTGCGGAGCAACTCTTTGGCGCGTTCATATTGCTCGTTGATGAGTCGCGACACTTCGGAATCGATTACCTGAGCGCGCGCTTCGCTGTAAGGCTTGGTAAATCCGTAGTCTTGCCCGGTTGAGTCGTAGTAGCATACGTTAGGCAGCGATTCGCTCATACCATAGAAAGCCACGTAGGTGTATGCTTGTTTTGTTGCGCGTTCGAGGTCGTTGAGAGCTCCTGTCGAGATGTGTCCGGTAAAGAGTTCTTCGGCAGCGCGTCCGCCGAGCAGCGAGCAAATCTCGTCGAGGATTGCTTGACGGGGTGTGATTTGCCGTTCTTCGGGGAGATACCAAGCGGCGCCGAGAGCCTTTCCGCGAGGCACAATTGTCACCTTTATAAGCGGGTTTGCGTATTGAAGGTGCCAACTGATAGTGGCGTGTCCGGCTTCGTGGCAAGCAATTGATTCGCGTTCTTCGCGAGTTGTGATTTTCGAACGTTTTTCGAGTCCGCCGATGATGCGGTCGACGGCGTTCATAAAGTCTTGCGGCTCAACAGATTTCTTGCCGGCACGGGCGGCGATAAGGGCAGCCTCGTTGCAGACGTTTGCGATGTCGGCGCCGGAGAAACCGGGCGTTTGGCGAGCCAGAAGGTCGACGTTTACGTCGGGCGACGTCTTTACACCGCGCAGATGCACGTTGAATATAGCCTTGCGGTCGTTCAAGTCGGGAAGGTCTACGTAGATTTGACGGTCGAAGCGTCCGGCGCGCAGAAGTGCTTTGTCGAGGATGTCGGCGCGGTTTGTGGCGGCGAGTACGATGATACCGCTATTCGTGCCGAAGCCGTCCATTTCGGTAAGCAGTTGGTTGAGCGTGTTTTCGCGTTCGTCGTTAGAGCCCATATTCGGGTTGCGTCCGCGGGCACGGCCTACGGCGTCGATTTCGTCGATGAAGATGATGCACGGCGCTTTGTCTTTGGCTTTCTTAAACAGGTCGCGTACGCGCGAGGCGCCGACGCCGACAAACATTTCCACGAAGTCGGAGCCCGAAAGCGAGAAGAACGGCACGTTGGCTTCGCCGGCTACTGCCTTGGCGAGCAGTGTCTTACCTGTTCCGGGAGGGCCTACGAGAAGTGCTCCCTTGGGAATTTTACCTCCCAGTTCGGTGTAGCGTTTCGGGTTTTTAAGAAATTCGACGATTTCTTCCACTTCGGTTTTTGCTTCTTGGAGTCCGGCAACGTCTTTGAAGGTCACGCGTGTGCTGTTGTCTTTGTCGAAGAGTTGCGCTTTCGACTTTCCGACGCTGAACACGCCGCCACCTGCGCCGCCATCGCCGCGAGTCATTCGGCGCATCATCCAAATCCAGAAGACGATGAGAATCACCAACGGTCCGAACGACCAAAGATAGTTCATAAATCCGCCGCTGTGGTCGTATTTGATTTCTCCTCGGAACACGCCTGTGGAGTTCCAGTTTTTAATGCTTTCCGAAAGGTCGTTGTCGGTGTGGTAGACAGAGCGTACCACGACGTTTTTGGCGGGATTCTTTGCCGGAAGTTTTACGTCTTTGAAGTTTTCGCGAGCCGAATTGTCGGTAATTTTTGCTTCCACTTCGTGCTTTTGGGTGATGACGGTGATTTCGGTCACACCTTTGGTGTAGATGTATTTCTCCTCAAATTCCGACCACGGAACAATCTTCTCGACGCCGGAATCTTTCGAATACCATATACCGATAAGGATGGCGCCTATGATGGCATACATCCAAAATATATTGAATCGGAAGCTGAAGGTTTTGGGGGTATTTTGTTTTTTCATAATCTAATCTAAGTCGGGGATTTCGTTAATCTTGGCGTCGTTCCAGAGCTGCTCGAGGTTGTAATGTTCGCGAAACTCCGGCAGGAAAACGTGCACGAAGATGTTGCCGTAGTCAATCACAATCCATTGAGAATTGCGATATCCGTCGTAGTTGTATGGCTTGATGCCGGTATGAAGTAGTACGTATTCGCGTATGGAGTCGGCAATTGCCGAAACTTGCATGGTCGATGTGCCTTGACATATCAAGAAATGTTCGGTAGCCACATATTCCAACCCTGTCAGGTCGACATGTGTGATTTGTTTGCCTTTTTTCTCTTGAGCGCCTTCAACAATCGCTTGTAATAGTTGGTTGTTGTCTGTCATTTATTGTTATTACTTATTTAGATTGCAAAAATACAAATTTTACTGACACTAAACGTCGTTTGCCGTCAAAATTTGACATCTTCAGTGTAGTAATTCTATTGCTTAACAAATAGTATGCCAAAAAAGTTTTTCCATTTTGTTTTGTGGAAAATGTCAAAGAGAGAAGGTCTTTCCGACCTTTTTTCTGTCAACCATTTTTAGGAAAAGAAAGTGTATCTGTCTTTTGTTCAATGCGATACGCTGCCGGGGCGTATTGTGGCTCGTTGATTTTTTTGTTTATTCTTGGCGCAACCAAATATAAAATGTATATTTGTGGACAAATTTAAAGCGCAACTATAAATTTGTCCGATTTTTGTATTAAACAAACGCCTGACCAAATCGCCGAAATTGTACTTCTGCAATACCGGATTTAATCCCGATTATTTCAAGCATATTCGGTATTTTGAGAAGACGTTCCCGCCGGAAGTACGTTATGCAACGGTAATCTATGATGGTGATTCAACCTGCGAACAGGCTACCTCCGGTTTATATAATTTCAGAAATCCGAAACTGTATGAGAGGGTATAGGTAAGAGTGGATGGGTTTATCGAATTTACATGTTTTCGGACACTATCCAATGTAAACAATTCCTTCATTAATAACGTAACAATAAAGAGGATGCACCTATATTTTTGAACTGCACCCTCTTTTTTTGTTCGTTTTATTTCCGCTGTCGGTCTATCCGTATTGGATAGTGCCGTCGGGATTGCGATAGAGGTCGAAACTCTTTTCGTATTGGTCCATAGCGCGGAGGCTCATACCCATGCTTGAGAAACCGCCGTCGTGGAAGAGGTTTTGCATAGTCACCTTGCGAGTGAGGTCGCTAAACATCACGATGCAGTAGTCGGCGCACTCGGCAGCGTCGGCGTTGCCAAGAGGCGACATACGGTTGGCGAAGTCCATGAGCGATTCCATGCCTTTGACACCGCTGCCGGCAGTGGTCATCGTCGGCGATTGCGAGATGGTGTTGATTCTTACGCCTTTTTCGCGACCGTAGATATATCCGAAGCTACGGGCAATCGATTCGAGGAGCGCCTTTGCGTCAGCCATGTCGTTGTAGCCGAACAGTGTGCGTTGTGCTGCCACGTAGGAGAGCGCCACAATGCTGCCGTTTTCGTTAATGGCATCAAGCTTCTTGGCTGATTGAATCATCTTGTGGAACGATATTGCCGAGATGTCGAGGGTCTTGTTAAGCAAATCGTAGTCGAGGTCGTCGTAGAGTTTCTTCTTGCGAACGTTCGGCGACATTCCGATTGAGTGGAGTACGAAGTCGATTTTGCCACCGAGTATTTCCATCGATTTTTGGAATACCATCTCGAGGTCGTCAACGTTGGTTGCATCTGCGGGCAAAATTTCTGCATTGAGTTTTTTCCCGAGTTCGTCGATTGTGCCCATACGAACAGCTACAGGCGTGTTCGAGAGGGTAATCACTGCGCCTTCTTCTACGGCTCTCTCAGCCACTTTCCAGGCGATACTGTTTGAATTAAGGGCTCCGAAGATAATACCTCTTTTGCCCTTCAAAAGATTATAACTCATTATTTCTAATTTGTGGTTATGTATTTTTTGCGGCTGCAAAGGTACTGATTATTTCTCACATTTGCAAAATGTGTGCAAAATCTTTAATTTTTGTAATATCTGCCGGGCGTATAAATAGAATGAGGACGCATCAAAAACGGATGCGCCCTCGTTTGTTGATACCTATTATGAATAGGTTATGGAATCAAGTTGTGGCTCTTGAACACTTTGTGAATTTTGTCGAGAGCGACGTCGACTTGCTCGATGGTGTGAGTAGCCATAAGGCTGAAGCGGATGAGCGTGTCGGTGGGAGCCACAGCGGGCGATACAACGGGGTTGACAAAGATTCCTTCGTTGAAGAGTTCGTGAGTGATGAGGAATGTCAAGTTGTTGTCGCGAATGAACAGCGGGATAATCGGTGTCTCGGTGTGACCGATTTCGCATCCCATATTCTTGAAACCTTCCAAAGCGTAGTTGGTCACCTTCCAAAGCTGCTCTTGGCGTTCGGGCTCGGCTTCCATGATGTCGAGGGCTGCGTTGACGGCAGCGGTCGATGCGGGAGTGATGCTGGCTGTGAAGATGTAAGAGCGCGAGTGGTGGCGAAGGTAGTTTGTAATTTCTTTGTCGGTGGCAATAAATCCGCCGAGCGAAGCGAACGATTTGCTGAACGTACCCATAATGAGGTCAACGTCGTCGGTCACGCCGAAGTGGTCGCATGTGCCGCGTCCACCGCGTCCGAATACGCCGATGCCGTGTGCTTCGTCGACCATAATTGTTGCGTCGTATTTCTTGGCGAGTTCGACAATCTTCGGGAGCTTTGCAACGTCGCCTTCCATCGAGAATACGCCGTCGGTAACAATCAACTTAACTTTGTCGGGTGCGCATTTCTGAAGTTGCTTTTCGAGCGACTCCATATCGTTGTGCTTGTATTTCAGTGAGTTTGAGAACGAGAGTCGTCGACCTTCGATGATAGATGCGTGGTCTTGCTCGTCCCAAAGGATGTAGTCTTCGCGACCGGTCAGGCACGACACGACGCCCAAATTTACCTCGAATCCGGTGGAGTAAATCATCGCATCTTCTTTGCCGACATAGGCAGCCAAGCGAGCTTCAAGTTGCTTGTGGATGTCGAGTGTGCCATTGAGGAATGGTGAGCCGGCACAACCTGTGCCGTATTTCTTGATGGCGGCAATGGCTGCTTCTTTGATTTTCGGGTGGTTGACAAGTCCGGTATAGCAATTCGAACCGAACATCAAAACTTTTTTGCCGTTGATGAGCACTTCGGTGTCTTGCTCACTCGAGATGGCGCGGAAATAGGGGTAAATACCGGCGGCTTTTGCCTTTTGTGGCTCGTCGTATTTAGCTAACTTTGCTTGTAATCGCTTCATAGTTTATCGTTTCTCTATCGTTTTGGGTTATAAACTATCTGCTTATTGTTTTTGCAGGCTGCAAATTTAATAAAAAAACTGTGGATTTTGCCTATTTTCTCAAAAAAAATGCACAATGAGTGCGAAATGTGCACAATTTTCCTATTTTTCGTCAATATTTCTCGATGGGTTTGTCTGTGCCGTTCTTCTGCCATTATTATACGATTTTTCGGCTTTGTTGTAAAAAAAGTGCGTTTTTGACGCTCGTTTTGGGCTAAATCAGGCATTTGCCTGCGATATATTTTAAAGTATCATAAATATTTATTAAATTTGCGGTCTAAAATTTTTTATATGGAATTGACAGCAGCGCAATTGGCGGAGATGGTAAACGGCGTTGTCGAAGGAGACGCGTTGACTCGGGTGTCGTCCTATTCAAAGATTGAAGAGGCAACCCCGGGCAGTTTGACATTTCTGGCAAATGCCAAATATGAACATTTTATCTACACTACGGGAGCTTCGATAGTGTTGGTAAAAAAAGACTTTCTTCCCGAGCATCCAATATCTGCAACGCTAATCCGCGTTGATAACCCCTATGAAACGATAGCCAAGTTGCTCAATATCGCCGCACAGTATATGGCTCCCGAACGTGTCGGTATTGAAACGCCTTCGTATGTGTCGGAAGGCGTAGAGTTGCCCGACGACGTCTATGTCGGTGCGTTTGCCTACATTGGTAGAAATGTAAAGATAGGCAAAAGTGTGAAAATCTATCCGCAGTGTTATGTTGGCGACAACGTGGTGCTCGACGATGGCGTTACGCTCTATCCGGGCGTTACGGTCTATCACGATTGCGTTGTCGGGAAGCGTTGCACCATCCATTCGGGAACAGTTGTCGGCGCCGACGGCTTCGGCTTTGCTCCCAACGAGAAAGGAGAATATACCAAGATTGCGCAAATCGGCAACGTCGTTATCGAAGACGACGTCGAAATCGGTGCAAATACGACAATCGACCGTGCTACAATGGGCAGTACGCGCATCCGCCGCGGTGTCAAGCTCGACAACCTTATCCAGGTGGCGCACAACGTCGAAGTCGGTGAGCATACCGTTATTGCCGCTCAGACAGGTATTGCCGGTAGCGCAAAAATCGGCAGCCATAATATGATTGGCGGGCAAGTCGGTTTCGCCGGACATATCACCATCGGCGACTACAACCAAATCGGCGCGCAGTCGGGCATCCACTCCAACCCGGGCAACGGCAAAGTGCTGTTGGGCTATCCTGCTGTTGATGCACGTCAGTTTATGAAGCAATCGGCTTACATTAAGAATCTCGGCGACCTTTATAACACCGTACGTGAACTTAAGAAAGAAATTATCGCTTTGAAAGAAAATAAATAATCGATATATGAAACAATGTACGTTAAAAGACTCGTTTGTCCTTAAGGGCAAAGGGTTGCATACCGGAATAGAAATCGAGGCAACGTTCAAGCCTGCCCCGGATAACTATGGTCGGAAATTCAAACGAGTTGACATAGAAGGCTCGGAACCTATTGATGCACTTGCAGAAAACGTGTTCGACACGTGTCGCGGCACGGCAATCGCTGTCGGCGACGTAAAAGTTTATACTATCGAGCACGCTATGTCGGCTCTCTATGCAGCCGGCGTCGACAACTGCTTGATTGAGCTGACCGGCCCGGAAATGCCTATCCTCGACGGTAGCGCAAAACTAATCTCGGAGAAAATCGCCGAAGTCGGCGTCGTTGAACAGTCGGAAGACGCTTTGGTCTACGTCGTTCGCCAACGCCAAACTATTAAAGACGAAAACGGCATTTCGTCGATTCGCGTAGTGCCCGACAGCGATTTCAGTATCGATGTGATGATTGAGTTCAATTCAGTTGTTCTCGCAAACCAATTCGCTACTCTCGAATCGCTCGACGACTATGTTAAAGAAATTTCGTCATCGCGTACGTTCGTGTTTGTTCGCGAAATCGAAGAACTCGTACGCCATAACCTTATCAAGGGCGGCGACTTGAACAATGCTATAGTAATCTACGATTCGCCAATTGCTCAAGAAGAACTCGACCGTATTGCCGACTTGATGAATGTGCCTCACAAGAAAGTTTCGGAGTATGGATTTGTCAACGACAGCGACCTTACGTTCAAGAATGAGCCGGCGCGCCACAAACTGCTTGACGTAATCGGCGACATGGCGCTCATCGGTCGACGCATCCAAGGCCGCATCATTGCTACTTGTCCGGGTCATACCATCAATACAACATTTGCCAAGAAGATTCGTCGCGAACTCAAACGTCAAGAAATTCAGGCTCCTATCTACGACCCGAATCAGGCTCCGTTGATGGACGTAAATCGCATTCGCGAACTCCTTCCGCACCGCTATCCTTTCTTGCTGGTCGACAAAATCATTGATAAAACCGACAAATATATAGTAGGTATAAAGAATGTTACCGGCAACGAGCCGTTCTTCCAAGGTCACTTCCCGACCGAGCCAGTTATGCCCGGTGTGTTGCATATCGAGGCTATGGCGCAGACTGCCGGATTGCTTGTGCTCAGCACAGTCGACGAGCCGGAACGCTATTCAACCTATTTTATGAAAATCGATAATGTCAAATTCCGTCAAAAAGTTGTGCCCGGCGATACGCTGATTTTCCACGTTTCGTATATGACAGAGTTGCGCCGCGGTTGTGCTTACATGAAGGGCTATGCTTTCGTGGGCGATAAGATTGTTACCGAAGCGGAGTTTATGGCACAAATTATTAAAAACAAGTAGTAGATATGAAACAACCGTTAGCATATATCCATCCCGATGCTAAAATCGCTCCCAGCGTAGTTATCGACCCCTTTGTAACTATCGACCGTAATGTGGAAATCGGCGAAGGAACTCGCATCGCAAGCAACGTTACAATTATGGAAGGCTCGCGCATCGGTCGCAATTGTACAATCTTCCCCGGTGCCGTAATCGGTGCAGTTCCCCAAGATTTGAAATTCAAAGGCGAAGATACATTGGCAATTATCGGCGACAACACGACCATCCGCGAATGTGTTACCGTCAACCGCGGAACTGCCGCAAAGGGTAAAACCGTTGTCGGCAACAACTGCTTGATAATGGCGTATTCGCACATCGCGCACGACTGCCTGGTGGGTAACAACATTATCATCGCCAATGCTTCGCAGATTGCCGGTGAGGTACAAATCGACGACTTTGCTATCGTCGGCGGCGGTACGCTCATCCACCAATTCTGTCACATCGGTGCTCACGTAATGATTCAGGGAGGTGCGTTGGTCAACAAAGATATTCCTCCTTATGTTAAAGCGGCACGCGAGCCGATTGCCTACGCCGGTATCAACTCCGTAGGTTTGCGTCGTCGCAGTTTCACCAACGAGCAAATTCGCGACATCCAAGAAATTTATCGCTATCTTTATCTCTCCGGCTACAATAACAGTGATGCCGTTGAGCACATCGAGGCGGAACTTCCGGCAACTCGCGAGCGCGACGAAATCATTATGTTTGTGCGCAACAGTAAGCGCGGTATCATCAAGGGCTATCTATAGTCGGATAAATGAATATTTACTCAGAGAGTCCAATCGTTTTGGGCTCTCCGAGTTTTTTGTACAATAATAGTATGACATTTGGAAAGATAGGCTGTATCCGGGAGGCAAAAGCAAATCTCCAAAACAAGTTTTGATTTGCTTATGCTCTCGATTTGCACTATCTTTGTAACCAAATACACGAGAAATGCTTAGAGGAAAACGATTATACGGATTCATGCTGCAAGGGTTTTTGCCGATGTTTTTGATGACATTTTGCATTTGCCTTTTCTTGGTTATGATGCAATTCTTGTGGCGCTACATCGACGAACTCGTCGGTAAGGGCTTGGAAATCTCCGTAATCGGCGAACTTTTCTTCTATGCGGCGTTGACAATGGTGCCGATGGCATTGCCGTTGGCTATACTGTTGGCGTCGTTGATGCTTTTCGGTAATCTTGGCGAGCATTTTGAGTTGACCGCTCTAAAATCGTCGGGCATTTCGCTTCTGAAGGTGATGAGCCCGTTAATTGTGCTCATTTCGATGGTCTCCGTGGGCGCATTTTTCTTCCAAAACAACGTTCTGCCGCCTGCGCAAGTCAAGATGTGGACTCTGCTATTCTCGATGCGACAAAAGTCGCCTGAGCTGGAAATACCTGAGGGTGTGTTCTACGACCAAATTCAAGGATATAACGTATTTGTCAAAGAGAAAAACCGTCAAACCGGTGTGCTTCACGATATGATGATTTACGACATGTCGAGCGGATTCTCCAACTCGCGTATCATCCTTGCCGATTCCGGTAAGATGAAATTCACTCACGATAAAAAGCATCTTGCGTTGACACTTTGGACCGGTGAGCAGTTCGAAAACCTCCGCGACCAGCAACTCGCTCGCGGCGGTGTGCCTTATCGGCGCGAATCGTTTTCCTACAAAGAAATCATGATTCCCTTCGATGCCAACTTCAACCGAATGGACGAGAGTAACATGCGAAGCCAGTATATCGGTAAAAACATCGACGAACTTCGGCATACAATTGACTCGGTCAACGTTCGCCTCGATAGCATCGGCAACTCTTACAGCACAATGCTGCTCGACCACAATTATGCCGGAATCAGCACCTATTCGACCGTCTACAAAGATGGAAGTAGCCAACTCACCAAGATGCCGCTTCCCGCAGTGTCGGCAAGTTGTGACATTGATTCGCTCTTTGCCGGAAAGGCAATACGCGACCGCCAGCGCTACGTGTCGTATGCCATTGAGCGCGCACGACAGATGCAGACCGACCTCGAGTTTAAGAGCTATACCACCGCCGACGACAAGCGCACCATCATTCGCCACCAAATTGAGTTGCAAAAGAAGTTTACGCTCTCGTTTGCTTGCTTGATATTCTTCTTCATCGGCGCACCGCTCGGGGCAATCATCCGTAAAGGCGGATTGGGTATGCCTATCGTCGTTTCCGTATTCTTGTTCATTTTCTACTATATCATCGACACTGCCGGATTCAAACTTGCTCGCGACGGTCGTTTGGAAGTTTGGCAAGGCATTTGGGCTTCGTCGGCTGTATTGCTACCTCTTGGCATATTCTTGACCTACAAGGCGGTAAACGACTCCGACGTGTTCAAGATGGAAGTCTATGTCGACAAGTTCAAGAAGTTTATCGGCCGCAGCGCCGTCCGCCACGTCGAGACGAAGGAAGTGATAATGGACGAGGTGGACTCGCTCGTTGTTGTCGAAAAGACGAATGCGCTTTGCGACCTCGTTCGCGAGTTTATTGCCCGCTATCGTCGTCGCCAGTCCTATGTCGACTACTGGATGCGCGGCTACGACCGCGAGGCTCTGGCGAAGATTACAGAGGCTATGGAACACCTCGTGGAATATACGTCGAATTCCGACCGTCAACTGGTGATTAACAAGTTGATGGACTTCCCCGTGCTCAAGTCGTTGTTGCTCTACTACCCCGTGCGCAATCGATACGTTGCCTATGCAATTATGGCAGTGCTACCCATTGGCGCCTTAGGATATTATATAGGTACGCGCGAGCAGCGTCTCCTTATTGACGATTTAAAAACTGTGCTCAAGGTGAGCGACGAACTAATTAAACTACATACTGAAAAAAGTGATTGATATGGACATAAAGTTAGATAGTATAGAAGAGGCTATTGCCGATTTCCGTGAAGGAAAATTTGTTATTGTGGTCGACGATGAAGACCGCGAAAACGAAGGCGACTTTATTATCGCCGCCGAAAAAATAACACCGGAGAAGGTAAACTTTATGCTCAAGCATGCGCGCGGCGTGCTTTGTGCGCCGATAACCTTGGAGCGTTGCCGCCAGCTGCAACTCGATGTGCAAGTTGTAGACAATACGTCGATGCTCGGCACGCCGTTTACCGTTACCGTCGACAAACTCGAGGGTTGTACGACCGGCGTATCGGCTCACGACCGTGCTGCTACCATTCGTGCGCTTGCCGACCCGAATGCTCGCCCCGAAGACTTCGGACGCCCGGGACACATCAATCCGCTCTATGCTCAAGACAAAGGCGTGCTCCGTCGCACCGGACACACCGAAGCTGCCGTCGATTTGGCTCGCCTTGCCGGACTCTATCCCGCCGGCGCGCTTATGGAAATTATGAACGACGACGGCACGATGGCTCGCCTGCCTGAGTTGCGTAGACTTGCCGACGAATTCGGACTTAAACTTATATCAATCAACGATTTGGTGGCTTATCGCCTCCGTCAAGAGTCGATTGTCGAAAAAGGTGACGAAGTGGATATGCCCACCGAGCACGGACACTTCCGACTCATCCCGTTCCGCCAAAAGTCGAACGGATTAGAGCACGTTGCCCTCGTTAAAGGTACGTGGACGGAAGACGAGCCAATTCTTGTGCGCGTTCACTCCTCTTGCGCCACAGGCGACATCTTCGGCTCATATCGTTGCGATTGCGGTCCGCAGTTGCACAAGGCTATGGAGTTAATCGAGCGCGAAGGCAAGGGCGTTATCGTCTATCTAAACCAGGAAGGTCGCGGCATCGGCTTGATGAACAAAATGCGCGCTTACAAACTCCAGGAAAGCGGAATGGACACCGTCGAAGCTAATCTTTGCCTCGGCTTCAAAGCTGACGAGCGCGACTACGGTGTCGGCGCAAACATTCTTCATGATTTGGGCGTGACGAAAATGCGGCTGATGTCCAACAATCCGTTGAAACGTATCGGTTTGACCGGCTATGGTTTGACAGTGGTAGAGAATGTGCCTATCGAGATAGAGCCGAACGACTACAACCGATTCTACCTGCATACGAAAAAAGACCGCATGGGTCATGATTTGCATAAAGTGGAATAATCGGCGAATTCCTTGCATAAATGACGAATAATGTCTAAATTAGACCGCGTAAAACATTTATGCTATGGATATCACCACAATCATCAACGACCTTCTCCGCGAATTTGGGAGCATTGACATTGCCGAAAGTGAGTTTTATCGACGCATGGACGACGACCCCCAACTGAAAATGGAATTTAAAGAATGGTGCGACGAAAACAGCTATCGCGAGCGCACGGCGTTTCTGGAATACTGCCACGAATCGCTGAGCCGCCACGATGAGATTTTCGACAGCCTTTCCGATTACGACGAATGAATAACGAAAACAGATACCGACTTCCTGCTGAATGGGAGTCACAAGACGCTATCGCTTTGGCGTGGCCTCACGCCGATACCGATTGGGCATATATGCTCGACGACGTTAAAGCGTGTTTCTTGGAGATAGCCCGCGCAATTAATGGCTTCGGTGAGCATCTCATCATCGTTACGCCCGAGCCCGATGCCGTGGCTCGCGAAATTGCCGAGTTAGATTGCTCGAGAATAACTATTATCGAGTGTCCCACCAACGACACGTGGGCGCGCGACACGTTTGCCATCACCACTTACGGCGTCGACGGGCGCGCTACTGTCAACGATTTCAAGTTTAACGGTTGGGGACTGAAATTCGCCGCCGACCGCGACAATCTCATTACGCGTCATCTCACAATTCATACAGACTTGTTTGTCGATGCCGATTACCGAAATCGCCTAAATTTCGTCCTTGAGGGCGGTTCGATTGAGAGCGACGGAGAGGGTACGTTGCTGACCACGTCGACCTGCTTGCTTTCGCCGAACCGCAACGGCGAATGGACGCAAGCCGAAATCGATGCCCGCCTGAAAGACGTTTTCGGCGCTCGCCACATAGTTTGGCTCGACCACGGTGCTCTTGAGGGCGACGACACCGATAGCCATATCGATACGCTCGCTCGTCTTTGCCCCGGCAATACGATTGTATACGTCGGTACCGACGATACCGACGATGCTCATTATGAAGAACTTAAAAGCATGGAGCGCGAACTCGAAGCGGCTGTCAATGCCGATGGCGAGCGATTCCGCCTCGTGCGTTTGCCGTTGCCGAGAGCGTTTTTCGACGAAGACGGCTTGCGCCTTCCCGCTACCTATGCCAACTTCTTGATTGGTAACGGTTTTGTCTTAATGCCGACTTACGGTCAGCCGGACCTCGACAACGAGGCTGCCACGACGCTTGCCAAAGTTTTCCCCGATAGAGCGATTGCCTGCGTCGACTGCAGAGCGCTAATCCGTCAGCATGGCTCGCTGCACTGCGTCACTATGCAATTTCCCTTCAATACTCTAAACAATTCGTTATGACTCGCAAAATATCTGTAGGAATCATCCAACAAGCCAACTCTGCCGACATTGAATATAATCGCAAACGTTTGGCGGCTAAAATCATCGACCTTGCCCAACGAGGAGCACAATTGGTTGTGCTGCAAGAACTTCACGATTCGTTGTACTTCTGTCAAGTCGAATCGACCGACAATTTCGACCTCGCCGAGCCGATACCCGGCACGGCAACCGAATTCTACAGCCGCATTGCGAGCCAAGCCGGTGTGGTATTGGTGACGTCATTGTTTGAGCGTCGTGCCGCCGGGCTTTATCATAACACGGCAGTCGTGTTTGAGCGCGACGGTAGCATAGCCGGACGCTATCGCAAGATGCACATCCCCGACGACCCGGCTTACTACGAGAAATTCTACTTTACGCCGGGCGATATCGGCTTCGAACCCATCACAACATCGGTGGGACGTTTAGGCGTCCTCGTTTGCTGGGACCAATGGTATCCCGAGGCAGCGCGAATTATGGCGCTCAAAGGCGCCGAGATGCTCATCTATCCCACGGCGATAGGCTGGGAGAGCAGCGACACCGAGGCGGAGAAGGCTCGCCAGCGCGAGGCATGGATAACCGTCCAGCGAGGTCATGCCGTGGCTAACGGAATCCCCGTGGTTACGGTCAATCGCACCGGGCTCGAACTCGACCCGTCGGGCATGACTAACGGCATAAGTTTCTGGGGTAGTAGTTTTGTGGCGGGCCCACAAGGCGAGTTGCTCTATCAAGCGCCGACCGACGTCGAGGTGGCAACAATTGTCGACGTCGACATGCTTCGCAGCGAACAAGTGCGCCGTTGGTGGCCGTTCTTGCGCGACCGTCGCATCGACCAATTCGGTGCGCTGACAAAACGATTTATCGATTAGCCTTGGCAATAGCATCCAGTGCGGCAAGCATTCGCTTGAGCTCTTCGTCGACTTGCTTGAGTCGTTCGATGACCTCGCGACGGCGGCTCACGCCCTTGCGGTTTTGCACAACTTGCTCTTCGGCTGCTTTGAGAGTCAGTCCGCGTTCCTTCACAAGATAGTATATCATTCGGATACGCTCGATGTCGTCGAGCGTATAGTAGCGCATATTGGTATTCGTTCGTTTGGGACGTAACAGCGAGAATTTTTTCTCCCAAAAGCGCAGTGTAGATGCCGGGATGTTGAGAATCTCGGCAACGTCGCCTATCTTGTAAAATTTCCTTTCCGTACTTTTCATAAACAAAAAAACTTGTCTAAGCCTCTCATTTTTGCAAAAATAGTAAAAAAGCAGTAATTTTGCACTCTAAAAGAGAAAAATTGCGAGCCTCGGCTCTCATTCAACAAAAAAAACTATTCTACAATGTTTTCAGCAAACGAAGTAAGAGAATCATTTAAAGAATTTTTCAAGAGTAAAGGACATCAAATCGTGCCCTCGGCACCGATGGTCATCAAAGGCGACCCGACATTGATGTTTACCAACGCCGGCATGAACCAGTTTAAGGACATTATCCTGGGCAATGCGCAAGCAAAATACAACCGAGTTGCCGATTCGCAGAAATGTTTGCGCGTCAGCGGCAAGCATAACGACCTCGAAGAAGTGGGTCACGACACCTACCATCATACTATGTTCGAGATGCTTGGCAACTGGTCGTTTGGCGACTATTTCAAAGAAGGCGCTATCGACTTCGCTTGGGAATATCTCGTCGATGTGTTGAAAATCGACCCGGCGAATCTCTATGCTACCGTGTTTGAAGGCTCGGAAGCGGAAAATCTCGAGCGCGACAACGAAGCGGCTAAGATTTGGGAAAAACATTTGCCCAAAGACCATATCATCAATGGCAACAAGCACGACAACTTCTGGGAAATGGGCGAAACAGGTCCCTGCGGTCCGTGCTCGGAGATTCACATCGACCTGCGCAGTGATGAAGAGAAAGCCAAAATTTCCGGTCGCGACCTCGTCAACAAAGACAATCCTCAAGTGATTGAAATTTGGAATATTGTGTTCATGCAGTTCAATCGCCTCGCCGACGGCCACCTCGAATCGCTGCCCATGAAGGTTATCGATACGGGTATGGGCTTCGAGCGCCTCTGCTGCATTTTGCAAGGCAAAAAGTCGAACTACGACACCGACGTATTCCAACCGCTGTTGAAGAAAATCGGACAACTTTCCGGCAAGGCTTACGGCGACGACCCCAAAACCGACGTGGCTATGCGCGTTATTGCCGACCACGTGCGCACTATTTCGTTCTCGATTGCCGAATCGCAACTGCCGTCAAACGCTAAGGCAGGCTATGTGATTCGCCGCATTCTGCGTCGCGCCGTTCGCTATGCTTACACATTCCTCGGTCAGAAGCAAGCATTCATCTATCGCATTGTCGATACGCTTGTCGATTCGATGGGTGCCGCTTATCCCGAATTGAAGAATCAAGCCGAACTTATTAAAAAAGTAATCAAAGAAGAGGAAGACGCATTCTTGCGTACGCTCGAAACGGGCATCAAACTGCTCGAAAAGGTTGTCGACGAGGCACGCAAAGCCGGCGAGCAATCGATATCGGGCGCCGAGGCGTTTACGCTCTACGACACCTACGGATTTCCGCTCGACCTTACCGAGTTGATTCTCAAAGAGAACGGCTTGAGCGTCGACATTGAAGAATTCAACGCCGAAATGGCTAAGCAGAAAGAGCGTGCGCGCAATGCCGCCGCCGTTGAGGCTTCCGACTGGGTGACTCTCGCTGAAGGCGAATCTGAGTTCGTCGGCTACGACCTTACAGAGGTGGAAACTCGCATTCTTCGCTATCGTAAGGTAAAACAGAAAAACGCTGAGTTCTACCAGGTGGTGCTTGCAAAAACACCATTCTACGGCGAAATGGGCGGTCAGGTTGGCGACTCCGGTTGGCTCGTCGTTGGCGACGAAACAATCGAGGTTACCGACACAAAGCGCGAAAACAACCTGCCCGTGCACATTATGAGTCGCATCCCGTCAAATCCCGAGGCTTCTGTTGTTGCTCGCATCAACACTGACAATCGCATGGCTATCTCTTGCAACCACACGGCAACTCACTTGCTCCACGAGGCTTTGCGCGAAGTGCTCGGCACTCACGTTGAGCAAAAGGGCTCGTTTGTGTCGGCTAAGTTTTTGCGCTTCGACTTCTCGCACTTCCAAAAGATGACTCCCGAGGAGATTCGTGCCGTGGAGCGTCTCGCCAACAAGAAAGTGCGTCGCGCCATTGCTTTGGAAGAGCATCGTCACATGCCCATTGCAGAAGCTAAAGCTTTGGGCGCTATGGCTCTGTTCGGCGAAAAATACGGCGACGACGTTCGCGTTGTCAAATACGATTCGTCAATCGAACTTTGTGGCGGTACGCACGTGGCTAATACCGGTAATATCGGTATGATTCGCATCGTTTCGGAAAGCAGTATCGCTGCCGGAATTCGTCGTATCGAAGCAATTACCGGCGAAACCGTCGAAAATGCCATCTACGATTTCCAGGATATGATAACCGAAATGAGTAGCATCCTCAATACGACAAACGTCATTCAAGCCGTGCGCAAAACAATCTCCGAAAACGCAGAGTTGCGCAAAGAGGCTGAGAATATGATAAAAGAGCGTATTAAGACGGTTACGGCACAAGTGCTCGACAAAGCGGAATCGATTAACGGCATTAAGGTTTGCAGCTTGTTAGGTCCGCGTATTGCCGATGCTGTCAAGGGTGTGGCTTTCGCTGTGCGTGAGGCAAGTCCGGCTGCCACTGTTTTCGTCGGCGCAACGCTCAACGCCGGCAAGCCGATGCTCACGGTGATGGTTACCGACGACCTTACAAAGCGTGGATTCAACGCTTCGCAAATCGTTCGCGAGGCTGCAAAACTCATCCAAGGTGGTGGCGGCGGTCAGCCGGCATTCGCTCAAGCAGGTGGTAAGAATCCCGACAACATCAAAGCCGCTTACGATAAGATTATCGAAATCATCAATTCGCTCGCGTAGAGTTGAATGGTATAATGATAAAAAAGTGCGATTGCCACGGCAGTCGCACTTTTTGTTGCTAAGAAGTCTGACTTCCACCAAATCGATGGAAGTCAGTGACGTCTGTTTTTATTTCTTGAAGAACTTCGAACGAATAGTTTCGTTTGCAGTCTTGACAGTGATGAGATAGCAACCCTTGTTGAGGTCGGCTACGTCAACTTGGTCGGCATTGTCCACTTTGCGAACGAGGCTGCCGTTAAGGCTGTAGATGCTTATGCTTTCTACATCGTCGGCTGTTGTTACGCGAACGAAGTCGGTCGCCGGGTTCGGGAAGATTGCGAGTTTGTCGGACGTGATGTCGTTTACACCGGAGAATTCGTTGAGGTAAACGATGTTGCCTTTGACGATGAGTTTGATAGTGGAATCGTATGCAAATTTTATCCAACCGGTTTCCGCTGAATTAACCATGCGGTTCGAAAGTGGGTGAACGTAGTATGTTCCGTCGGAGAGTGACGACAAATCGGGCATCATTTCCAAGAAGGTATAAGGACGATATATTGCTGATGCCGACAATGTTACGTCGTATGCATAAGAACCGGCTACCATTCTATCGTTGCTGTCGTAAACGCCTACGCCTAAATATCCGGACCAAGAAGAAGACCACGGGTTTTGAATATAGGTGAATGTGATGTCCGGACATTCATTCTTGGCGAAATACGGAACGTTGATGGAAATGCCGTGGAGATTGTCGCCTTGGCTTGCGAACGTAAGCGCGTTTGTCGGAATAGAATATTTTGAGCCGAAAGTAAACTTGTAGGGTGCAGAGTTTTGTGTTACGGGTATTGTGGTTCCATCATCGAGGGTAAATCCTGTTACTGCCAGTTCGTATTCGACGCCTGTTTGAAAAGAACTTGACGGGAATTTGAAAGATGCTTCCACGTTGCAGTCGGCAGAGTCGTAGACGATTACATTCTTTATTGTGGCATTTGTAATTGTTGAGCCTGCTTTCTTGATTTCAATGTTTAGCGTTCCGCTTGCGGGAAGCGAGCCGTAGTTGCTCAGAGGTATGACAAATTTCGTTGCATAGTCGAGCATCATATTGGCTTCTGTTTCTATTTTGGAATCAATATAGAGTTTCGGTGCGGGATTAGCAATCGAAACCGAAGAGCCGTTGATTGTAATTTGCACGAAGTCTTTTGAGCCCTCGCAAATACTCCAGGATGATTCGCTGTCTTTCTTGGAGATAGGAATTGCTATATAAGAGCCGTTCGCCAATCCTGAAAGCGACATGCCTTTGAAACTAGCTGTCGAATAGCCATACCCCGGTTCTAAATCGATGCTATATTGCTGACCGTACGAAGCAATTTCGTTGTTTTTGTTAAGAAGTGCAATGCAAATCGTGCCGGTATAGTTGGAACCGTTTTTGTTGTATAAGTTAGTAACGTTGAATGTTGGCGACTGGCTTGTCGACGAAATCGATGAGGCGAGTGCAATCGACTCGTAAGTCATCGGGAGTTCTATGGTTGAGGCAGGTTCTGACGTGCGATTCGGCTCGATTATGATAATCGATTGGTCGTAGTTAAAGCCGCCGGTTCCTCCACCTGTTCCAAGAGCGTTCGGGTTCATGTAGTTGACGTTGAAGTAGCCGTCACTGATGCCGCTCCAGCCCCAGTTGACGTGGAAATAACCGTTTACGGCATAGCCGTCGACTACGAAAGCGTGACCGCCGCCGGTGCCTTGTCCGGTAAACAGGAGTGGTTTGCCTTCGTCAAGGCAAGAGATCATTGTTTGTTGGAATTGAGAGGTGCTGTATCCGTTGCGCATAATGATTTGGCTATTATAATTAAAGTAGGTAGTCGCTGCAGTGAGAATACCTCCGTTAGTTGCGCCGCTCGATTCACCGTAGTCCATATCCATAGCCACGCCGCAGTCGTACATCAACTGTGCAACGGCAGATGCTTGTGTCGTGTTCCAGTTGTTGTCGGCGTAGACGTCGAGCATATTCGCCCAGTTGTAGGTGTGGCTTGCAAAGTTGCTCGACAGAGTGCCACCGTTGGAGCTCGTCGAGTAGGAGTGGCTACCCAATCCTTTGACGGGCCATTCGTAGTAGTTCATAATTTGAGCCAAAGCTGTAGCTGCGCAGCCTGTTGCGCAGCGCGAACCGTTCGATAGTGTCGGTGCGAGGTTGTTGTAGGGCGTGCCTTGGTCCCATTTGGTGGTTACCAACGGAGCAACCGACCCTGTAGAGGTGAGGCGAGTGGTTATTTTTATAGGCTCTGCTTCGCCGCTGCGTACGGCTCTTACATATTCTGCATATTGGTCGAGCCAAGCCTTCATGTTGGTCGGCATATTGTCTTCGTCGATGGTGCCGCTGTCGCTGTAGCCGATGAGTTCGGTCAACAAGTCGTCGCCGGAGATGATGACGAAGCCGCTGTTGCCTGAATTGAACATATAATACTCGGCATTCTTCGCTTGTCGCTTTGATGCGGATTTGAGTGTCTTAATCGGAGTTTGTCCGATTTCGATATCGACATACTTGCTTGCGAGAGTCATTGCTTCTGTCTCGCTGATTTGTTTTGCCCAAACGCAGGTGCTTACCAGCAGTGCGGTTGCTAAAAGAAAGAATCTGTTCATGAGTTATGTGTGAATAAATAATCTTTATTTGCTAATGTTTATTATTAGGCAGCAAAATTAATACAATTATCGGTGTCTGACCAACAAAAATTAAGAAAAATATATATTTTGGCGAAAAAAATCGAGATTTTTTATGACTTTTGTAGTTTAATAATTGAAAAATGGCGCATAAAACACCCATTTTGTATTAAATATATACAAAACAGCCTCAAAAATGGCTCGAAATTTTTATATCACAATAAAATTTTGTACCTTTGCGTATTAAAGATTTAATTATGAGCAAAGGAAAGGTATTATTTATCAGCCAAGAAATTACCCCTTATTTGCCGTCGTCGGAATTGGCGGATATGGGTCACGATTTGCCTCAAGGCATGCAAGAACGCGGCTACGAAGTGCGCACTTTTATGCCAAAGTATGGCTGTATTAACGAAAGACGCAACCAGCTCCATGAGGTGATAAGGCTGTCGGGTATGAACCTGATTATCGATGATACCGACCATCCTCTAATTATCAAAGTGGCAACCTTGCAACCTATTCGTATGCAAGTCTACTTTATCTACAACGAAGACTATTTCCAACGCACGTCCGACAAGGGCCTTGAAACGATTACAATGGCGGAAAACAATGACGAACGCAGCATCTTCTTCGTTCGCAGCACCATCGAAACCGTCAAGAAACTTCGTTGGGAAGCCAACGTGGTTCATTGCCAGGGCTGGATAAGCGCTTTGGCTCCGCTCTATCTTAAGCGCGTGTTTGCCGAAGACCCGTCGTTCCGCAATTCGAAAATCGTTTACTCTTTGATAGGTTCGCGTTTCGACGGCTGCTTTGATTCTCGCTTCGAAGAAAAGCTCCGCATGGAAGGTTTCTCCGACGACGACCTTGCTCCGATTGCCGGCAGACCGGTCGACTTCGACGCGCTCTCCAAATTGGCTATGGCGCATACCGACGGCGTGATTATCCATTCGCCGAACGTTTCGCCTTCGTTGCTTGAATATATTAAAGAAAAAAATATACCGTGCCTCACTCTGCAAGAGGGTGACGACGTGGTCGAAAAAACTGCAGAGTTCTACAACACTCTATAAAGACTAATCAGCATCTTTTTCTATATGAAAACTTGGAAGTTCTTGCTATGTTCAGCCGTGGCGGTTGCAGCAATAGCATGCGACGAAAATGAAATAGGAAGTTCGATAATCGACGATTCAACGCACATCGTTGTCGACTCGGCATTTACGGTAACCGGCAGCTCGGAAGCCGACGGCAAATTGCTGTCGCGTACGGTGTCGCAGTTGCTCGGCGTTATCGACAGCCCGGAATATGGTACGCTTAGCTCGGATTTCGTCAGCGAATTTATGCCGGTTTCGTCAATCGATACGACCGGAGTTACGGTCAACGACATCGATTCGTTGCGCCTTGAGTTGCTCGTGCAGATGGGCAATTGGGTGGGCGATACGATTACGCCGATGCGCGTCAATGTCTATCGTTTGAATAAAAACTTGCCGTATCCAATTCATAGCGATTTCGACCCGACAGGCTATTATTCTAAGTCGGATTTGCTCGGCTCGGCGTCGTATACGGTGTCGATGCTCAACCAAAAGGATTCGCTCTACTACGAAGACGCTTCGACCCGCTTGAAACACTACTACCGCGAAATCGACGTGAAACTGCCGCTTGAACTCGGCCGCGAGTTTTTTCAAAAATACAAAACCAATCCGGAGTTGTATCAAAATCCGGAAGCCTTTGCCAACTACTTCCCCGGCATTTATGCCACCACATCGTTCGGCAGAGGTCGCGTAGTGCAAATCGGCGGAACGGTGCTCAATATGTTCTACCGCAAGCACGAAACGCTTGAGTCGGGCAGCGATACAACCTATTACCTCAACGGCAGTTATTTCGGAACAACCCCGGAAATCGTTACCAACAACAATATCCGCCTACGCAGCGCCGAGTCGCTTGTAGCGCGTGTGGAGTCGGGCGAAGCAATCCTACAGTCGCCCGGTGGCTACAATGTGCGTATGAAATTCCCTGTCAAGGATATTATGAATCGCCTGAACACTCTCAAAGAAGAGTCGTCGGTGGTGCTTAACAGCGTCGACGTGTCGTTCCCGGTTTCGAAAATCGCCAATGCCAACGGCATCGACATTCCGAAGTATGTGCTCTTTATTCGCGCAAGTCAGAAAGATGAATTCTTCAGCAAAATCAAACTTCCCGACAGCGTCGATTCGTTTTATGCGTCGTACGATTCGACGACCGGCACTTACTCGTTCGCAATGCGCGCGCTCTTCAAGAAATTCCTCGACGAGGGCAAAGAGCCGACCGACGATGACGAAGATTGGATGCTGATACCCGTAGATGCCGGTTTTGAATCGTCGTCGTCATCTTCGAGCTATTATTATTCTTACTACGGCTCTACGACTTCGTCGACTCTGATTTCGATGACTCCGCAGATATCTTTGCCTTCGATGGGCAAAATCGACCTCGAAAATGCAAAAATTATTCTTACTTGCAGTAAAAAAGATTTTAATTAGTCGTTATTTCAAAAAATATTTGTATCTTTGTGCCGCTTTTCGAAGCGCAGATACGTTAGCCTGAATAGCTCAGTCGGTAGAGCATTTCATTCGTAACGAAAAGGTCGCGGGTTCGAGTCCCGCTTCAGGCTCTAAAGGTTGCATTGTCGGATGTAGCCTTTTTTTCTTTTTTACGGCTTGCAAATTTTGCCAAATAGGGTGGTTGTGCCTTTTTTACAAATTTTATGGTTAAGATTTTGAAAAATCTCGTGGATTTACAATGTTTTTTATTATTTTTGTAAATGCGTTTAAACCGATTGTATGTAACTAAATCTAATAGGACAAAGCAATAGCGAAGAATGATGGAATCGAATGAGAATAAAGAGAAAAAAACGCCTATGAGTTTACGTGTGCTGTTCGGACTGATGATGGTATTCGTATATGTGGGTATGGGATTGCTTATCCTGCTTAACTTTTTCGGCTGGTCGTCTGAATTAGCATGCCGCTTGGTAGGCTCGTTGCTCATCCTTTACGGCATTTTTAGAGGTTACAGACATATTAAAGGTAAGGACTATAACAAAAACAGACAACAATGAAACGCATTTATTTAGCAACAATATTGCTCGCAGCCATCCTCGCAACGGCTTCGTGCAACCGGCAAAAGCCGACCGATTCGCACACCAGCGGATTGGCTACCATCGTTTGCGACGAGAGTTTTGCCAACATTGTCGAGCAAGAAATCGACGTGTTTGAGTATACCTATCCTCAAGCATCCATTGTGTCGTACTACGTCGACGAAACATCGGCAATCGACTCGCTTAAGGTGGGCGCAACCAGCCTGATTGTTGCGTCGCACGAGCTGCCTGCCGACCTCACAAACTATCTTAACAGTCACGACCGCCGCGTCCACAGCCAGAAGATTGCCGTCGACGCTATTGCCGTGATTGCCAACAACGAAAATCCCATCGAAGAGCTTTCGCTCGCCGAACTGCGCGACATCCTCCTCGGAAAAGTTACCGATTGGAACGAAATCTCGCCTAACAAGTCAGGCAAAATCACAATCGTGTTCGACCATCAAGGCTCCGGTACGGTCAAATATATGAAAGACTCGTTGACCGCAGGTGCCGATTTCGCCGACAACGTCCTTGCTGCAAAGACCAACAAGGAGGTGTTTGAGGCTGTCAAGAAGCGCAAAAACGCGCTCGGCATTATTGGCGTAACTTGGCTTAATTCCGACCTCGACGGAACGAGCTCCGACGAACTGACAATCGAGCAAAAGGTCGATCGACTGCAACGCAACGACACGACGGAGCTTGCTGCTGAAGACCGAAACAAGATAGTGAAAGACATAAAAGTGTTAGGCATTCGTCGCAACGACAATCCCGTGGCATACAAGCCGTTCCAGTATTACATCTACACCGGCGACTATCCGCTCTATCGTAGCATTTATGCCATCTCGACCGCCCCCGGCGGCAGCCTCCCTCACGGCTTTTTCACCTTCCTTACAGGCGTGATAAGCCAAAAAATTATCCTTGGCACCGGCATCTTGCCTGCCAACATCCCGCTGAGAAATGTTGAACTAACGCAATAATAATAAACAAACTATAAAATTTAATCACAATGAAATCGAAATTCATTTTAGCACTTACCCTTATGGGTAGCACAACCTTAGCCTGCTTTGCCGATGGCTACATGGACGGCGTTGAATACTACCAAGCAGGACAAGACAAGAATGCCGAAATCGTGCTCAACCAAACGCTCAACGATGCAAGTACAGTAAAGACTGAGGCTTACTACTATCTCGGTTGCATTGCGCTCAACCGTGGCAACAGTACTGAAGCTAACGCCTACTTCGACAAAGGTATTGAAGCCGACCCGACATTCGCTTTCAACTACGTTGGTAAAGGTTCTGCCGCTTTGCGCGCCGGTAACAAAGCCGAGGCTGAAGAATTCTTCAAACAAGCAGAAAAAATCAACAAAAAAGACGCAAAAGTCAAAGTCGAAATTGCGCGCGCTTACTACGATGCTAACAAGGTGACTTACAACAATGAGTATAATAAATATCTTGAAAACGCCAAGAAGGCTAACAAAAAAGAAGCTACCATCTACATCTTCGAAGGTGATATGTTTGCCGACCAAAAGAACTATGGCGAATCGGCAGGCTACTACGATATGTCGCTCTTGTTCAACGACGAAAGCCCGATTGCTTACGTGAAATATGCCAACACTTATTTCAAAATCAATCCTAACGAGGCTATTGCAAAACTTAAACAAATCGTTGAAAAGAAGCCGAATTCGTTGCTTGCTCAACGCGAATTGGCTGAAAAATACTACGAGAACGACCAATGGACTCTTGCTACCGAAGAGTATAAGCACGTGATTGACAACCCCAACCACTTCCAAAGCGACGACGAACGCTACGTTGTGCTCCTCTACTTTGCCAAGAACTACACGGAGTCGCTCCAACGCGCTCAAGCTCAACTTGACAAAAATCCGAGTTCGTTCTTGATGAAGCGTATGCGTTTCATCAACGCCGCTCAACTCGAAAAGTGGGAAGACGCTGAACGCTATGCTGAGCCCTTCTTCGCTGCCGGTTCGGAAGACAACTTGTTCTCGTCGAACGACTATTCAACCTACGGTGATGTCCTCAAGAAACTTGGCAAAACCGATGCTGCGCTCGCCGCTTACGAAAAAGCAGTGACTATCAATCCCGAAAAAACTGAGCCGCTCAAAGACCTCAGTAGCGCTTACTCTGTTGCTGCCGGCGACGAACAAGACCCGGCGAAACAAGCCGAACTCTACAAAAAGGCTGCTCAATATTACCAACAATATATCGACAAAGCCGACTTCTCGACTAACGATATGTTCGTGCTCGCAGGTCGTTACAACAACGTAATGGCTTCCGCTCAAAATAATGAAGACAAAGAGGCTGCATTCAAGAAGGCTCTCGAAACAATCGACTACGTATTGGCTAAAGTGCCCGACGACTATCGCATCTCGCAACGTAAGGCTCGTATCTACTTGGTTTACGAAGGCAGCGACAAGAAAGCCGGACTTGCTAAAGATTCGTACGAACTTATGATTAAGACTCTTGAAGGACAAGGCGATAAGGTCGACGCCGGTCGTCGCGCAGACGCTCTCAAAGAGGCTTACAACTACATCGCTTCTTACTACCTCGCAAACGGCAACACCGCTTCTGCAAAGGCATACTACGAAAAGATGCTCGAGGTTGACCCGACTAACGACGCTCTCCGTCAGTACATCAGCACTATGAAATAGTACGATTAGACTATAACAACAAAGTAGGCTGCCCGACTCAAATCAGGCAGCCTATTTTTGTTACGAGTTTTTTATTACCATTCGACGAAATATTCCGGGCGAAATTCGAAGTGCATCGTGTCGTAGTGATACCAATTGCCGCCCCAGATGAATCCGTGGCGAGCAAAAATCTCGGCGAGTTGATGCGGGAAGGAGTTTCGGTAGCCGATTTTTGCTGTTTCGCCTCGTCCGGGATAGTCCCAGCGCCAATAGTTCGACCGGCTTGTGCAAACATCGATAGCAATGCCGAAACTGTGTGCGCTGAGGCGCTTTGCACCGCGCACGGTGCGCCAATAAAATGTTCCGGCGCTCGGCTTTGCGTACTTTATCAAATCGGGATGTTGCGCAATTTCGCGTGCCACGGCGCGGAGACTGTCGGCAGCACCATTGGTCGACGAAAACTTCAGTTTCTGCCCAAACCAATCTACGGTCGTAAGTTGTTTGCTGACCGCAGCCGACGTGTTGCCATACATCTTTTTAAAGAGTGCTTCGCAGCGAGTTCTGCCGACATCGCTCAGATAGGCGGGCGGCTCGCCGTTGTGGTCTATGTAGTGCTCCATCATGTCTTCCGCATCGGCATTGTCGAGACGTTGTTCGAATGTCTTTGTTTTCCCGTCATCGAAAGGCATCTCGGAGCCGTCGGCAAACGTCAGCATACCGTTGTTGTAGGCTTTGATGCAGTCCGGGTAGGCTTTTGCCAATGCGTTGGCTTTCAGTGTTGTAGTGTCGGTAGGCGCCACTTGCTTTTGCTGTGTCGGCATTTCGGTCGACAGGCTGTCGGTCGGTTGATTGTTGTTTGCATCGACACGACCGGAGCATGCTGTGAGAATTATTCCTGCGGCGATATAAGATGCTATTCCTTTACGGCTCATTGTTCGAGGCTTTTGAGAAATTTGATATTTTCTCGCTCAACCTCGGAAAGATGGCTTGTCACATCGTCGAAACGGGGTATGTACCATGAGAATTGGCTGAAATATTCTTGCAAATCTTGCGACTTGAAACGATAGCCGTGGCGTGCAAAGATGGCGTTGCGCAGTATGCGAGCGTCAGAGTTGTCATATCCGTGGTCGATGATGTCTTCCAAAGTGATGCTCGAGTCCGACAGCCAAATGAAGTCTTCCTCTGCAGCTGCTGCGTCGGGCTGAAACTCGTCGGCTTCGATGTGTTGTTCTTCACCGTCGTCAGTTGTCGAGTAGGATGCTTCTATTGGCTCAGGTTCTTTAACTTCATTATCTTCGCGCGTTAGCGAAATCGCGGCAACACCGATGCCAATGCCTACAACAAGCGCCGCAACAATAATTATGACATGCGTACTGTTCAATCTTCCGCCGGCTTTTGCCGAGCTTTGAGTGGGAGCGGAAGACGGTTGCTGTGTCGGTGGTTTCGGTCCCGTCGGCTGATGCTGTTGTGGCTGTTGCGGAGGTTGTGGAGTTTGCGGAGTTTGCGGAGTTTGCGGAGTTTGTGGAGGTTGATTCTCGTTAGTACGTACATCGCCGCAGTGAGGGCACCGCGGCGCACGGTCGGAGAGTTTTTTTCCGCAATTTTTGCAAACAATTATTGCCATTTGGTTGGTATTTTATTTGTTATAATCGTTATCGTTAATTCTGTTGATACGGTCAAAGATGCGCGATTTGGCGCTATCTGTCGGGTGAATGTTCTTGCTTTCGGCGAGTTTTTTAACGAGTTTCTTGTCTTCGTCGGAAAGGTGTTCGGGCGTATAAATGTGTACGTTGATAAGCTCGTCGCCCTTGTGGGAACTGTTGATAGCGGGCAAGCCTTTTCCGCGAAGGCGCAGAATGGAGCCCGATTGCATACCCGCTTCGATGTTGATGCGTGCTTTGCCGTCGATTGTTGGCACTTCGACAGGTCCGCCAAGCACTGCCGTTGCAAAATCTATCATCAAGTTATACTTCACGTTGTAGCCGTCGCGA
The DNA here is from genome assembly GCA_004555955.1 of Bacteroidales bacterium. Lineage (GTDB taxonomy): Bacteria > Bacteroidota > Bacteroidia > Bacteroidales > Muribaculaceae > Limisoma. Next base: position 10,392 of record SFJG01000007.1, on the reverse strand, counting down.
ATTAGTATCGGATCGCGCTCTTCGATGATGTGTATGAGCAAGTCGCCGGTAGTCCCGCCGTGGCGTCCGGCATTGCCTTTGCCACGCAGATTAAGTGCCATACCGTTTTCAACGCCTGCCGGGATGTTGACTTCGATGATGTCTTCCTTTTGGATAACGCCTTCGCCCGAGCAGTGCGGACATTTGTCGGTGATGATACGACCTTCGCCGCGGCAGTCGGGGCAAACCGATTGCGTCTGCATTTGCCCGAATATCGAATTCTTTATTGATGTAACCACTCCGGTGCCATGGCATGTGTTGCAGGTCCGGAATGCCGTGCCTGCTTTTGCGCCGGTGCCTTTACACTCTTCGCAAGCAACGTAGTGATTGATTTTAAACTTCTTGGTAACGCCGTTGGCAACGTCTTTCAGACTCACCTTGACGCGAATCTGCAAGTCGCTGCCTCGCGATTGGCGTGCGCCACCTCCGCCGAAACCGCCGAAGCCGCCGAAACCGCCGCCAAATGCGTCGCCGAAGATGTCGCCGAAGTGCGAGAAAATGTCCTCCATCGACATCCCGCCGCCAAAGCCTGCGCCGCCTCCGCCGAAGCCTTGCGGTCCCATATTGTGGCCGTACTGGTCGTAGCGGGCGCGTTTGTTCTCGTCGCTAAGCACCTCGTAGGCTTCCGCAGCTTCCTTAAATTTCTCTTCTGCTTCTTTGTCACCCGGGTTGCGGTCCGGGTGATATTGTATGGCTTTTTTGCGGTATGCCTTTTTTATTTCGTCGGCCGTGGCGCTTTTCGACACGCCCAGCACTTCGTAATAGTCTCTCTTTTCCATTCTTCAATTCCCTTCTTTCTATTGTCCGACAACGACTTTGCTGTGGCGAAGCACTTTGTCGTTAATCATATATCCTTTTTGAACGGTGTCGATTACTTTGCCTTTTTGCGATTCGTCGGGAGCGGGGAAGGTTGTTACGGCTTCGTGATACTCTGTGTTGAAGTCGGCTCCGGTCGATTCGATGGGCTTAACGCCGTTCGACTCGAGGTATTTCATAAACTTGTTGTATATCAGCGTAATGCCTTCGCGAAGCGCAGCGATGTCGTCGGTGTTTTCGCCTGCTTGGATGGCGCGCTCGAAGTCGTCGACAACGGGAAGGATGCCTTCCATCGCCTTTTCGCCGGCATTTTTGATTAGCTCGGCGCGTTCGCGAATTGTGCGTTTGCGGAAGTTGTCGAATTCGGCTAACAAGAAGAGATATTCGTTTTTCGCTTTTTCAAGTTCTGCCTTGGTCTGCTCAAGCGGGTCTACCGGTTGCTGCTCTTCGGCGGCACCTTCTGCAGCCTCTGCCGCTTGTTCTGCCGACTCTTCGCCTGCATTAGGCTGACAATCTACTTCCGGTTGTTCTACTTCCTTATTTTCGTTTTTATTAGTCATAATTTATGTTGTTTTTTTGTATACATTAGTTATATAGGCAAGTTTGATACAAAAAACTTGCCAAACCGATTGATTGTGCGTGCTTATTAGCTCGGAAAATCAGAGAAGGTAGCCATTTAGAGTCTTGGCGCACGACTCTGCCAAAGTGTCACTATCAAAGATGCCAAAAATGGCAGACCCTGAGCCTGACATGGCAGAATAAACGGCGCCGGAGCGGTAGAATGCCTGCTTGATGTCGGCAAGTTGGGGAAATTTCGCGAAAACGGATGTCTCGAAATCGTTGACCACTGCGTCGCGCCATTCCGCGATGGGGCGTTGGAGCAGTTCGTTGAGGGGCACTGTCGGCTCTTTTGGTGTCACTCCGGCGTAGGCTTGGGCGGTCGATACGTAGACGTCGGGCTTGACAATCACGATTCGAAAGTTGCCGAGGTCGAGGTCGAAAGGCTCGAGAATGTCGCCGATGCCCGAAGCGAGCATAGGACGATTGTAGACGAAAAACGGGCAGTCGGCGCCTATGTGTACAAGCCGTTTCGCCAGTTCGCTTTCCGTCAAGCCGAGGGCGAACATCTTGTTGAGCATCACCGCCAAGTGGGCGGCATCCGACGAGCCTCCGCCGAGTCCGGCACCGTCGGGAATGTGCTTGTAGAGGTCGATTTCGACGGGTGGCAGGGCGAATTCGTCGGCGAGTAGCCGATAGGCTTTCATCACAAGGTTTTTCTCCGGCGGACAGTCGATAGCGCGACCGAAGGTGCGGAGGCTTAGTGTAGAACTCTCGACAACTTCTACCGAATCGCAAAGTCGGATGGGGTAGAATAGGGTTACGATGTTGTGATAGCCGTCAGTGCGGCGGCTGACGATGTTGAGTCCGATATTTATTTTTGCGTTTGGGAAAGTTATCATCTTGAAGTTATTTTGACATCCAGAAATCGAGATATTTGCGTGCCACAGCGTCTGCATTGTGATGGTGTTCGACGTAGGCTCGGCTTTGGTCGGAGAGCGTGCTGATGCGTTGCGGGTCGACAACGAGTTGCTCAAGTTTGCGGTATACGTCATCGGCATCGGGCAGCACGTTGACGATTGGGCGCAGGTTGTCTTCGCCGAGAATTTGGTAGTTTTCTTCTTCGCCGCCGCCGACAACGACAAGCCCCTTAGCCATAGCCAGCAGAGCGTTCATTGCCGGCGTGTAGGAGTAGAGTTGGTCAAGGATTACGTGGCTCGAGTCCATCATGTGTTGATATTGCTCGAATGGAACAGACACGGCTTTGACAATCTCGCAGCGGTCGGGGTATCGTTGGTGCAACTTCTCGAGGGCGGCGAGCATTATGTCGGTGCCTTTGTATTTGCTGCGTTGTTGCGAAATGCCGATGAAGAAGCGCACGGGCCCGTCGACAGGCGGGGCAACGCGTTCGATGGCATCGACGTCGATGGGGAAGGGGATGAATTGCAGTTTGTCGTTGTAGAGGCGCTTGTAGCAAGCGTAGTATTCGTAGAGTCCGGCGATTATGCCGTTGCAATTGTCGGCAATGTAGCGATTGGCTCTTTCTTTGTCGGTACCGACCCAGTCGTCGACTTCGCGCATGGCGATTTCGTCGGTGCGAAGGGTGTCGCCGAAGTTGAAGTCGGAGTAGCGCAGCGGGCGCTGTTGCCGACATTCGTCGACCCAAAAGAAGTCCATCCCGAAAGCCCCGAGGAAGGTTTTCCGATTATGCCGTTTGAGATACTTGTAGGCTATGAGGTTTTTTCGGGGATTGACCTCGAAAAACATTGGGTTGATGAGTTGAACGACGTCGTAGCCGCGCATCCGAGCCAGAGCGAAAGTCAGCCGTCTGTAGAAGTCGATTGTGCCGAGAGGTGAGCCGATTTTGCGGTCGAGGTCGATGTCGCGCGGATAATTTTTCCAAAAGTCGCCGTTTGAGGCAACGCAGACATCGTGCCCAAGTCGCCGCAGCGCTTGTGCGAGTGTCCAATGGACGTTACTGTATTCCCCGAGTAGAAGTATTCTCATAAGGCTCTGAATATTAGGCGGAGTAATCGCATACGTAGGCGACCGGCAGTGGCGAACCGTGCAACTGTGTATTTGCTGTTGTAGCGAGCCTTCGGCACGGGCAAAATGCCTTCGTCGAAGAGTCGGTTGAGCCAGCGGTTGAAAAACTCGTCGTCGGGGGCGAGTCTCAGCAGGTTGTAGGCAAACGCCACGCAGTCTTGGTCGATGCAACGGCTGAGCGCACGGTGCTGCTTGCCGTCGATAGTCCGGCGCACGTCGCGCAGGCTTGCGATGACGGTTAGGAAGTCTGCGAAAGTCTTTTCGATGTGGTCGGCTGTACGTTTGCCGGTTGTCGAGTCGGTGTGGCGGTAGTAGGCATAGGCTTCTGCGTCGGTGACAATTAGTGTTTTGAATCGCAGAAACATCAGTGGCATGTATTCTTCGTCTTCGATAAATATGTCTTGACGAAAGCGCAAATCGTGCAAGCGGCTGCGGCGTATCAAGCAGTTGCAAACCACGCCCAATGCGCTGTTTTCGGTAAGGTAATCCACACCGCAAGTGCGGCTGACGATTCTCCCCGGTCTGACGTTGACAGCCGGCTTGGAGTCGGTCACGTTGCGATAGCGAAACATTACTGCATCGGGGCGCTCGGCAGCGGCTATGTCGATGATTTGCCGATAGTTGTCGGCAATCAGAAAATCGTCGGAGTCGATGAATTGCACCCATTCTTTTCCGGCGTTGTCGAGTCCGCGATTGCGGGCGGCGCCTTGCCGTGCGTTGTCTTGCCGAAAGTAGCGAATGCGCGAGTCATTGTAGCTGTCGACTATCGCTTTTACGTCGGTTTTTGTCGAGCCGTCGTCGACAATCAAAGTTTCATAGTCGACCGTGTCGGCTGCTGTTGCTATGCTGTCGATGCAGCGCCGCAGCATTGCCTCCGGCGTGTTGTAAACGGGTATTATGAAACTTATCGACAGTTTGTGCATAGTCTATTTAAATGTTTTTGCGAGCAGTCGGCAGTAAGATTTGCCAAGCAACGCATAAAGTGAAGTTTTGACTTTTATTTTTGCCGAGCAGTTGCTGCGCAACATTTTCAGGGGCGACACTTTGTGCCGTGGCAGTAAGTAGTTTCCGCCCAGGTGCAACAGCATTGCTTGCCAATTGCAGATGGTTATGAAGAGTTCGTCGGCACGGCAGTTGTCGAACGTCGTGTGCGTTTTGAGCATCTCCAACAGCGCAATTTCGGCAGTGACGAAGTCGGTAAGATTGCCGATGGTATAGGTCGTCGAAATCGAACCGTCTCGCCGGCAGTAGTAATACATACCGCCTTGGGCAAAGCATATCCGACGAGCGCGAGCAACGACTTGCGGCACGGTGAAGACATCTTCGTAGCATTTACCTTCGGGAAACCGTATGCCGTCCCACAATGAGCGGCGAAATGCTTTGTTGGCGGAGTAGCAGTGAAAGTAGCCGCGGCTTTCCGTCCAGCAGTCGAGCGCGTTGCCGGCGCCGTAACTGTTACGGTAGACGGTGCTGCCGGGCGAGCCGTAGCCAATGCTGATGGGATATTCGACGATGTCGACGTCAGCGTCGGCGGCAGCTGCGATGGCGGCAAGCGTGTCGGGCGCAACGAAGTCGTCGGAATCGACAAAGGTGATAAATTCACCGCAAGCATGGTCGATGCCCGTATTGCGCGCGGCGCTCAGACCGCCGTTCTTCTTGCGATGGACTACCGTCACGCGACTGTCGGAGCCATAGCGGTCGCACACCGATTCGCTGCCGTCGGTCGAACAATCGTCGACGAGTATGACTTCAAAATCGGTGTACGTTTGGCTCAACAACGAGTCGACGCACGTTTCTATCCATTGAACGACCTGATAGACAGGCACAACGATGCTTATCTTCATAATTACTTTCACAAAGTTACCTTTTTTTGCGCAAATTTCGCTACTTTTGTGGAAAATTTTTTCGCTATGGCAGAATTCTCGAACGACAGAGGCGCAAAGCCTTTCCAAAAGAAAACCCAGGCAGTCGATTTTGCCGAGGGCAGTAAGTTACAACCTCAAGACCGCGAAGTGGAAGAGGCTGTGCTTGGCGCACTGATGCTCGAACGCGACGCTTTTGGCGTGGTGTGCGACATCCTTAAGCCTGAGTCGTTCTACGACCCGCAACACCAAAAAATCTACGAAGCAATCCAAGCGCTGGGCCTCAAGCAGGAGCCTATCGACATGCTTACCGTGGTGCAACAGTTGCGCCTTGAAGGTCGTCTCGACGAGGTTGGCGGTGCGCTGCATATCTCCGAACTCACCTCGAAGGTCGTGTCGGCTGCACATATCGAAACGCACGCCCGAATTGTTGCTCAGAAGTTCCTCGCTCGCCAACTCATCGAATTTTGTTCGAAGATTGCCGGAAAGGCGTTCGATGAATCATACGACGTCGACGACCTCCTCCAAGAGGCTGAAGGCGAACTCTTTGGTATCTCGCAGAACAACCTGAAGAAGGATTTCGTGCAAATCGACCCTGTCATCACGGAAGCCATCGAGCAGATTGCCGCCGCAGGACAGAAAGAAAGCGGTTTGAGTGGCTTGGCTACCGGATTCCATAAACTCGACAAACTTACTTCCGGTTGGCAAAACTCCGACCTTATCATCATTGCAGCACGTCCTGCGATGGGTAAAACGGCTTTTGTGCTCTCTATGGCGAAAAATATGGCAGTTGACTATAATACGCCGGTTGCGCTGTTTTCGCTCGAAATGTCGAATGTCCAACTCGTTAAACGTCTTATCTGTAACGTCTGCGAACTCGAAGGCGATAAGATTAAGTCGGGTAAACTCACGCAAGCCGAGTGGGACCAACTCCAATATCGCGTGCGCCGACTCTTCAGCGCGCCCCTATTTGTCGACGATACGGCGGCACTTTCTATCTTCGAACTGCGTACAAAGGCACGCCGACTCGTGCGCGAACATGGCGTAAAAATTATCATCATCGACTACCTACAACTTATGAACGCCAACGGTATGAAGTTTGGTAGCCGCGAGCAAGAGGTCAGCACCATCTCGCGCTCGCTCAAGCAGTTGGCTAAGGAACTTAACATCCCGATTATTGCGTTGTCGCAGTTGAGTCGTAAGGTTGAAGACCGCAAAGATTCCAACAGCAAGCGCCCGCAACTGAGCGACCTTCGTGAGTCGGGAGCCATCGAGCAAGACGCCGACATCGTGTGCTTCATCCACCGCCCGGAATACTATATGCATAGCTCCGAAGACAGCGAAAAGTCGGTCAAAGGCAAGGCTGAATTCATCGTGGCTAAGCATCGTAACGGTGCTGTCGACGATGTCGAAATGCGCTTTGTGGCTCGCTTTGCTCGATTCCAAAACTGGGAAGACAGCAATATCCCCGACCGAATGGAAACCATCGAGTCGCGTTTCGGTGACGACAATTCGTCGCAACCCACCGGTTCAAGTATTGCAGGCGGCTCAGTTTCTGATGTGCCAAATGTTCCCGGTGTTCCCGATATGCACGATGCCGACTTCTCAACGCCCGCCGAGCCGTTGCCGTTCTAAGACGATTATGAGGCTGATGTCGCATAATCGCCCTCAAATCTGTCAAGCCTTTTTAGGGAAAGTCCAAATAGCAAAAACTCTTCTTTGCTATTTGGATTCCTAATCCTAAAAAAGTGTTTTCAAACACTTTTTTTATTTTGCATTTGCTGTTGGACTCTACAGATTCTGCACACACATTGCACGCATTCAAAAACACACAAAAAAATCGTCTGATTATTTTAAAATTTGCTCATTGTGGTTTATCTTTGTAAATTCAAATAAGACTGCGATGAAAACAATGCTATTTAGAATCTATCAGTGGGTGATTGCCTATCCAATACTTGCCGTTCTTACGATAATAACAGCGGTTCTGACGATTTTTGTTAGTACGCTGGGTATGAGCCGGTCGTTGGGCTACTATATTCCGCATATTTGGGCTCGACTATGGTGTGTGCTCTTGTTTGTGCGCGTTGAGGTGCGTGGTCGCGAAAACATCGACCCGGGCACCTCGTATGTTTTCATTGCCAATCACCAGGGTGCATTCGATATTTTCGTAATCTTCGGCTATTTGAATCACAACTTCAAGTGGATGATGAAAAAGAGCCTTGAAAAGATTCCGTTTGTCGGCTTTGCGTGTCGTGTGTCGCGCCACATAATGGTCGACCGCAGTTCGGCATCGGCAATCAACCAAACCATGGTGAATGCTAAAAAGATTTTGCGCGACGGGATGTCGTTGGTCGTTTTCCCCGAAGGGTCGCGCACGCCCGACGGCAAGATGAAACCGTTTAAGCGCGGCGCATTTATGCTCGCCACGGAGTTTGGATTGCCGATTGTTCCGCTCTCTATCGACGGCTCATTCCGGGTGATGAATAAGACAACCCTCAACACCGCGCCGGGAAAAATCGTGTTGACCATTCATCGACCGATGCAACAAACCGGCGAACGTACAAAAGAGGTAATGGAAAGTATGATGGCAGAAAGTTTTGCAATCATCAAATCCGAACTCGATGAATAGACTTTTTTCCCTCATATTGGTTGCGCTTTTTGCGATGTCGGCGGCATCGGCTGCGTTAAAAGTCCCTATTGTTGATAGCGACACAGTCTCCGCAGATACGTTGACTGTCGAAAATATTTCGCTTTCAAACGACTCTTTAGCCGTCGATACTGCAGTCGTCGCCAAGCGTAAAGGCTTCTTCGGTAAATTGAGCGACTATTTCAAGAAATCGGAACATTTCAACCCGAACAAAAAGATAGATTTCGGCATCTTGGGTGGACCGCACTACAGTTCGACGACAGGCGTCGGACTCGGCATAGTTGCCTCCGGACTTTATCGCATCGACCGCAACGACCCGACATTGCCGCTCTCGAACGTGTCGATATTCAGCAACGTAACGTCGAAAGGCTTGCTAATGGTGGGCGTTCGCGGCAATAACGTGTTTGCTCGCGAGCGTTTCCGCTTCGACTACACCACATATATCTACACCTTCCCCTCGACGCTGTGGGGTATCGGATACGAGCAAGGAAACAACGACGACAACGAGACCGACTATTCTCGACTTAAATTCGAGGCAAAACCGCGATTCCTTGTTCGATTGGCGCCACACACCTACATCGGTCCGTTGTTCAATGTGCAATATGTCAATCTTACAGACTTCAACGAGGATGTTGCCAAGCTGATGGGCAGCGACGAACGCAAGTTTACCACTGTCGGCGGCGGTCTGTCGTTTACCTACGATTCGCGCGACATCATCCTAAATGCAACGCGCGGTTGGTTTGTCCAACTCGACCAAATCTTCAACCCGTCGTGGCTCGGCAACAAACACGTCTACCATTGGACCGACCTTACCGTGTCGACCTATCACAAGGCGTGGCGCGGTGCCGTCATTGCCGGCGAATTTCATTCGCTGTTCAACTACAACGATGTGCCGTGGCCTATGCTTGCCACCGTCGGCGGGCAGAGCCGTATGCGCGGCTATTTCGAAGGACGTTATCGCGACAATAATATCGTTGAGGCGCAAATCGAACTCCGTCAGCACATAAAGAAACGCCACGGAATTGTCGTTTGGGTTGGCGCCGCAAATGTGTTCCCGAAATTTTCCGAGATGCGACTAAAACAGACGTTGCCCAACTTCGGTACCGGCTATCGGTGGCGGTTTAAGCAAGGCGTAAACGTTCGCCTCGACCTGGGACTTACGCGCAACGGCATGGGATTTATTTTCAATATTAACGAAGCTTTCTAAGAACCTTATTCTTATGGAACAGGATGAAAAAACGGATGTGAAGCAGACTCCGAACAATTGGCAAAAAACGATTTCGTGGATACTCGCCGTAATAGCGCTAATCTACGACGTATCGCCTGTCGACATCGTTCCCGACGGCTTTCCCGTTGCAGGCTGGCTCGACGACATTATGGTTACGTTGCTCGCTGTTCTCAACGTGGTGCAACAATATAGCAAGGACGGTCATCCCACAGCTTCGCGCATCCTCAAGCGATTGAAGTGGGGCTGCATCGTGGTCGCTGTAATAGCAGTGGCAATCCTTGCCCTTGCCGTCTACGGCATCATCAGCCTATTCAATTAGTGCGTTAGAATCTGCACGCCTTTTTCGGTCATCACAAAGGTATGTTCCCATTGTGCGGAAGGCTTCTCGTCGTCGGTAACAACGGTCCAACCGTCTTCGCTGTCGACAAACACCTTCCATGTGCCCATATTAATCATCGGCTCGATTGTAAACACCATACCCGGCACGAGAAGCATTCCGGTGCCTTGTCTGCCGAAGTGGAACACGTCGGGCTCTTCGTGAAATTTCAGCCCGACACCGTGGCCGCATAGGTCGCGCACCACAGAGAAGCCGTTCTCCTCCACATACTGCTGTATCGCCGCCGAGATATCCAGCAGCAAATTGACGCGGTCCTTGCAGATGACCTCCAGAATGGTGGGGTAGCTCTCGTTGGTATCCGTGCCCCAGGAGACCTTGATCCACCGGCCCGTCTGGTCAGGGGCGTCCCGGTGGGCGGCGTTGGGGCAGTCCGCCCGGTGGACGGACACGCCGTAGCCACGGGTGATGAAGCCCACGATGTCGTCTCCCGGCACAGGGGTGCAGCACTTGGAGAACTTCACCAGACAGTTGTCCAGGCCCTCCACGATGATGCCCTGCTCGCTCTTGACCTTTTTGGGCTCGGCGGAGCGGGGTGTCTCCTCCTTACTGGGCTTGGCAGCGGCGGCCTCCAGGGCCTGCTGCTCCTGCTGGCGCTGGCGCAGGACACGGTTGATCTCGCCCTGCATCCGGCTGACGGCCTTCTGGGCGGTGAAGCCGCCGTAGCCGATGGCGGCGTACATATCGTCCAGATTGGGATAGGCCACCTTTTTCAGCAGCGTGGGCAGCAGCTCCGGGTCCGTCACATCCTTCATGGAGAGGCCGCAGTGCTTCAGCTCCGCCTCGAAGGCGGATCGGCCGT
>SFJG01000161.1 GCA_004555955.1 Bacteroidales bacterium | reverse complement strand
ATTGATGTTGTGCTGTTGCTTTTTACTGAAAGCTGCTACTAACGACTCATAAATCTACCCTTAATCGTGTATTGGATGATAGTTGCGGATTTTAGGTATCTAAGGAAACTTACGACAACCGCACCGAGGAACTTGAAATCGAGCATCAGCGTAACCTCGTTGCTATCTATACTGAAGGCTCCAAGGAGCGGCTTCAGGCGGAGCAGCAGTTGCAGTCTTTGCTGATAGCGCAGATGCAACGCCGCCATCGTGAAATGGAAGGACATGAACGCAAACTCGCCTCGATGAAAAAGGAGTTTTTCGGCGACAATCCGCAAGAGCGGCAAGCCAAATACGATACCGATTTGGCGTTGCTTCAAACGGTCTATGACCGTGAAATTGCGGCTGCCGGTGACAATGCTGACGAAAAACTGCGCATCGAGGAGGCTTTTCAGCAGGCGAAACTCGCTCTGCAAAAGCGTTATGGTTTGCTCTCTGAAGAAGATGAACGCAATCGTATGCAACGTGCCGTTGCCGACTCGGTCGAGTGGCTTGAGGGCGATGGCGGTAAGGCGATGCAAGGTGCTATCTCCACACTCACTTCGGGAATGAGCGCTATCTTTTCTTCGTTGTCATCGCTTGTTCAAGCGGAACTCGAAATCGAATCGGCCGCCATTGAGAAACGCTACGATAAGGAAATCTCCGCTGCGGAGGGCAACTCCTACAAGGTGAAGAAACTCGAGGCGCAAAAGGAAAAGGAAATTGCCAAGGCGAAGAATGAGGCGAACCGCAAGATGTTCGCCATGCAGGTTATCCAAGCGGTGGCTCAAACGGCTCAAAACGCAATTTCCGCCTACGGCTCTGCCGCCGCTATCCCGGTCATCGGCTACATTCTTGCTCCGATTGCGGCAGGTATGGCTATTGCTGCCGGCATGGTGCAAGTGGCTGCCATTAAGAAACAGCAGCAAGCATCGGAAGCACAGGGCTATTCGGTCGGCGGTTTTACTCCCGACGGTCGCTCCGATGAACCTGTCGGCATCGTTCACGCCGGGGAATGGGTCGCTTCTCAAAAACTTGTGAAGTCGCCGAAAACTCGCCCGATTATCGAGGCTCTCGAATACGCCCAACGAACTAACACTTTCGGATCGCTAAACGCAGCCGACGTGTCGCGTTCTATAACGGCTCCGATGCTTCTTGCTTCCAACCCGCAGCATTCCGTTCAGCCTAATGTCATCGTTAATGTTCCTACTCAAGCTTCGTCTAACACGAAGATCGAGCAGACTCTCGACAGACTGAACGAAAGGTTGAACGAGCCTTTTGTTACGGTGGCTACCGTCACCGGTGACAAAGGCATTAACAAAGCCCAAGATGATTATAATCGTTTGATTCGTAACAAATCTCCTAAATCAAAAAGGTAATATATGAAAATTCTTATTAACGGCAAACTCGCGGCCCTCAAAGAGAGCACTTCGTTTGAATATATCGCCGACAATCGCCTGTTCAGTGGCTCCGACGGCTATTCGCTCACTATCACCTTTCCGCTACGTGGATGCTCGCAGAACATCGCTATCTTTGGACACATCAATCGTGCTGATGTGGCGGCTAAAAAGGTGATTTTCGACTGCCAAATCATAGATAGAGCGCTTATTCTGCGTGGCTCTATCGTAGTAACGGAAATCTCCCAAGCCGAAGTGAAAACGCAATTCCTCGAAGGTCGTTCCGAAGTGAACTTCGATACTACCTTCGATGTAATCTATATCAACGAACTCGACCTCGGCGCTCCGACTGTTACTTTGACTTCGGCAATCTCTCCGATGAATGCCTGGAATGATGGCTTCTACAATCTTTCTTTCGTGGCTCTGCCGTGGGTGAATGATGCTTCGGGCAACATTCAAAACTGTACGAAGTACGAAAACGGCTCGTATTCGTGGCATAGCGATACGAAAGGATTGTCGTGGCAGCCTTACTTGATTTACATCGCAAAGCGTATTTGTGAGGCCGTAGGCTACTCCTACGACTTCTCGGCTTGGGAAGAGAAAGAGGAGCACAAATATCTTCTCGTGTGCAATACTCTTCCTTATGCTTGGTCTATGCCGGAATTCGCTAACGCTTTGCCTCATTGGAGCGTTACGGAATTTTTCGAGAAACTCGAACTTTTCCTCGAGGCTGAGTTCGACATTGACCATCGCAGTCGGCATATCGGATTCGCCTATACGCAGCACACTCTCTCAGCCATGAAGCCGGTTGTTATCGATAATATCATCGAC
>SFJG01000160.1 GCA_004555955.1 Bacteroidales bacterium | reverse complement strand
GAGATATCGAACGTACCACCACCGAAGTCATAGACGGCGATCGTTTCGTCTTTTTTCTTGTCCAAGCCATAGGCAAGTGCAGCGGCCGTCGGTTCGTTGATGATACGACGGACGTTGAGACCGGCGATTTTGCCAGCATCTTTCGTCGCTTGACGCTGTGAGTCATTGAAATAAGCGGGAACCGTAATGACGGCTTCGGTCACTTGTTGACCGAGATATTTTTCGGCATCGCGTTTGAGTTTCTGAAGAACTTTTGCACTGATTTCGGGCGGCGTGAATTGTTTACCGCGAACTTCGAAGCCGGCAGAACCATTGCTCATTTGAATGACTTTGAACGGCATGTGTTTCGCTTCATCGATGCGCTCGCTGTATTTCATACCGATGAAACGCTTTGCGCTGAAGATGGTATTTTCGTAGTTCATCGTCGCCTGACGACGTGCAAATTGACCGACGATCGTTTCGCCTTTGTCGTCGAAAGCAACGACCGACGGCGTCGTGCGATCGCCTTCTTCGTTCGTGATGACTTTCGGTTCTGTACCTTCCAAAACCGCTACACAAGAGTTCGTCGTACCAAGGTCAATACCAATAATTTTTGCCATAATCACTTCTCCTAAAGATAAACTCTTAGAGCGCCTTGCGGCGCTCTCTTAAACTCATTCTTTGAGTGCCTTGCGGCGCTCTGAAACTCGTCGTGCGCCTTGCGGCGCGCTGAAACTCTTAGAGCCACTGCACCAGAAGCCGAAGCGTTCAACGCCTCCGCCCAGTGCGGTGCTCGCATAAACTCGCTGAGCGCCTTACGGCGCCCTCACTGAGTCATGAGATTAAGCACGCTTTCGAAATGGCAAATTTTTTTTCGCGATTTTTTTGAGCTCGTCGCCATCCCCAAATCGAATGACTACGACTCGCGCCGCGACGCGTGCACTAAAATAAGTCGCACAAAACGCAACAATTAGTTGACGCACGCGATCGATGCTCATTAAAATGATAGATTGGAATGGTGTGATGCAACGGCGAAAGCCATAACTGGTACGGAGACGAGACGATGATTGACCAGACAAAGGACAAAAAAGACGACGTTTTGGCTTCCAAAATCGAAGCTGACAAAGACCAAAAACAGAAGACTGGTTTGCCTCAGGCGATGAAGGATCCGGCGAAAGTTGATCCCGAGAAAGCTCAAAAACTCGCTCAAATCGAAAAGGAAAAAGCCGAGTTGAGCAAGGCGCAAAAGGGCGCCGACAAGCTCAAAGAGCAGGCTGGGAACAACGCTTCGAAAGCGATGCAACCGATTGGATCGGCGCGCGTCATGCAGAAAGCCGAGGTTCATTCGGAACCGGGCAAAACGGGCACGCGATTGACCGAATTGTCGGTGCAACGGCAAATCGACATTTTAGCAGTTCAAGGCGACGAGCTCAAAGTCCTCGTCGATGGCAAAGTGGGCTATGTTTCGGCGGCACAAACCGATTACGCAGGCGCGAAAAAAACCCAAGCGAAACAAGAACCGCAACCGATTGGTTCTGCCAAAGTCGCCGTTTCGGCGCTACGCATCCGCACGGCTCCAGGCAAAGATCAAAACTATATCGGCACGCTTCGCGAAGCCGATAAAGTCAACGTCTATGGCGAAAAAGACGGCTATCTCGAAATCCGCGTCGGCGATCAAGTCGGCTATATTAGCGCCGAACACACCGATTATGCCGGCAATCAAAAGAAGCCTCTGCAACCAAAAGACACGAAAGCACTCGACCAAGCCCCTGCCGAGCTCCAAGAATTGCTCGCCAAAGAATCGCTCACCGCTCCCGAAATCACGACTGCACGCAATATGATTGCGCGTTGTCCGGAGTCGATTCGCGGCGACCTCTACGAATCCCTTCAGGCAAAGCCCAAAATGGCCGAAGAAAAAGAAGACCAAAAACAAGGCGATATCAACGAATTCGACGCACTCGCTTCGAGTCTCGAACTCATGGGTATCCAGAATCCGCAGACCGATAAATCGTTCTCGGCACATCTCGCCGAGCTCAAACGCTCACAAAAACTCCCCGAACAAGGCGGTATGCAAAACTGGGGCGCACTCGCCAATGCCATGGGCGTGAGCTATAACGCTCTCGCCACACAAGGAGATCGCTCATGCCTCGATAAAAAATTCTGGTCAGAAATGGCCCGCGAGCAAATCCGCGATGGCCATGCCGTGATGGCTTGTATCGATGGACAAACCGTTCGCATCGAAGCTATCGAAGAAGATGGGCTCGTCGTCACG
>SFJG01000006.1 GCA_004555955.1 Bacteroidales bacterium | reverse complement strand
AAAGATAGGAAAAATGATAACAACTGTTGAAAAGAGAGACGGACGAGTAGTCGGCTACAACGAAGAAAAGATAAAAGCAGCCATCCGCAAAGCGATGTTGCAAACCGAAAAAGGCGAAGACGAAAGTCTGATACAAAAGATTGCCGACCGTGTCGGATTTAACGGTCGCGAACGAATGACCGTCGAAGAAATCCAAGACATGGTCGAAGCCGAACTGATGAAAAGTTCGCGAAAGGAAGTGGCAAAAAAATACATCGCCTACCGCGACCGTCGCAGCATTGCGCGTCGAGCAAAAACCCGCGACATATTCTTGGAAATCATCGATGCCAAGTCGAACGACATAACGCGCGAAAACGCCAACATGAACGCCGACTCGCCGGCTGGAATGATGATGAAGTTTGCCAGCGAGACAACCAAGCCGTTTGTCGACGACTATCTTCTCTCCGCCGAGTCGAAAGAAGCCGTGACGGGCAACTATCTGCACATCCACGACAAAGACTACTACCCGACAAAGAGCCTGACGTGCGTACAGCACCCGCTTGACAAGGTGTTGCGCTACGGATTCATTGCAGGCCACGGCGAATCGCGCCCCGCCAAGCGCATCGAAACTGCAAGCATTATCGCTTGCATTTCGTTGGAAACAGCACAAAACGAAATGCACGGAGGCCAAGCCATCCCGGCATTCGACTTCTACTTGGCTCCCTACGTACGCAGTTCGTTCGTCGAAGAAGTCCGCAACATTGAAGAACTCGAAGGCGTCGACTATAGCGACCTCTACCAACTACAATTCGACGACTATAACCGCCGTCCGCTGACAGGATTGACCGGACGCGACCGCGCACTTCAGCACGCCATCAACAAAACCGTAGGACGCGTTCACCAAGCCATGGAAGCGTTTATCCACAACATGAACACCATACACTCTCGCGGCGGAAACCAAGTGGTGTTCAGCTCAATCAACTATGGCACCGACACGTCGGCTGAAGGTCGATGCATTATGCGCGAACTGCTCAACTCCACTTACGAAGGCGTTGGCAATGGCGCTACGGCAATATTCCCCATACAAATATGGAAGAAAAAACGCGGCGTCAACTATCTGCCGGAAGACCGCAACTACGACCTCTATCAACTTGCCTGCAAGGTGACCGCCCGCAGATTCTTCCCCAACTTTGTCAACCTCGACGCAACATTCAACCAACACGAGAAGTGGCAAGCCGACGACCCCAACCGCTACCTTTACGAAGTGGCTACAATGGGCTGTCGCACACGCGTGTTCGAAAACCGCTACGGCGAAAAGACGTCGGTAGGTCGCGGAAACTTGTCGTTTTCGACCATCAACATCGTGCGCCTCGCTCTCGAATGCCGCGCAATCCAAGACTCGGAAGAACGCCTCAACGCCTTCTTCTCGAAACTCGACCATATGCTCGAAGTGACGGCTAAACAGTTGTGCGAGCGCTTCGAATTCCAAAAGACGGCAAAAGCAAAGCAGTTCCCATTGCTTATGTCAAAGCTGTGGAACGGCTGCGAGACGCTCAAACAAGGCGACACCGTCGAGAGCGTTATAAACCAAGGTACTCTCGGCATCGGATTTATCGGCTTGGCTGAATGCCTTATCGCTCTGACCGGAAAACATCACGGCGAAAGCGAAGAAAGCCAGAAACTCGGTCTGAAAATCGTGTCGTATATGCGCAGCAAGGCTAACGAATTCTGCGAACGCTACAACCACAACTTCAGCGTGTTGGCAACTCCGGCGGAAGGCTTGTCGGGTCGCTTCACCAAGCGCGACCGCAAGACCTTCGGCATCATCGAAGGCATTACCGACAAAGACTATTACACCAACTCCAACCACGTTCCCGTTTGGTACAAATGCAGCCCCAAGCACAAGGCAATGATAGAAGCACCCTATCACGAACTGACCCGCGGCGGACACATCTTCTACGTCGAAATCGACGGCGACGCAACCCACAACCCCAAAGCCATCAGCGACATCGTCGACCTCATCGACAAATACAACATCGGCTACGGCTCGGTCAACCACAATCGCAACCGCTGTATGGATTGCGGCTACGAAGACGCCACCGAAGGGCTCGACACTTGCCCCAAATGCGGAAGCAAAGCCATCGACAAGCTACAACGTATCACAGGCTACCTGGTAGGCACCACCGACCGCTGGAACAGCGCAAAATTGGCGGAACTGCGCGACCGCGTCGTACATAAATAACATATGGACATTCGCATTCTCGACATCGTAGAAGGCACAAGCGTCGACGGCCCCGGGCTACGTACGTCAATCTATATGGCAGGCTGCCGGCATCACTGCCCCGGCTGCCACAACCCGCAGTCGTGGGACTTCGAGGCGGGCAAGCCGATGAGCGTCGACGAAATAATACAAATCGTGGCGTTCAACGACTTCGACGTTACGCTCTCCGGAGGCGACCCAATGTATCAACCCGACACGGTTGCTTACCTATGCCGACGCATCAAGCAGGAAATCGGCAAGCGCATTTGGTGCTACACGGGATTCTCTTGGGAGCAACTTACCGCACTCCCCGACACCAGAGAAGCCTTGCAATGGATTGACGTAATCGTCGACGGACTATTCGTCGAAGCTCAAGCCGACACGTCGCTGCTCTTCCGCGGAAGCGCAAATCAGAGAATCATCGATGTAGCCGCCTCGCTACGTGCCGGAATGGCAATCGAATGGTCCGATTCGGCTTATTTGGAATGATTCCAAATAACAAAAATTTCAATTTTTATTGTTATGCAAGCCTCAAACCGTTTTGGTATAGCACAATCCGAGCGATAACGCATAATTATAAAACAAGCCGGAATAGCAGTTAATTCTCTAAATTTCAACCGATTACGCAAAAACCCGAGCTAAAAATTATAACTAACTGATTTATAGTACAGTTATATAAAAGCAAATTTTTCGTCAAAAAAAATCAGTTGCCTAATCACAATTTTTTTCCCAAATTTGCACCGTAAATTTAAGGAAGGAATGGAATTAGAATACAAAAAACGTTGGGAGAATTGTCTTCGGTTCATTCGAGACAACCTCGACAAAGAGCAATACGAAGCATGGTTCGCACCTATCATGGTGAAGGACTACGCAGAAGGTGTGCTCACGTTGCAGGTACCCTCAGCGTTCTATGCGGAGCAACTCGAAAGCAAATATTTGCAACTACTCTCAGTAGCGCTACGCCGCGAATTTGTCGGCGTAAAGCGATTGCGTTATGCACATAATATAATAGAAGGAGACGCCGACACAACTGTTGCCGACGATTCTTCACGCAGCTGCGCCGCATCGGTTCGCCAACAAATTCCAAATCCATTCGACCACCAAGAATATGCTCCGCTCGACTCGCAACTCAAGTCGACCTACACTTTCGACAACTATTGCGAAAGCAGCAGCAACAAACTTGCATACACCATTGCCAGCGCAATTGCCAACAATCCGAAAGAACAGACATTCAACCCGATGTTTATCTTCGGACCGACCGGCGTGGGCAAAACGCACCTTATACAAGCCGTCGGCAATCGTATGAAGGAGCAATATCCTCAAAGCCGCGTGCTCTATCTGAGCGCACGCACTTTCGAGTCGCAATACACAACCGCCGTGCGCAAAAACAACGTCAACGACTTTATCGGTTTCTACAAGACAATCGATATGCTCATCATCGACGACGTACAAGAATTCGCCGGCAAAACCGGTACGCAAAACACGTTCTTCCACATATTCAACTATCTGCACAACAATCAAAAGCACCTCATCTTGTCGTGCGACTGTCCGCCCGCCGAGCTCGACGGCATGGAGCCTCGATTGTTGTCGAGATTCAAGTGGGGTATGACTGTCGAACTGTCGCGCCCCGACATCGAACTTCGCCGCAACGTGTTCCGCCAAAAAGCAAGAGAAGCCAGCGTCAACGTGCCCGAAGAAATCATTAACTTTGTGGCAGAAAACGTCAAAGACAACGTACGCGAAATCGAAGGCGTATTCGTGTCGCTTCTTGCCTACGCAACGGCGCTCAACCAGCCGTTCACGGTCGAACTCGCTCGCAACGTGCTCTCCAACTCTATCCGAATGTCGAAAAAGCAAATCAGCTTCGAAAACATCGTCGATGCCGTTTGCTCACAATTGTCGGTCGACACGGCGATGCTCTTCAGCAAAAGCCGCAAGCGCGACGTTGCCGACTCGCGACAACTCATTATGGCGCTCGCTAAGAAACACACCAAGATGTCGTCGACAAACATCGGCGCCAAACTAAACCGCGACCATGCCACCGTACTATACGCTTGCAAAGCTATCGACGAACGTATCTCGGTCGACAAAGAATTCAGAACCGTTGTTGAACGTATCGAAGAATCTCTGAGAAATTAATTATTCTGCACATTCATAATTGTGAGACCGTTTCACAACTTCTGTTATGAAACCGACTCTTAAAAGGTAAAAGGCATCGCGCTTTTTACCTTTTTTTATGCCGTTATCGAGCGTTTTATGTTGTATAATATTATTGCACAACCACTATACAATTTTTCCAAAAAATTAGTTAATAGGTTTGTTGCATAATTCAATTATTGTATTATATTTGCAAAAAGAAAGATGCTTTAAGCATTTAGTGGCCAACAAACCTAAAATCTTCAGTTATGAGAAAAAGTATTTATGCCTCTGCGTCGAGCCTATTATTAACCCTATGTGCATCGTGCGTCGACGACACTTACGACCTATCGAAAGACATCGACCTCACCATTAACGTTGGAGGAAGCGAATTTGCCATCCCCGGTGGCGAAACAGAAGCAATTCCGCTAAGCAAAATCCTCAAAATCGATAGCGGTGATTTGGTGTATATCGACGAAACGACAGGCAATTATTATGCCTCAAAGAAAGGCACACCGGCGTCGTCGACAATCCACGTCAACGGATTCAGCTTTGACGAACCCGACATCAAACCGACATACAAAGAAATCGAATTCGAGCCGGAGACAATGCTTTACGCAGGAATAGCAGGCACGGGCATTAACTTCACAGCCGTGCTCAACGAAGAAGACTACTCCTCCGATTTCGAAATGAGCGCTACTGACCTACCCGCCGAAATCGTCTCGCTCTCGCAAATATATGCCGACATCAATCTGTCGATTGACCTTTACTACTCTTCAGAACAACTTAAGAAAGCCAAAATCAAAGATATCATAATCGACCTGCCCGACTACCTTATCACCGAAGGTACCGACGCAGGAAACATTGTACATATTAGAAATTTGGATGTGTATTCGGGCAACACTGTTACTACCAACGTAAAAGTCAATGGCTTAAACATCATTGCCGGAATGATGAATACGACCAAACGCACGCTTGACATAGCCGGCACAGTGAAACTCTATGGCGAACTGAGCGTCAACTCCAACGACATCGACGGGTTGGGAACGGAGGCGCCGGCATTTATTTTCGTCTCGCAAGTAAAAATCAAAGACGCCGCCAAAAGCGACAAGAAAGTGCACATCTTAGGCGCAAAAGGCATTTTCAACCCCGACATCGACATCAACATCGACCCCATTACAATCGGTGCATTGCCGACATTCCTTCGCGACCAAGACGTTGTGCTCGACCTAAGCAATCCGATGATTCTATTTACCGCCAACAACGCCACACCGCTTAATGCCGACGTCAACGCACGCCTCAGGGCAACTTCCGAGACATCGGAGGTGATAGTTACACCGCCGACGTTCCGCATCCCCGCGCAATCGGCGCAAACCTACTGCATATCGCCTTATGCCCCCGCCGACAAAACACTCGTACACGTCTGCACTCCGGACCTGCCGAAATTGATTCAAAAGATACCGAAAAACATCTACGTCGACGCATCGGTGACCGCCGTCGACGAAGAAACTGTCGTCGACCTCGATGCCGACTATTCGTTCGACACCGACTACTCTATTTGGGCACCTTTCCGATTCGGCGACAACCTGTGCTTTGCTTATAGAGACGGAACAGCTATCAACAAGATTCCGCTCGACATCGAAGTATCGGCAGTTGCGCTCGGCATCGCCGATTCGTCGGGCGAACGCAAACCGTTAAACGGCGTTACCGCGAAAGTCAAAATTGTGAACGAAACCGACAACATTCTCAAAGCAAACAGCACGGCAGACATTATCGTTGAGATTCGCGAATCCGTAAAAGGCAGTGTAAGCCAAATCGACGGCTTGGAAATCACGCTTAAAGCCTATGCCAACAAATCGACGCCCGAATCGCAACGCATCATCAATGCCAACCAAACAATACAATTCCGCAACATTCGGCTCAAAGTGCCCGGCGGCGTAAGAATTGATTTGAACTAACTGAAAATCCTATGTGTTATGAAACGTAAGAATCTATTTCTCCGCTCTTTATCTATCAGCATTGCCGCTGCGATTTGCACAGTGGCATCGGCTCAATATAACAACTCCTCCTACTTCATGGAAGGAATGTCGTACCGCCATCAACTAAACCCGGCATTTGCCGCCGAACGCGCTAACATCGGTGTCGACGACTTCATCTACCCCTACGACGGCAACGGCTACGACCTCACTACGTTTATGAACTCTGCCGTCGATGCCGACAAGTTTCTCGACCGACTTCACGACCGAAACCTACTCAACGTTTCCGCTTCGATGCCTGTTATTAGTATGGGATTCAATGCTTTCGGAGGCTTCAACTCCATCGAAATCGGTGCTAAAGTCAACGCATCCGCCAATCTGCCCTACGAACTCTTCGAGTTTGCAAAATTAGGAATGAGCGACGCCGCATTGACCGAATACAACATCCGCGACCTCAACATTCGCACCAACGCCTACACCGAAATTGCCCTCGGACACAGCCACCGCCTTGCCAACGACCGCCTTGCTATCGGTGCCAAACTGAAAATGCTCATCGGATTGGCTAACATCGACGCCAACGTGCGCAGCATGAAACTCACAATGGGTCAAGAACGTTGGGCAATCGAAGCCGACGGCACTGCCGACATTTCGCTCAATAAAGCAACATTTACCTACGACGAAGACAGCAAAATCGACGGCATCGACGTCGACAAATTCGGCACCTGCGGATTCGGTACGGCTGTCGACCTCGGCTTCGAATACGACTTCCGCGACGTTGTGCCCGGGCTGAAAGTCTCCGCCGCCTTGCTCGACTTGGGGTTCATCAAGTGGAAAAAAGGAATTGCCGCTAATTTGAAGAATTCTTATACGTTCGACGGATTCGAAGAGCAGATTGTGATTGATGCCGACAATGACGACCTCGGCAAACTGGAAAACCAAATTGACAAAATTGAGGACGACCTCAAAGACCTTTTTACCTTCGAGGAAGACAAGAACTGCAAGGCACGCACCACGGCTCTCGCCACTACGCTCAATGCCGGCGTGGAATACGCTCTACCGACCTACCGCAACCTTAAATTCGGTTTGCTTTCGTCGACGCAAATCAACGGGGTTCATACCTGGTCGGAGGCTCGCCTGTCGGCCAACATTGCGCCTGTAAAATGGTTCGAAGCATCGGTAAACTATGCCTACAGCACGTTCGGCTCGTCGTTTGGATGGGTTATCAACTTCCACCCGAGAGGCTTCAACTTCTTCGTTGGCACCAACCACACTATGGGCAAAATCACGCCGCAAGGCATACCCGTGGGCGATGCCAACGCACACGTCAACGTCGGCATGAACATTACCTGGGGCGGAAAATCGAAAAAAGACAAGCAAGAACAACCGGTATTATAACACATGACGCGAGGCGATGCCACCTTTAATTCGGTGCATCGCCTCGCTATTTCGGATATGTCGTTCGACTACGAGAAGAAGTGAGTAAACACTTTGACCATACACTCGTGGTCGAATGCCGAGCCGGTTTCCATTGCCGAATGCATTGCCCAAATCGGGTTGCCCACATCGACACCGGCAATGTCGATTTGCGACGTCAGGATATTGCCCAAGGTCGAACCGCCCGCCGAATCGGAATGGTTGACGAAATATTGCACGGGTACGTCTGCCTCGCGACAGAGTTCGGCAAAGACCGCCGACGAATGTGCATCGGTCATATACTTGCAGTTGGCGTTGATTTTGATTACCGGACCACCGCCCATAAGCGGATGATTTGTCGGGTCGTATTTTTCCGGATAATTGGGATGCGTTGCGTGGGCATTGTCTGCCGATATCATAAACGTGCGCTCGATGGCTTGGTAGAACGTCAGGTCGTTGCCGCCCTGCGACAAGTCGATGCGATGCAGGATGGTTTTTAGCACGGGCGATGCCGCTCCTTGCTTGGTTCCGCTGCCAGTTTCTTCGTTGTCGAAGATAGCCGCCACGCGCGTACATTCAGTGCCGGAGCCGTCGACAATGGCTTCGATGGCAGCATGCGCCATACTCAAGTCGTCGATTCTTCCCGACATAAACAATTCACCACGGATGCCTGTGCGCACCGCTTTTTGCTGATTATAGACCATCAAGTCGAAGTCGATAATCTCAGAGCGGTCGACGCCGAGACGCTCCGCCACAGCATCGACGAGCATGTTGCCCTTTTCTTTTACACCTTCGGCGAGAGCCAACACAGGTATCATATCTTTTTGCTTCGACAACTTGTTGCCATTGTTCACCTCGCGGTTGAAATGTATTGCCAGGTGAGGAATCACCAACAGCGGACGTTCGAAATCGATGAGCACCGAACGCGGATGCAAAGCATCTGCACCGCGAAGCATCACCCGCCCGGCAAGCGATAGCGGACGGTCGAACCACGTGTAGAGTATAGGTCCGCCATAGACTTCCGTATTGAGGCTTACAACACCCTCGCGAAGCATTTCGGCGTTGGGCTTGATGCGGAAACACGGCGAATCGCTATGCGCCGCTATGATGCGGAAGCCCGTTTCCGACGCCGGACGACTACCGACCACAAAGGCAAAGACGGCAGTATCGTTTTTGGTGGTAAAATACTTCTTCCCTGCTTGCAATTGCCACGCATCGGCAAGATTCAGCTCCTCGAAGCCGGCGCCGATAAGTCGGCGGCGTATTGTGTCGACTGCGAGAAAGTTGCACGGACTGCTGTCGAGAAACTCCAGCAGCGAATCGGTTTTTGATTTCATATTTAGAGCCTGTTTTTAATATTTTTCCGAATATTTGATTGAATGAAGAGCACGCAAAACATTGCAAAGCGTCTGCCCCCAATAGGCGTCGAAACTCTCGCGGCAAATGGCAAGATAGTCGACAATGTGGTCTTGCGGGATGTCTTTCACCGAATGAATCAAATCGTAAAGACATTGGAAAATGTCGGCAAGACACTCCGACACGCTTGCCGCTATCGGCGTGTCGCTAAACTTCATATCTTCGACAAACACCTCGAGGAAGGTGTCGTCTTCGCCCATAAGCATCTCCAGGTTGCGACGCACGCTGTCGTAGTAGATTTCGTCGAGCACGCCGTCGGCATATGTCTCCTCAATGACCGGCAAGTCGAGGTCGGTTGCCGATATGTAGATGCGTGGCAAAAGTTTGAGCATATGGTCGATAAATTCCTCTTTGTCGACCGTTTCCACGCTTTCAAGAGCGTTGCAATACTCGTTTGCCAAGCCTAAAAACAAGATGCTATTGTTGCTTAGTTTATCCATATAGTTTGTTTTTCTTTATATAGTCGTAAACACTGTCGGGCACCATAAAACGCACATCTTCGCCACGGCTTATGCTCTCGCGAATCTGCGTCGACGATATCTCTATCAACGGAGCCTCAAACGCCGTGACGCCTTCGACGCCGCAAGGCATCTCGTAGCCGCGCCGGGGATAGACGATTACGCCGTAATGCTCCACAATTCGGCGACTCTCGCGCCATCGGTCAAAGATTTGCCAATTGTCTGCCCCGATTATCAGCCTAAACCGATGTTCGGGATACATCTGCGATAGCCGATTGAGCGTGTCTATCGTATACGAAGGCTTGGGCATCGACATTTCCACGTCGCATACGTTCACGCGCTCGCACTGTTCGACTGCTCTGCGAGCCATCTCCAGGCGATGCCGTTCCAACGATGCATCGGCACTCTTCAGCGGATTCTGCGCCGAAACAGTCAGCCACACTTCGTCGACCAAACCGCTTTGGCTTAGCACGTTAGCCAAAATGCAATGACCAACGTGAATGGGATTGAAACTGCCGCCAAAGATGCCTATGTTCATCGACTTATGTATTCTTTTATTAGGGCTCGCGTCTGCTCTACCGCTTTCTCCAAGTCGTCGTTGACAACGCGACAATCGTAACTGTCGGCAAACGTCATTTCGTATTCCGCCTTCGCCACTCGGCCGTCGATAGCCTCTTTGGTATCGGTGTTGCGTTGCTCCAAACGTGTGCGCAAAGTTGCCACACTCGGCGGCATAATAAACAACGCTAATGCGTTTGGATACAGCCGTTTAACATTCAATCCACCACAAACGTCGATGTCCAGAATCAAGTTGCGACCGCTGTCGACCACGCGACTTACTTCCGACTTCAACGTGCCGTAGAGACGTCCGGGATAGACCTCTTCATACTCGACGAAATCGCCTCGGCTGATGCCTTCGCGAAACTCTTCTTCGGTCAAGAAATGATAGTCAACTCCGTCTGTCTCGCCGGTTCGCGGACTACGACTCGTTGCCGACACCGAGAACGACAAATTCAAATCGCTGTCTCCGATTATTCGCTTGATTATCGTCGATTTACCCGTGCCTGACGGCGCCGATACGATTATAATTTTTCCCGTCGCCATAGCGCTACATTACGTTAAGTATCTGCTCCTTGATTTGCTCCAAATGGTCCTTCATTCGCACCACTATGCGCTGAAGTTCGGCATGGTTTGCTTTAGAGCCGAGAGTGTTGATTTCGCGTCCCATTTCTTGGGTGATAAAGCCCAATTTCTTTCCTTGTCCCGGGGCGCCTTTCATTGTCTTAAGGAAGTAGTCGAGATGGTTTTGCAGGCGTATCTTTTCTTCGGTGATGTCGAGTTTTTCGATGTAGAAAATCATCTCTTGCTCAAACCGATTTTTGTCGTAGTCTACGCCTTGCAGTTTTTCAAGCGCGTCAAAGATACGGCCGCGTATGCGCTCAATGCGCTCGCCCTCATATTGCGGCACTTCCAAAAGCAAGCCTTGAATAGCCTCAATTTTTTCTTCGAAGAATTTTTCCAAGCGGGCTCCTTCTTGCGTGCGAAATTCGACAAGACCGTCTAACGCTCCGCCGACAGCACGTCGCAAGGCGTCAACCTCGTCGGTGCCTACAACGCGATTTTCGGGCTTAAGCACGTCGGGCATTCGCAGCAGCGTTGCCGACCAATCGGTCGGAGCGGGAACGCCCAACTCGGTCGACATCTCTTCTATCATTTCTTTGTAGCGGCGCGCCATTGCCACGTTGACAACACCGGCTGCCGCAGTCTCATTAGCCTCAACAGTTATGGTCGCTTCCACTTTGCCTCGCTCCAGACGTTGCGCAATGTCGCCGCGCAATCCCATTTCCGCCTCGCGATACTGCTGTGGCAACCTTACAGACAAATCCAATTGCTTACTGTTCAGAGATTTAATTTCGGCGGTAAACTTCAGTTCGCCACATTCAGCCACCGAGCTGCCGAAACCTGTCATTGAAAGTATCATATAATCTATTGCTTTTTGACGCAAAGTTACCAAACCGACTCAAAAATAGCAAGTATTGGCACGGAAAATTTAGGGTGGATGGGTGGATGAGCGGATGGGTGGAACAAAACCTTTAATAATCTCTAATCTTTAATAATCAATGCCACAGGAGTACCTCTTGCACCATCCAAGATAAAATCGTAAATTTGCAACGTGAAAAGCGCAGACGGTTGGCGACTCGGTTCAGTCGGCGCCGTCGGCGAAATTTTTTGATATATGGCATTGATTGATATTTTAATTCTTACCCTTATAGTTGTTGGAGCAGTTATCGGATACTGTAAAGGTCTCGCAACAGGTATTGGCAGCCTTGCCGGGCTGATTATAGGCATCTTGGCTTGCCGAATGTTCGGTGGTGTTGTTACCGAAGCAATTATGTCTATGTATGAGAGCACCGAAGTATATGTGGCAACCATCATTGCCTACATTTGCGTATTTTTGGTCTTTTTCTTCGGCATAAAATTGGTAGCCTGGCTGCTTAAGGAATCGCTAAAGTCGCTAAACTTGGGAGGATTCGACCGCTTGAGCGGAGCCGTGTTCGGCGCCTTGGAGTGGCTGTTGCTGCTCAGCGTGGTGCTCAACGGGCTCTATGCACTTGCTCCCGACTTGTCGCTCTTCCACACGTCACACATGCTTGACGGACGGATTTTCGACTTTGTGATGAATTTCGCCCCGTGGGCGTGGGGCGTCGACATTATTCCCAACTCTGTAGGGTAAAACTTTTTACCGATAGATTTGTTATCCTTTCGACATAATTTAGATATGGAAGAAATCAAAGACATAATCGAGCCTGCCGATGCCGCCGGCAACGGAGCGGGCAGAGATTACAAATACGGCTTCGTCACCGACATCGAAACAGACGTGATTCCCGTGGGACTGTCGGAGGACGTTGTCCGCCACATTTCAGCCGTCAAGGGCGAACCCGAGTGGCTGCTCGAGTTTCGCCTAAAGGCTTATCGCCATTGGCTGACAATGAAAATGCCCGACTGGGCACACCTTCAGATTCCGGAAATCGACTACGATGCAATCAGCTACTACGCGGCACCTCGGCAAAAGGCGAAGCCGGGGAGTATGGACGACGTCGACCCACAACTGCGCAAAACGTTCGACCGCCTCGGCATTCCCCTCGAAGAGCAAATGCGCTTGAGCGGCGTTGCCGTCGATGCCGTGATGGACAGCGTGTCGGTCAAAACCACCTACCGCGACAAGTTGGCTGAACTCGGCGTTATCTTTTGCTCGATTTCGGAAGCTGTCAAAGACTACCCCGACTTGGTGAAACGTTATTTGGGCTCGGTAGTGTCGTATCGCGACAACTTTTTCGCAGCCCTCAACTCGGCTGTGTTCAGCGACGGGTCGTTTGTCTACATTCCCAAAGGCGTACGTTGCCCGATGGAATTGTCGACATATTTCCGAATCAACGCTGCAGGAACCGGGCAATTTGAGCGAACGCTGATTGTTGCCGACGACGACGCATACGTGTCTTATCTCGAAGGCTGCACGGCGCCGATGCGCGACGAAAACCAATTGCACGCCGCTATCGTCGAAATCATTGTCGAAGACCGCGCCGAGGTGAAATACTCCACCGTACAGAACTGGTATCCCGGCGACAGCGAAGGTCGAGGCGGCATCTACAACTTCGTGACCAAGCGAGGACTTTGCCGCGGCGACCGCTCGAAACTCTCCTGGACGCAAGTCGAAACCGGTTCGGCAATCACATGGAAATACCCAAGCTGCATCCTTCGCGGCGATAATTCCGTCGGCGAATTCTACAGCGTTGCCGTGACTAACAATTTCCAACAAGCCGACACGGGTACAAAAATGATTCACATCGGGAAAAATACAACCAGCACTATCGTGTCGAAAGGCATCTCCGCAGGACGTAGCCAAAACAGTTACCGAGGCTTGGTAAAAATTGCCAAAGACGCCACAAATTGCCGCAACTACACGCAATGCGACAGCCTGTTGCTCAGCGACACGTGCGGCGCGCACACATTCCCTTACATCGACGTGCAAAACGATTCGTCGGTGGTCGAACACGAAGCTACTACCTCGAAAATCAACGAAGACCAATTGTTCTACTGCAACCAACGCGGAATTGCCACCGAAGACGCAATCGGTCTCATTGTTAACGGTTATGCGAAGGAAGTTATGAACAAGTTGCCTATGGAATTTGCCGTAGAGGCGCAAAAACTGCTGCAAATTTCGCTTGAAGGCTCAGTGGGTTAGTTAACTTAACAAACGAAGAAAATTATCACTAAAATGCTCGAAATAAAGAATTTACACGCTGAAATCAGCGGAAAAGAGATACTAAAAGGCATCAACTTGACAGTGCGCCCGGGCGAAGTGCACGCCATCATGGGTCCGAACGGCTCCGGCAAGTCGACACTCTCCGCCGTGCTCACCGGACACCCGGCTTACACTGTCACCGAAGGCTCTGCTACTTTCTACGGCAAAGACCTGCTGGCGCTTTCGCCCGAAGAACGCTCTCATGAAGGGCTGTTCCTGAGTTTTCAATATCCGGTGGAAATCCCCGGCGTGTCGATGGTCAACTTTATGCGCGCTGCTCTTAATGCCAAGCGCAAGTATTTCAACCTTGAGCCGCTATCGGCAAGCGACTTCTTGAAACTCATGCGCGAGAAACGTGCCATCGTCCAACTCGACAACAAACTCGCTTCGCGCTCGGTCAACGAAGGATTCTCCGGCGGTGAGAAAAAGCGTAACGAAATCTTCCAAATGGCTGTTCTCGAGCCTCGTCTGAGCATCCTCGACGAAACCGACTCCGGTCTCGACATCGACGCTCTCCGCATCGTGGCTGAAGGCGTCAACAAACTGAAAACGGCAAACAACGCCACCATCGTAATCACCCACTACCAACGCCTGCTCGACTACATCAAGCCCGACATCGTACATGTGCTCTACAAAGGTAGAATCGTTAAAACCGCAGGTCCCGAACTCGCCCTCGAACTCGAAGAAAAAGGCTACGACTGGATTAAGGAAGAAGTAGACAACAAATAAGATATTATGGCTGCTTTAGACCAATATATACAATTATATAACGCACACCGCGACACCATCGACAACAACTCCGCCCCGGCGCTTAACCGCCTGCGACCCGTTGCCGCACAAGCTCTCGCGGGCGCAAAATTGCCCGTCAAAGGCGACGAAGACTACGAGGCTACCGACCTCGAAGCGCTCTTTGCCGACGACTATGGCATAAACATAAACCGAATCAATCTCGGAGCAAATCCCGCCGACGCGTTTCGCTGCGAAGTGCCCAACATGAGCACATGCCTGTTCTTCCTGGCTAACGATGTGTTTTTCGCCTCCGACAAGGCTTATCAAAGCATACCCGAAGGTGTCGTAATCTCATCGCTCAAACAAGCGGCTACGACCCACCGCGAAATCGTCGAAGCACGCTACGGAAGCATTGCCGACATCAACGACCCGGCAACCGCACTCAACACGCTGTTGACGCAAGACGGTTTATTTGTCTACGTGCCCGAGAACGTGCGCCTCAGCAAGCCCATACAACTCGTCAACATCCTCAACAGCGCATCGCCGCTGATGGCTGTTCGCCGTATGCTAATCGTGCTCGAACGCGGTGCTCAGGCTCAATTGCTCGTCTGCGACCATACTCAAAACAAAGACGTCGACTACTTGGCAAGCCAAGTAGTGGAAATCTTTGCCGACAACGGCGCTACGTTCGACTATTACGACATCGAAGATTCGTCGACAACCACCCGCCGTGTTTCGACGGTCTACGTCAACCAAGACGATAACTCCAACGTAATGCTCGATGGCATCACGCTTCGCAACGGACTGACGCGCAACAACTACAAAGTGGACCTCAACGGCAACGACGCCGAACTCCATCTGCTCGGCATGGCTATTGCCGACAACAATCGACACATCGATAACCATACCGTCGTTAACCACATCGGAAAGCGCAGCAAGACCGACGAACTCTTTAAATACGTGCTCGACGACAATGCCATCGGCGCTTTCTCCGGTCTAATTCGAGTGGCGCCCGGCGCAGAAAAAACAGTGGCTTACCAAAGCAACAAAAACATCTGCGCATCACCGTCGGCGAAGATGCACTCCAAGCCGCAACTCATTATCGATTGCGACGACGTGAAGTGCTCGCACGGCTCCACAATCGGTCAAATCGACAAAAACGCACTGTTCTATATGCGCTCGCGTGGCGTGCCCGAACACGAAGCACGCATTATGCTTATGCAAGCGTTTATGAACGACGTGATTGCAGGAGTGCGTATGGAGTCGCTCAAAGACCGCCTGCGACACCTCGTCGAAAGCCGATTCGGCTGCAATCAAGCGTCGTCATGCGCTTCATGCCGACAAAATCAATAGAACACAAACTAAAGCCACACAAATGCTCGACATCAACAAAATACGCTCTGAATATCCCATACTTGCTCGGAAGATTTTCGACCGCCAACTTGTCTACCTCGACACTGCCGCCACTTCGCAAACGCCGCAGTGCGTTGTCGACAAGATTTGCGACATGTATCACACCAAGAAAGCCAACGTTCATCGTGGCGTTCACCAACTGTCGCAAGAAGCTACCGACTGTATGGAAAACACCCGCGAGAAGGTGCGACGCTTCCTCAATGCCGACTCAACTGAAGAAATCATCTTCACTCGCGGCACAACAGAAGCAATCAACCTCGTGGCTTCGTCCTACGGCGAAAAGCTCTGCAACGGCGACGAAATTATTCTTACCGCTATGGAACACCATTCCAACATCGTTCCATGGCAACTGCTACAGCAACGTAAGCGCATTCGCATCAATGTCGTGCCTATCAACGAAAAAGGCGAACTCCGCCAAGACATCTACGAAAATATGTTTACCGAAAACACCCGACTCGTCGCTTTCTGCCACGTGTCGAACGTTCTCGGTACCGTCAACCCGGTGAAACAAATGATTGAAATAGCCCGCCGACACGGCGTGCCCGTCCTCGTCGACGGCGCTCAAGCGGCTCCGCACATCCGCGTCGACGTCAAAGACCTCGACGCCGACTTCTACGTTTTGTCGGCGCACAAAATGTATGGCCCCACCGGCGTAGGTGTGCTGTATGCCAAGAAAGAGTTTCTCGAGCGTATGTCGCCTTATCAAGGCGGCGGCGAGATGATTGGCAACGTCTCGTTCGAGAAAACGACCTTTGCCGCCCTGCCCTATAAGTTCGAAGCCGGAACACCCGACTTTGTCGGCATTGCCGCATTCGCTGAGGCTATCGACTACATCGACCGACTCGGCATAGACAACATTGCCGCTCACGAACAACAACTCCTCGACTACGCTACACGCCGTCTTATGGAAATCCCCGGAATGCGCATTTTCGGCACAGCCGACCATAAAAGCGGAGTAATCTCGTTCCTTGTCGGAAACATTCACCACTACGATATGGGTATGCTCCTCGACAAACAAGGCGTTGCCGTCAGAACGGGTCACCATTGCGCAGAGCCGCTTATGCACACCCTCGGCATCGAAGGTACGGTCAGAGCATCGTTCGGCGTCTACAACACGCCGGAAGAAATCGACACCTTCGTCGACGCCGTAAAAAAAGCATCAGCCCTACTCGCTTAGAGCGCGTTCTTTAAACTAACATCCACTAATCAACCACCAAATATAACCGACATAAAGGGCAACCATAATTGCGCCCTCTATGCGGGTAATGGTCTTATCCTTGAAGAACCAACCCGCCGCCCAGAATAGAACGGACGACACGACGAGCATCAGCATATCACTTATGCCAATGTTGCCCAACGGCAGAGGACTGACAGTTGCACTCGCTCCGAGCACAAGGAAGATGTTAAACAAGTTGCTGCCGATTACGTTGCCGATGGCTATTCCTGGCTTTTTCTTCACAGCCGCAACTACCGATGTAGCCAACTCGGGCAACGACGTTCCTCCGGCAACCAACGTAAGTCCGATGACCGACTCGCTGACGCCTAACGAACGCGCGATTCCGCTTGCTCCGTCGACAAACAACTGTCCGCCGACAATCAGCCCCGCAAGTCCTAACACAATAAACAGCAGCGACTTCCAAATCGGCATCAACTTAATCTGCTCGCCCGACTCTTCTCCGCTACTCTTGGCAATCGAGAAAGTGTAACGCATAAAGATAGTGAAGAAAAGAAGCAACAAAATGCCGTCGCCGCGACCGATTACGTTGCCGACTCCGCCGTCGAGAACGATGTCGGAGGCACATGCCACTAATGCTAACGACGATAGCAGCACAAGTGGAATCTCGTTGGTTATGGTGTTTTTCTGCACCTTTATCGGCATAACGACAGCGGTAAGTCCGACTATCATCAAAATGTTGAAGATATTGCTGCCGACAACGTTGCCGATAGCCAACTGCGCACAGCCCTTTATCGATGAAACAAGGCTTACCATCAGCTCCGGCGCCGACGTGCCGAATGCCACTATCGTAAGACCGATGACCAGGTCGGAAATGCCGAAACGCTTAGCCACCGACGACGAACCGTCGGTCAATCCGTTTGCGCCAAGCAAAATCAAAGCCATTCCGCCCAAAAGGAAAAGTATATCTAAAAATAATGCCATCTCTCTGTGTTTTTATAATAAAAAAAGCCACCCCGAAACCATCGAGGCGACTTTAATCCTTTTTGTTGTATTGTTGTGTAAAAATTATTTTACAGTGTCAGGAGCAACAGTGTCAACAGGAGCAGCAGTAGTGTCAACTACTTCAACAGTAGCAGTAGTGTCAGCAGCTACAGAGTCAGTAGCAGCAGCTTCTGCAGTTTTGTTACCACAAGAGAACAATGATGCGCTAAATACAACAGCAAGTAATAAAACTAACTTTTTCATTTCTTTTTTGATTTTAATAATAAAACAATTTTTTATGCTTCAAAAACAGTACAAAGGTATAACAAAAAAATAACCTACAAACATTTTTCTCAAAAAAAATTTCATTTTTTTCGTTTTTTATCCTTTCGAGTTGTAAGAAAAAAGCCACAAACCGGGCACAAATAGCTATAACACTCTATATCTCAACGCTTTAAGAAACACTCCAAAACATGTTGTAAAACATAGTTGTTTAAGGAATTTTTATCTTTATTTATCGAATTTGAACATAAATTCGGATATTCTTTTAGGCTTTTCGTGCAAAATATGCCGCACCGGACTTTAACATTCTTAATTTTAACACCGTTAAAAACAATTATCGGCCTAAATATGATATTTCTCGGTCGAAAAAACTCCCGAGAGCACGCTCCCGGGAGTCATATTCGAAAACAAAATTTGTGGTTAAAGAATCACCTTTTTGCCGTTGACGATATACAATCCACGGGGGAATCCCGCAAAGCGGTTTGTACCCTGACGAGCCATTCGCGTTTGACTGCGACCGTCGATGCTAACGATGTCGACGCGCGTCGCTTTGTCGGTCACCACAACTATATCGCCCGACGACGCATAGACTTTCACACCGTCGCGGCTCATCGGCGTTACACCGGAACTTGCGGGAATGACGCGCTGCAAGCCGCCGGTCGTATAGTATCCACCGTTTTGAAATTCCATAGTGTTTGTTTGGTGTTCGCCGTCGTTAAAAATGATGTGGGTTGGCATATCGTCGACGGGAACAGTTCCGGAGAATGTCCATTTCC
Source organism: Bacteroidales bacterium (assembly GCA_004555955.1). GTDB lineage: Bacteria > Bacteroidota > Bacteroidia > Bacteroidales > Muribaculaceae > Limisoma. Next base: position 32,410 of record SFJG01000006.1, on the reverse strand, counting down.
AAATTTTATTTCCGTTTTCAGCCAATCCCATCAGCGTGGCGCGTTCGCCGGGCCAGCTGCTTCCGCTATAGTGCGTACCGGTTGTAGAGCTCCAGCACCAAACGCGAACTATCGAATAGGAGCCGTTGGCAGGCGCTTCGAAGAATACCACCATTTGGTCGTCGTAGTATTCCGGCTTATAGGCGCTTAGTTCTTCACCGCTACCGCCACCGACAGCATCGGTAAGTTCTTCCTCGGTGCCGTCGTAAGCGGGTTGATCAACTACGACAGGCGACGATGCATAAAGCCAACGTCCGTCTTCACCAATCTTACCGGCTATCGAGTTTTTGTCGGTTGTGAGCACATAGACGCGCATATTGCCGCGACCTGAGCAGGTTGCGGTCAACGTGCCGTCGGTCACTTGTTTTACATCGCCGGTGATTGCGTCGACGTATGTACCGTTGAGCACGCCTGTGAAGGTCGAGTTGCCGGAAATGGTTACCAACACATAACTGTCGGTAACGTCGTCGGTGTAGCGACGTTTGAACGAGTAATTGCCGGAACATCCGGTGGTGGAATATTGTCCCTTGCGGAGCGCCGGAATTGCCATACGAATCTTACTAAGTCGTTGAATGTGAAGTGCCAACGGATACTTAAGGGTTGCGGCGATATTGCCGGAAGCATTCGTCCAATCGGCAAAGTCATTCACGGTGATATCGCCTTTGATGTAGCCGCCATAGTAGGCGCGACCCGAATCTTTCAATGCTATACTCGTACCCTTGTCGATAGGACAGCCTTTCTTAAATTCAATTTCGCTACCATAATACAAGCACGGAATGCCGCGGAAGGTGAACATAAGGTCTAAGTTTTCTGCCCATGCGTCGGTGTCTTGTGCAAAGCGTAGCTCTTCGGGAGCACCGTTCGGCGCATAGTCGTGCGAATCGACGTAGACCACGTTATACGAGGCATCGTTATAGTATTTGTCTCCGCTCTTTGCTATCGACCATGCGCCGCCAATGTCTCTGAAATTGTGATGCATGGGGAAGTCGATAACGCTCAAACCGGAAAAATTAGAGTAGTCAGGTGTGTGATAATCGTTTCCATTCAGAAATACGTTGTCAGAAGTGGGTTGCGACGAAATCGACGAATTGAGATTGTCTTGATAATGCAACAAGCACGATTGTTGATTGGTATGCGAAAGATAATTTTCACCTTCGAAAACCACCATCGACTCCCAAGAAGAAGCGTCGTAATCCCAAGGATAATCCTTTGATTCCAGCCAAGTATAGAACGGCACGGAAAGAGCAGGCTGCTCACGATACCAAATTTGTGTATAGCGCGCGCAAACTTCGGCAAACATAAAGAACGGCGCGCCGTTACGCTTGTCTCGATTGTCGTCGGCAGCTGCGGCAAATGCCGGGATAAACACTTTGTTGAAAACCAAACGAGGGATGTGGCCGCCGGTGTCGATACGGAAGCCGTCGACGCCCATTGCTATCATTTTGGTATAGCAATCGATGAGATAATTATATGTGGCGGGATTCTCGGTATTGAGGTCAACGCAGTCGCCGGCGATTTGCGCCCACCAACGCGTTTGGTCGTCCCAGTTGAAGTTGCCGAAGTGATGCCACAAGTTCTTTGTGTCGTGATTTTGACCGTCGGTATTCTTCATTTCGCATAGACGTTCGCCATACTGTTGGCCGGGAAGCAGGCTACGATAGTTGTCCGGCAAGCGGCCGCCGTCTTTTTGCGTGAAAGGAACCATACACGCTTCAATGTCGCTTTGGTCGGCATTCCAATCGCGGTCGAATAGTTTGCAAAGATTCGCCTCTCCGAAGTTGCCGGTATGGTTCAACACGATGTCGACAATGAGTTTCATGCCCTTGGCGTGGACGGCATCGATGAGAGTCTGCAGCGTTACGCCCTCCGACTCGTAGCGATGGTCTACCTTACTCATATTCATAGCATGATAACCGTGATAGTCGTAGCCCGAAGCATTTTCGACAACAGGGGTAATCCAAATTGCCGTAAAGCCGAGGGCTTTAATGTAGTCCAGCTTGTCGATAAGCCCCTTAAAGTCGCCGCGCCAAGCCGGGTCGCCAACGTTTTTCGACTGAGCGTCCCAGCAGTGGGTGTTGTTCGACGGGTCGCCATCGTAGAAACGTGTGGTTATTACAAAATAAATCGTCTCGTCGCGGAAATCATCGCGGTTACCGACAAACGATGATGCCACTGCACTAAGCGAGACAACAAGCATAATTAAAAACAAATAAATCTTTCTCATAAGTCATTAATTTGTAACATCATATGTGCGAAAATACAAAAGTTTTGCAATATAGCAAAACTTATTCACATAGCCAACGACATTTTTGTCGCGGCGTTTTTCGAAGCGAGTTGCTGCGACTCGCGCTTTGAATAGCCGACGCCGAAGCCCATCCGCTCGTCGTTGATAAATACTGCAGTGTGAAAAATCGGATTTTTGTGATTGTCGTAGGTCGTTTGCTCGAGCACATATTCAATTTTGACATGCCGCTTCTGACTCCACTCGATTAGCAGCGATTTGTAGTCTTTCGTCACCATCGTTCGACTTTTCAGCGCATCATATTCCGGCAACACTCTACGGCAAATAAACTTTCTACAGTCGGAATAGCCACGATCGAGGTAGACGGCACCGATGAACGCCTCAAGAGCATTACCGCCCATCGAGCAGTTGTGACTCTGCAAAGTCACGGAATGGCGCAGATGACTTGTCAACCCGAGTTTTTCAGCCAATTCATTGAGCGTGGCGCGACACACCATCTGCGAACGCAGCCGGGTGAGCCTCCCCTCGTCGGCGACCGGATTGGCGTGATAGACAACATCGGAAACAATAGCGTTGAGCAGAGCGTCGCCGAGATATTCGAGCCGCTCGTTGTTGACGATTTTCACTTCGCCATTACGCCGGTTCAGCGAGCTGTGACGCAACGCCGTTTTGTAAATTTCAACGTCGCGCGGACAAAATCCGGTAAGTCCATATAAAAAGGAATAAAACTCCTTGTCTTTCGACAGCAGGAGTTTTATTCCGTATCTTAACTTGTCGTAAAACGGCACAGTCTTTTACTTATATTTCTTCACAATAATACTTGCATTGTGACCGCCGAAGCCGAACGTGTTCGACAAAGCGGCGTTAACCGTGCGTTTTTGAGCTTTACCAAAGGTAAAATTCAGATTGTAGTCGATTTCCGGGTCGTTGTCGCCGTCAACGTGGTTAATAGTCGGCGGAACGACATCGTCGGTAACAGCCTTAACACAGAAGATAGCTTCAAGTGCACCGGTAGCACCGAGGAGGTGACCTGTCATTGATTTGGTTGAGCTGATGTTTAGTTTGTAAGCATGCTCGCCAAATACGTCTTGAATTGCTTTAACTTCCGAGCGGTCGCCAACCGGAGTCGAAGTGCCATGAACATTGATATAATCGATGTCCTCGGGTTTCATACCGGCATCTGCAAGAGCATTATTCATAACCAACTTAGCGCCCAAACCTTCGGGGTGAGTAGCCGTAAGGTGATAAGCATCGGCAGAAAGACCGCCGCCTGCCACTTCGGCATAGATATGAGCTCCGCGAGCAAGTGCGTGCTCCAATTCTTCGAACACCAAGCAAGCGCCGCCTTCACCCATCACAAAGCCGTCGCGGGAGCCGCTGAACGGACGTGAAGCGTGTTCGGGGTCGTCGTTACGTGTCGAGAGAGCATGCATTGAGTTGAAGCCTCCTACGCCGGCAGGATATATAGCAGCTTCCGCACCACCGGTTACGATAGCATCTGCTTGTCCGAGTCGGATATAGTTGAACGCATCGATAAGGGCATTGGTCGAAGATGCGCAAGCCGATACTGTGGCAAAGTTGGGTCCGCGGTAGCCGTAAATCATTGATACGTGACCGGCTGCCATATCGGCAATCATCTTCGGTATGAAGAACGGATTGTACTTGGGACCGTTTTCTTTGTTTAGTGCATAGTAGCCTGCCTCTTCTTCAAAGGTGTGAAGACCACCAATACCTGCTGCTATGATGACACCTACGCGGTTACGGTCGAGCGTTTCCAAAGTTTCCAAGCCTGAATCGGCGATGGCTTCTTTGGCTGCCACTACTCCGTACTGTGCGTAAAGGTCATACTTGCGTAGCTCTTTGCGGTCAAAATGCTCTGCAGAGTTGTACCCCTTTACCTCGCACGCAAACTGCGTCTTAAACAACGAGGCATCGAAATGAGTAATAGGAGCCGCACCACTAACTCCCGACAAGGCATTTTCCCAAGTTTCCTTGGTGGTATTGCCTATCGGCGTAATGGCACCCAATCCTGTTACAACAACTCTTTTTAATTCCATCTCAGGTTTAATTATTTGTTTGCTTCGATATATGCTACAGCATCGGCTACTGTCTTGATGCCTTCTGCTTTGTCATCAGGAATTGTGATACCGAATTCTTTCTCGAATTCCATGATCAATTCTACTGTATCAAGTGAATCCAAACCGAGATCTTGAGTGAAAGATGCTTCCGGTGTTACTTCTGATTCGCTAACGCCACATTTCTCAACGATTATAGCCTTTACTTTTTCTGAAATTTCAGACATAATTTTAAATTTTAAAAATTAATAATTAGATTATATTCTTCTTTAGGTCTGCAAAGTAAGCAATAAATATCTAAATACGGAAATTTTTCCGTGAAAAAACACGCTTTTCTGCACAAAAAACATCACATTGTGCATACTTTTATATGTTTTAGGGCATTTTTTGCTCGAAATTTGACCAACATTTACAGTTTTTCACATAAGCAATCTCTGCTTTTCACCGTAGCGACCTCAGCCAATTTTGGAAGAAATGTCTCATTTGGGGCATTCGCTCGGGGTGAAATTGCACGGCAAGGATGTTAGCCTGTCGGTCTTCAAGAGCTTCGATGGTGCCGTCGGCACTTGTTCCTGTCGCAATCAAGCTCTCGCCAAGCGTCTTTACTGACTGATGGTGATGACTGTTGGTACCGACCTGCGTGCCGCCAAGCAGAACGGCTATTTGCGAGCCGGCGAGAAGATTCACCTCGTGGACAGGCGTCTCGGTAGGCTGTGTTTGATCGTGGATGGCAAATTTCTCGCCGCATTGCGACGGCATGTCCTGCCATAGCGTGCCGCCACGAGACACGTTTATCACTTGCAAACCGCGGCAGATTCCGAGTACGGGGATGCGCCGACGCTCCGCCGCTCTAAAGAGCGCAATTTCGTAGTCGTCGCGCTGCCGGCTCACTCTCCCTAACTCTGCAACAGGCTCTTCGCCGAAAAGTGCGGGATCGATATCGGCGCCGCCGCTGAGCAACAGGGCATCGACCGACACGCAATCGAGCCACTTGTCGAGGCCGTCACTGTCGATAGGCGGCACGATTACGGGGATTGCCCCGCAGTCGGCTATGGCTTGGTGATATTCCGGACGCAACATGAGCCGCCCGTCACGGTCGATGTCGCATGTGATTGCTATCTTATACATATATAATAAGGTGTATTTTTCTACAAAGGTAGTAAATCTTTGCCGAAAAAAAATATTCACAACCGCCGAATTTTGCTTCGCAGCAAGTAACGGCGGTTGCGAGAAACCTATAGGATGGATGGGATTATTTCAACTTGAGTCGTTTTACTTTTTTGTCGGCATCGGTAGCGGGCACGAGGCTTATTGCGAAGCCGCCACCGCGAGCCATAAAGAGTTTTACAGCGTCTTTCGACGTTACAACACCCTTAGTGATGACATATTTCTCGGGGTTTGTTGCGTAGTCGGCATCTTTTGCATCGGCATAGACGGTTGCCACATACTTGCGATTTGCATCGAGGAAGTCGAATGCAACAGGCATCGTGCGAGCATCTTCGTTGGTAACACCGCCGACAAACCAGCGTTCGCCACCTTTTTCCTTACGAGCTGCAACGACGTATTCACCCGGCTCGGCTGCCAGATACTTGCTGTCGTCCCAATCGACTGCCACATCTTTGATGAATTGGAATGCATCGATGTAGCGCTCGTAGTTTTCGGGGAGGTCTGCTGCCATTTGGAGCGGCGAATAGAGCGTAACGTAGAGTGCAAGTTGGTTGCAGAGGGTCGAATTCACTTTGGATTTGTTGTCACAGAACTTCGAGAGGTCCATGCAGAAAATACCGGGCGTATAGTCCATCGGACCGCCTTGCAAACGAGTGAAAGGCAGCATTGTAACGTGGTGAGGCATAGTGCCGCCAAATGCTTGATACTCGGTGCCGCGCGCACTTTCATTACCTACAAGGTTAGGATATGTGCGACAAAGTCCGGTAGGACGAGTTGCCTCATGGGCATTGACCATAATGTGATGTTTTGCAGCCTCTTTAATGGCATAGAGGTAATGATTGTTAGCCCATTGACCGTAGTGATATTCTCCGCGAGGAAGGATATTGCCTACATAACCGCTCTTGACGGCGTCGTAGCCATACTTGTTCATAAGGTTGTAAGAGGCTTCCATGTGGCGCTCGTAGTTGCGCAACGAACCGGAAGTTTCGTGGTGCATCATAAGTTTGATGCCTTTGTCGTGAGCGTATTTGTTGAGCATTTCAATGTCGAAATCGGGCATCGGGGTTACAAAGTCGAACACGTCTTCTTTCTCGTTGCCAATCCAGTCTTCCCAACCGATGTTCCAGCCTTCAACAAGGAGTTGGTCAAAGCCGTGTTTGGATGCGAAATCGATATAACGCTTCACGTTGTCGTTGTTGGCACTGTGCTTACCGTTCGGCTTAAGCTGCTTATAATCAATACTATCAAGATTAACGGCAGTCACGTCGGAGTATGCCCATGTTCCTTTACCGGTAATCATTTCCCACCAAACGCCCATATACTTCGTAGGATGAATCCACGATGTATCTTTAATCTTGCAAGGTTCGTTAAGATTGAGGATAATCTTGGAGTCGAGCACTTTACGAGCATCGTCGCACACCATTACGGAACGCCACGGCGAGTGGCACGGGCTCATCATATGTCCTTTTTCGCCGCGTGCATTCGGAGTGAGCCACGATTCGAAGAGGTTATCTTTCTCGTTATAATTAAGGTGCATGGTCGAATAGTTGACGCAAGCAGCCTCGTGGATGTTGATGTAGATGCCGTCATCGGTCTTTAATTGCAACGAAGTTTGCACACCTGTCGGCGAGAATACCGAAGTAGAGGCATTGCCTGGGTTGAGAAATTTCACCATCTCGCGGCGAATCTCGGAAAGTCGGCAGATGCAATAGTCGTATTCTTGTGTGTCGTAATCGCCGGGGATGAAATATGCTTTGTGGTCGCCGGTCATTGCAAACTGCGAGCGTTCTTCCTTGATTACAAAGTAGTTAAGATTGTCTTGCTCAGGCCATTCGTAACGAAAACCCACGCCATCATTATAGACACGGAAACGGATAATCATCGAGCGGCATTTGCCTTCAACGTTTTGCGCCAAGCGTACCGCCATTTCGTTGTAGTTGTTGCGAATAGTTTTGGTTTCGCCCCAGACGGGTGTCCAAGTTTCGTCGAACGTGCCGCGAGTAACTTTTTGCAACTTAAATCCATCGAGCATCGAAGTGCCTTTGGTAAGTTCCAAACCGAGTTTACTTGTCGAAATAACGGTTTTGCCTTTGTAATCAATACTGTAGACAGGCACACCTCCGTCTTGAAGGTCGAAATTCAACGACATTTGTCCGTCGGGAGAAGTCTGAACTTCGGCTGCATAACACATTCCTGCAGCTAAGGTTAAAAGTGATAATAAGATTTTTTTCATAGTTATTTGTGATTTTAATGTATTTACGTTGAACTATATAATAAAAGGAATAATCAAGTCATTCCGTGCTTTCACCGTTCAAAGATAATATACGTATAGACCCAAACGAATATCCGGTTGTGAAATAGTAGTATGCAATAATAAATTTATCATTGATTATTAGATGTTTAAGTTAAATAACAAACGTTTGATTAGTAGTAAAATTACAGTTCGGTTTTGCCGATTGATTTCACTTTTTCCTCAAATTGGTCACGTTGACAGAGTGCACTGTTGCGCATCTTGACGCGATAGTTATAGATGGTCGAGACGGAGCGTCGCAGAAACTCGGCAATCTTTGTCGAATCGGTTATGCCAAGCCGAATGAGGGCAAACACACGTAATTCGGTATTAAGAGTTTTGCAATTGTCTTCGTTGAAACGGCTTTCTTCGCTGATAAGCATATTCAATTCGTGGACGAAATTCGGATAGATTGCCAAAAACGACTCGTCAAAGCTTTGGTAAAAGTCTTGCAATTCGGAAGTAACAAACGAGCGAGATTTCAAAGCGGAGAGCAGTGCGTCGACACTCTTGCTGCGAGCTATACTGAGAAGATGTGTGCGATATTTGTCAACCCGCGACAGATACGACGAACACATATTAATATACTGACCCACATAGAGTTCCTTAACATGGTCGGATTCGTTCAGTTGCGCATTAGCCAGACTGAGTCGTCGGTTGATTTCCTCGAGCACGCGTCGCGAAGCATCAACTTTGCGTTTTTCACGATAGAAGAAATAGCATGCGCCGACAGCGAGGACCGACACCACACTAATTAGCGCCAACAGGATGTTCATCCGTCTGCGGTCGTTCTCCTTCTTTGCACGATAAGCGCCGGCAATGGTTGGCATAATCTCCTCGATAGATTGCATTTGCAAATAAGCCTTGGTCTTAAAGAGGTCGTCGAGCGACGTGTCGATATAACGATATGCGCGCTCGATGTCGCCTCGGCTGTACAGCATAGCGGCAAGTTCGTATAGCGATTTATGCTCGCGCACGGGCGTTGAAATGTCGCAAATGGCACTATGTATCATCGTCGAAAAAGCTCGGTCGTCGTCGCCAACGATTCCGTAGAGGTGCGACTGTATATAGTAAAGTATCGCGCGATGGTGTATTGTCAGCGAATCGTTATGCTCAAGGTTGTGCTGAATCTTGATGATAGAATGGCGGGCATCGCCTTCGCCGACAGCAGCAAGAGACGCGGTCATAAACAGCCCGTCGAGCGATGCCGTGTCGCGCATTTCGTACAGCCGGCGTAGCGCTGACACCTTGATTTGCAAATACTTATCAGCACTAACCGGAACACCTTTCTGCGACATAAGAGCCGAGAATAGTCCGTAAGTTTGGTTGAAATATTGCCACTTTTGACTGGGCGATAGCAGGGTCGTATCGATAGACTCGTAAGTGTCGACAGCCTCGACGTAGACACCGGTTGCCGACATTGCGTTCATCTTGTCGAGCAGAGCATCACAGATGAGAGAATCGTTGCCGGAATCCCGCGCCAAGTCGAGTTTAAGGCGGGCATATTGCATTGCCGAGTCGATTTCGTAGTTGATATATGCAGCAAAAAGGCGGTCGTAGACGCTATAGCGCGCCACATCGCCGTGTTGCGAACGGCTCAAATTCTTAAGTCGCTGTAAGTCAGCCTCCTTACGCTGCTCGATGGCAGGTCGTGCCGCGATGCTATCGTCGAGTTGTCGCAGCAATTCCGACTCTTTGCGGGTCAAATTGCCGCCACACGACGTCAGCAGAATTAGCAAAATGGTATATAATAATTGTCGCAATTTATAGTTTATTATGGTAAAATGTTTTGTCACTACAAAAATAAGAATTAATTTTAAATCACCAAAAATCAGCGCAAAAGCATCCGATTTGGCAGATGTTAAAAAAAATCGCTCGATTTAAGTTAAACCATAAGCAAAATGTTAAGTCTAAGAGTTAATTAATAACCAAAAAACGCTACGACGATGAAAACTATTTACAAAATCACAATGGCAACAATTGCTGCAGTAGCAATGACATTTACTTTTAGCGAAACAAGCGCACAAAACAGGAGCGGCTATAGAGGCGGTTCTTCAGGAAACAGTTCGTCGGTAAGTCGCTCAAACAGTTCGTCGGTTAGCCGCTCGAACAGCTCGTCGGTAAGTCGCTCGAACAACACGTCGGCATCTACCAAACAACAAATTAGTACGGAACGCGGACGTGTAACCGACAGCAAGCGCGAAACATCGTCAACCATCAACAACCGTGGCAACCTGAACAAAAACAATAACAAAAACAATAACAACAGCACCGGCGTAAAAAGTATCGGCACAACAACTCGTCCGACAGGCAACAACGGTGGCTCAAGCAGTCGCCCGACCGGAAGTTCAAGCACAGGTTCCAACGTTCGTCCCGACGACCACGGCAACCGTCCCGGCAGCGGCGCAGGCACTCGTCCTAACGGCGGCTCCAATTCAGGTTCCAACGTTCGTCCCGACGACCACGGCAACCGTCCCGGCAGCGGCGCAGGCACTCGTCCTAACGGTGGCTCCAATTCAGGCTCGAACGTACGGCCCGATGACCACGGCAACCGTCCCGGCGGCGGAAATCGTCCTAACGGCGGCTCCAATTCAGGCTCGAACGTACGCCCCGGCGACCACGGCAACCGTCCCGGCAGCAGCGCAGGCACTCGTCCTAACGTAAATCACGGCAATAGCGTTCGTCCCGGACACAACCACCACCAAAATGACCACTACCACCACAACGGATGCGGCAACCCGAACCATCACTTTCACCCCACCCCGCCGCCACATCGTCCGCACCGCCCCGTAGCTCATTGCTGCCATCGCCCGGTATTCCCGACAAACTACCGTCCTTATGCATACGCTCCGACAATCAACGCTATTTTCGGACTCCGTTTCGGGTTCTCGTTAGGCTATAGCATCGACATCCTCGCCAACAACGGCTACGTGATTGACGGCTACACCAACAGCGAAATCTACCTCCGCAACGTACGCAACAGCGGTTACCAATGGGACGACGCAATCATCTACTATGACGACTACGGAAATATGGCAGGCGTAAGTTTCTACGACTCCACTACCCGCTACTCAACCCGCCGCTACGATGCTGTATATGCACATCTTTGCAACATCTACGGCAGACCGGCAATCGTCAACAACTACCAAGGCTCACTTAGCGCATCGTGGTGGGACGGCTCGGGTCGCAGTTATATAACCCTCTCTCTCGGCTACGGCAATGCTTTCGGTGGCTCGTCGAGATACTACACAACGCTCTCATTCGGAAATAATTACTAACAAACATGGACAAAAATAAAGCCAAATCAAAAAAGACAAAACTAATCATCACAATCACAGCCGCACTTGTTATAATAATCGGTGCGGCTGTGGTGTGTCCGTTCTTCTTTACCACTAACGGCGAATCGAAAACGGTCTACGTCTACCCAAATATCAGCGACAGCCAAAACGCCGACTCAATACGCGCACAACTCAACCCCTCATTCGCCGACCGACTCCTCTCGCTGACAAAACTGCGAAGTCTGCGCCCCGGCGCATATTCCATCGACGCCGACGAATCGGCATACTCCGTCTGGCGAAAAATATCATCCGGCGAACAGACGCCCGTAAAACTCCGGCTAAACAACATGCGTACAATCGACGACTTCGTGACAAAAGCAAGTAGCCAACTCGCCATGAATGCCGACGAACTCCGGAACGCCATCGACAAGACGATTGCCGAGGGCGACTTCTCCGAAGAAACAATTCCGGCAATGATTCTACCCGACACCTACGAAGTTTACTGGACCACGTCTGCTGAAAAACTTCTGGCAAAACTTCGCAAAAATTACGACAACTTCTGGTCTGCCGACCGCAAAGCCAAAGCGGATAAAATCGGGCTTACACCTATCGAAACAACGACACTCGCCTCCATCGTCGAAGAAGAGACCGCTTATGCGCCGGAGAAAGGCACCGTGGCGCGTCTTTACCTCAACCGACTCAAACAAGGCATGAAACTGCAATCCGACCCGACCGTCAAATTTGCCGTCGGCGACCGCACCCTGCGACGCATCCTTCACAAACATCTTGTAACAGAATCGCCCTACAACACATACATCGTATACGGGCTGCCACCCGGTCCGATTCGAATGCCTTCGACAGCCACAATCGACGCCGTGCTCAATGCCCCCGACAACGACTACATATTTATGTGCGCAAAAGAAGACTTCTCCGGCTCGCACAACTTCACAGCCAACTACGCCGAACACATGCAAAACGCACGCCGCTATCAGGCTGCCCTAAACGCAAGAGGCATTAATTAAGATTTTTAAGATTTTTAAAATACTTTTGTCGAAAAATTCTTAAATTTGCAGCAGAAAGTAACAAAATATCACAAACCAATGAAAAGAAATATCGTTTTAAATCTGCTAATTCTCGCCACCTGTATACTTGCTTCGGCGCAAAATGCCGTTGAGCAACAACACGGCATAGCGGTACAACCCGTAAAGATGCACTATACCGCATCTACCCTATCGCCGAAACTTTTCACCGACTCCGAAAGCCTTATGGCAGGATTCACCATCCAAGACGGCATCCACACCGAAACGACTTGGAGCGAAAATTTCGACGCAGGCACCGATGGTTGGACGCTGAACAATGCCGAAACATTCTCATGGACCACCAAAGCAATGACCGGCGACACATACAATTTTACAGGCATCGACCCCAACGACGTCCAATCGCTCTACATCGAAGGACCGTCCCAATATGCCGACCGCGGCAATGCCGAAGCCATCAGTCCGGCAATCACAGTGCCTCGCAACGCAACGTTTACAGGATATGTCGGCTTTTCGCACAACTTTGATTCGTACAACTACCTTGAGATATACATTACCACCGACGACGGGCAAAACTGGACACGGCTGTGGCTCAGCAGCGAATGTGGCGGCGTCAACAACTGGGTTTGGCATCCGTTCAGCCTCGACCTGGCAGCCTACACCGGCGAAACCGTTAAGTTGAAGTTCTTTTACGGCGGCAACAGCGGCTTCGACGACAAAGGCTATATGGGCTCTTTCGCCATCGACGGGCTGAAGATAAACGGAGCAACCGAAGTTGAGAGCATTTCCGTTAAGACCGGCGAAGTCATCAAGTTTGCCGACACCTCGTCGGGCTCTCCGACAAGTTGGCTGTGGCAATTCCCCGGCGGCACACCCGAGACATCCACCGAGCAAAATCCCACCGTATATTATACCGACGACGGCGTCTACGATGTATCACTGACCGTCGGCGACGGCGAATCGACATCTTCGCGTACTCGCTCCGGATTTGTCACCGTAACCGGTGTCACTCCGCTTGCGCAAATACTACCCCCTGCAACATTCCGCTTCCACGAAACACGGCTGCCGATGGTAGCGCCCCTCGTGCCCGTACAATGGACCGACTGCTCAACAGGATTCCCCACGGCTTGGGAATGGTGGATGACCGGAATCGACGCAAACGACTTCTCAGCAACAACGCATTTGACCGACCAAAATCCGAAAGTATCCTATCAAGTGATGCATAAGCAATCGGCAGCGTTGGCGGCATCGAACCGCCACGGCGAATCGTCGGCGATAAAAGAAGTTTCGGTTGAATACGAAGGCTATATCACCAACTTCCTACCCAACGACGACCCGACGACGTTCGACTTCGGCGATGGTTACGGAGAATTCCCCGGAACAAACAAATTAGGCATCACCAAATATGCCGAACGATACTCCAAACCGTCGGCACCGATGTGCATCACGGGCGCTTCGGTATACTTCACACAAGCGCAAGCCGACGAACTCATCGAACAAATTGCGCCGGTATCGGTTGCCGTATATACAAGCGAAAACGGACTTCCCGGCAAGAAACTCGATTTCGCATCGTGGGACGTCTTCGAGCTCGACACGCCAAGCGGCAGCGAACTCGTTGGCACCGAGTTCGTATTCAGCAGCCCGGTATGGGTCAACGATGAATTTTTCATCGTCATCGACGGAATCCCCGAAAAGAGCGAGACATGCACCGTACAATTCGTACTTGCGGAATTCCGCAACAACGGCAACACGGCATACTTCTACAAAGAGAAAGAAGGCAAATGGATTTCGTGCGCCGACTACTTCCCCGCAGGAAGAAACCACACGTCGTATGGCATCTTCCCCTACGTTCGCCACTCTGTGATGAAGCCATTCTCCGATACCGATATCACCGTAGGTCGCGCAGCCGGCGAAACCACCCTGAAACTCTACTCGTGGTTGGGCTACAAGACACCGACGGGTGGCGCCGATTGGTGCCGAATAGCAAGCGAGCCTAACGGATATACACTCGACGAAATTACCGTGGCATACGACATGCTCCCGGCAGGACTTACCGAGCGAAGCGCATCGTTTAAGTTCACCGACGGATTCAGCGAAGTGAAATACCGACTCACACAGACTGACGACGGCGCAGTAATGTCGCTCGACTGCGACCGAAATGCCATTTCCGCAGGTCTGTTCGACGACGTACTCCGCATAAAGGCTTCGACAGGCGACAGAGTTGACGTTTTCACCGTTGCCGGACAAAAGATTTACTCGACAACTGCTTCCGACAACGTCGCTATCGCCACATCGGCATGGCAACGAGGACTGTATATAATAAAGGTTAGCAACCCATACGGAACAAAAACACAAAAAGCAATCAAACGATAATCAGCCACACATAGACAAGGCTTTCTTACCGAAATCAGCAAGAAAGCCTTGCTTTTTATATAATAGAAAAAGAATTACACAATGAGAAACAACTTCGGCATAATTTCCAACTCCGTGTTAGCAGTTGCAATGCTGACAAGCTGTGAGCAAATCTGCGACAAACAACTTCTTATATGCGGCACATACACAGAGATGAGAGGCGCACAGACGGGTAGCCACGGCGTCTATTCTCTGGCATTCGACGCAAAAACGGGCATACTGTCGGTTCTCGACTCCGCACAAGCATACAACCCGTCGTACGTCGCAATTTCTAATGAACACAACCTCATCTACGCCGTAAAAGAAACGGGAAAAGATGCCGGAGTCTACACCATTCCGTGCAACAAGAATACCGGCAAATTCGGCGTAGCGGAATTTTGCGAAGGAGCAAGCGCCGACCCTTGCTATGTGGCACTTTTCAACGGCAAACTGCTGACAGCCGACTATTCGGGCGGTGCCGTAACGGTTTTCGGCATGAACGACAACGGAAAAGTTGACGGACGTTTGACTTGCGTCAATTTAGCAGACAACAGCATATCGACCGACGAAAAAGTATCGCACGCTCACACCGTCAACCCTATAAACAACGAATCGGCACTCGTCATAACCGACCTGGGCACCCACCGCGTATATTTTGCCGTAAAATCGCAGACAAACAATAGCGGCTTTGCGATTACCGACACCGTACAGTTGGAAAAAGGCTTTGGACCGCGACACATCGACGTCACACCGGATGGCAAATACTGTTACATTCTTGGCGAATTAAGCGGACTCATTCAATCACTTTGTCTCGACGGCAAAAACATCAAAAAAGTTGGGAGTGCCGTTTGCGACACAGTCGGCGCACACGGCTCGGCAGACATTCACATCAGCCCCGACGGCAAATTCCTGTATGCATCCAACCGCCTCAAAGACGACGGCATCCGCGTGTTCGCCATCGAAGAAAACGGCAACTTGACAAATCTGCAGTACGTGCTTACGGGGCGCCATCCGCGAAATTTCACATTGTCGCCCGACGGCAATTACATCCTCGTGGCATGTCGCGACGACAACAGAATCGAAGTGTACCGCCGCTCGAAATCGACAGGCATCATCACTCCCGAACGCGTTTCCGAACTGCAAGTCCCCGCACCTGTGTGCTTGAAGTTCATAAAATAAAAGAAACGCCATCTCGGGCATCCTCGATTGGCGTTTCAGTCTATAAAGATAACAAAAAAGTCGCTACTGAGAGCGACTTCTTCTGGGGTACTGGAAGGGACTCGAACCCTCGACCCTCGGAACCACAATCCGATGCTCTAACCAACTGAGCTACCGGTACCATTTTTTACGAGTGCAAAAGTATCGCTTTTTTTTGATTTACCAAAATTTTCGGCGATTTTTTTTCGAAAATATTGATAAATGCGTAAATTTGCAAACATGAGTGACTATTTCAAGACCATCCGCGAAGCATCCGAAGGGCTATATAAAGAGAAGATGAGCAAATTTCTATCGTTTGCCCATCCTGTTTCGACAGCCGAAGAAGCAAAGGAGGTTATCAAGCAATATCAAAAGAAATATTTCGATGCACGACATGTTTGCTGGGCATATATGATAGGCACTGCACGCGCCGAGCATATGAGCAACGACAACGGCGAGCCGTCGGGTACGGCAGGGAAACCCATCCTCGGCCAAATCAACTCGTTCGAGCTGACCAACATTGTCATCGTCGTCGTGCGCTATTTCGGCGGCATCAAGTTGGGCACGTCGGGACTCATCGTAGCCTACCGCGAGGCGGCTGCCGAAGCTATCCGCAACGCAGAGATTATCGAGTGTCACGAAGAAGGTACCGTCGATTTCACCTTCCCTTACCTGTCGATGAACGACGTGATGAAAATTGCCAAAGGCGGCAACGTTAGCATCGTCAGCCAATCGTTCGACAATGCGTGCACGATGACGCTTTCGACGCGGCTCGACAACATTGAGCGTCTACGGGAACAGCTTAGCGATATCGACGGCGTGACGTTGGACGACTAAAATAGACTACAAATCGTAGAAAATCGTGGAAAATTTCTGTTTACTTAGAAATTTTGCGGAAAAATTTTGCAAATTCAAAAAATAGCAGTACTTTTGCACCGCAATCGGGGCGTAGCTCAGTCCGGTTAGAGTACACGTCTGGGGGGCGTGTGGTCGCTGGTTCGAATCCAGTCACCCCGACAAAGCACTAAGGTGTGTTGATTTTTTCGACACACCTTATTCTTTTTATCAGCCAAAACGACTACAAATGCGGCTTTTTATCGGCATTATATATGGAAAATCGAAAGTAAATAACTAATTTTGCAAGCAAAAACGAAGCATAATGGCTGCAAAAAATAAATTTTCATCAAGAACAGGCGTCATAGCGGCGACAGTGGGCTCGGCAGTTGGGCTCGGCACAGTGTGGCGCTTCCCAAACGAAGTGCAAGACAATGGCGGTTCGGTTTTCCTTTTGGCATACCTTTTCTGCGTACTGCTGATGGGTATACCTGTAATGCTTGCCGAATTTTCGTTAGGACGCGGCAGCGGAGCCGATGCTGTCGGCTCGTTCAAGAAACTGACACCCGACAAGCCGTGGTGGATAGTTGGAGCAATAGCTGTTGTGGCATCCTACTTGATATTGTCGTTCTACATCGTCGTGTCGGGTTGGACGCTCGATTATTTATGGCTATCGCTGACCGGCGAGATATCGTCGGTGCCGGAAGGTGTCGAATCGACGGCATACTATTCGGGCATTATGAACGACGCAATCACGTCGGGATTTAAGCCCGTGATGTGGACTGCGATTATGATATTCCTCAACTTGTTCGTACTGCTTCGCGGCGTGCACAAAGGCATAGAGCGTATGGCAAACACACTGATGCCCACGCTATTTGTCATCTTAGTGGTACTCTGCGGCGTGTCGCTAACGCTGCCGGGAGCATCCGAGGGCGTTGACTACTTCCTGCGCCCGGACTGGAGCAAGTTTAACGCCAACGTGCTCATCAACGCTGTCGGGCAAGCCTTTTTCTCGCTGAGTTTGGGTATGGGCATCTTGATAACCTACTCGTCGTACTACCCCAAAACAACGCGTCTGGGCCGCACGTCGGTAACGGTTTCGTCGTTGGTATTTTTGGTTGCCATCCTTATGGGACTAATCATCTTCCCGGCAATGAAGTCGTTCGGCATTGAGGGCAAGACCGAAGGCACGGCACTTATATTCGTCACCCTGCCCCAAATCTTCGAGCACATGCACATGACCTACATATGGGCGTTGCTGTTCTTCTTCCTGCTCGTTGTGGCAGCACTGACGTCGACGGTATCGCTCGGCGAAGTGGTTATAGCCTTCCTGACAGGCAGGACCGGAATGAGTCGAAAAACGGCATGCGTGGTGATAATACTTCCGCTACTGATACTGAGCGCCGTATCGTCGCTGTCGCTCGGTCCGTGGAGCCATTACACGCTTTTCGGGATGACGATATTCGACCTGCTCGACTATTTCACAGCCAACATAATGCTGCCGTTGGTAGCCATAGCGGTGTGCATCTACGTCGGACACATATTGCCGAAGTCGTTCTTGGAGCGCGAGATGACCAACAACGGCTCGATGAAGTCGCTTATCTTCCCGGCACTGGTATTCGTGGTGCGCTACGTTTCGCCGTTGCTCATCGCCATAGTGTTTATCAACAAAATCATCGAATCGCTTTAATGGAAAGGCTGACACGTCGCGAGCGCTTGGGATTGACAATCCTTGCCGTCGTCTGCGCACTGGCTATCGTCAGCGTTTGGGCGATGCACACATCCGACGCAAGCGACAAACCGGCGTCGGAAGCTCAGTCGGCTGCCACCGTGCATCTGCTCAATGCCATCGATAGTCTCGAAGCCGACACCGTAGCCACACGACGTAAGACTAAAAAGACAGACAAGACAAACAAAAAACATAACACCAAAAAGTCGTCGGCAAGCGACATCGACCCACTTAAAGACAAACTCAAAAGACGAAAATGAAGAATCAACGAACACTATTTGCCACCAAACTCGGAGTGATAGCCGCCAGCGTAGGCTCGGCAATCGGATTAGGAAACATTTGGCGTTTTCCCTACGAAGCAGGGCAACACGGCGGAGGCGCATTCCTGATTATCTACCTCGCCATGGTTACCATTGTCGGCATTCCATTGATATGCAGCGAGTTCGTCATCGGGCGCGCCTCGCAGACCAACGTCTTGGGCGCACTGCGTAAGTTAGAGCGTCGCGGCAGCCGTTGGCATTGGATTTCGTATCTGGGTATTCTGTCGTCGCTGATGATTCTCAGTTTCTACTGCGTAGTGGCAGGTTGGACGCTGGAATACGGCTTTGCCTCAATCAACGGAGCACTCTCGTCGCAAGCCGGCGAGCAATACTATTCCGACTACTTCCGCACGTTTACCGGCGAAAGTATGCGCCCACTACATTGGGCAATAGTATTTTTGACGCTCAACTACCTGATTCTGCGACGCGGCGTGCGTAGCGGAATCGAGCGAATGTCGAATCTGATGACGCCGCTACTGTTCGTCATCCTCGTTGTGTTCTGCGTCAAATCGCTGATGATGCCCGGCGCCGCCGAAGGGCTTAAATTCCTGTTCGTGCCCGATTTCAGCAAAATCACGCCCGACGTGCTTCTCGGCGCTATGGGACAAGCATTCTTCTCGCTCAGCCTCGGCGTGAGCACGCTGCTCACCTACGCATCCTACTTCAAACGCGACGTGCCGCTCGTAAAGAGCGCATCGATAATCGCCGGACTCGACACCGCGTTTGCCATCATTGCCGGACTGATAATCTTCCCTGCCCTGTTCTCGTTCAATATGGAGCCCGCCGAAGGTCCGCGGCTGGTGTTCGAAGTGCTGCCCTACATATTTTCACACACTGCGGGTGGACAATTCTGGGCTGCCGGATTCTTCTTTCTGCTTTTCCTGGCATCGATAACGTCGACCATCTCGATGAGCGAAATCTCAATAGCCTTCTTCTGCGAAGAATGGCACATGTCGCGCGAAAAGGCATCGCTGCTCAACTACGTCATAGCCCTCGTGTTTGGCACAATCTGCGCCCTATCGTTCGGCATGCTCAGCGATTTCACGATTTTCGGAATGACCGTGTTTGACCTGTTCAACAATATTACGGCAAACTACTTTATGCCGATTTGCTGTATTTTCTTCTCCATCTTTGCAGGATGGATGATGGACAAAAACCTGCTGCACAACCAACTTACCAACAACGGCAAAACAGCACGCCGATTCTTCCCCGCCATAGTGTTTTGCCTCAAGTTCGTTGCGCCGACGGCTATACTCGCCGTTTTTGTCTATCAATTGATATAAACGCACATTTTCAGCACATTTTCAGCGGAAAATGTTTTGAAATAGCCGTCGAAAAGCAGTAACTTAGCACCCGAAACTGATAACGACATGAGTTATTTCAAACCATATACGCTCAATATCCGCGGCACGCTATACCGCGTCGACAGTCCGCAAGTGATGGGCATCCTCAACGTAACGCCCGACTCGTTCTACAACGGCAGCCGCTGCACCGACGAGCAGACAATCCGCAAGCGCGTACGCACCATCGTCGACGAAGGCGCACAAATGCTCGACATCGGCGGCTATTCGTCGCGCCCGGGTGCCGACAATATCAGCGCCGACGAAGAATACAGCCGACTTAGTCGAGGTCTGCGTATCATCAAAGAAGAAGCCCCCGACATCATCGTATCGGTCGACACTTTCCGTGCCGATGTGGCACAACGATGCTACGACGATTGGGGCATCGACATCGTCAACGACATTGCCGCCGGCGGTCTTGACAATCGTATGATTGAAACCGTTGCACGCATCCGTGTGCCATACATTATGATGCACATGCGCGGCAACCCTCACACGATGACCTCGTTGACCGACTACAACGACATCGTCAGCGATATGCTCCAATATTTCGGCGAAAAAATCTCCGAAGCCGCCTTTGCCGGCATCAACGACATAATCATCGACCCCGGATTCGGATTCAGTAAGACTCTCGACCAAAACTACGAGTTGCTCGAGCGTCTCGACGTGTTCAAAGCCCTCGACATGCCCATACTTGTCGGAATGTCGCGCAAGTCGATGCTCTACCGACTGCTCGACACCACTCCGGCGGAATCGCTCAACGCAACCACCGCCGTCAATGTAGTGAGCCTCCTCAAAGGTGCTTCAATCATTCGCGTCCACGACGTACGCCAAGCCGTTGAAGCATGCCGTATAATCTCTAAGTTAAACCCATAAAACAGCAACCACGCAATGTTCGACATCGGGATAAAAGACATAATCGACATACTAATCGTTGCCACTATTCTCTTCTATGTCTACAAAATCATGAAAGAATCGGGCACGCTTAGCATCTTCCTCGGAGTGCTCTCGTTTATCGTCGTATGGTTTGTCGCCTCGGTATTTCTCCAGATGGAGTTGACCGGACGCATCCTCGACAAGTTTATGAATATCGGCTTGTTAATCCTCGTCATTATCTTCCAAGACCAAATCAAGCGTTTTCTGGTCGAAATAGGCTCGCACAAGCGATGGCACTTCCTCCACACAATGTTCAAGCGCAAGAAGAACGACAACCGCGAAGAGGCGAAAGAATGGGTTTTACCCTTAGTCTATTCGTGCATTAACATGTCGAAGTCGAAAACCGGCGCACTCATCGTTATCCGAAACAACGTGCCGCTCGACACCTACGAAAACTCCGGCGACATCATCAACGCCAACATCAACAGTCGACTCATAGAAAACATTTTTTTCAAAAACAGTCCGCTTCACGACGGCGCAATGATAATCGACCGCGGACGCATCTGCGCTGCCGGATGTATCTTGCCGGTGTCGCACGACGAAGATGTGCCGCGCCAACTCGGACTACGCCACCGTTCGGCGCTGGGCATTTCTCAATTTTCGGACGCCCTGGCTATCGTTGTCTCTGAAGAAACCGGTGCCATTTCTATTGCCTATAAAGGAAAACTCTCTCTACGGCTCAACCCCACCGAACTGGAAGCGAAAGTGACGGAATTTGCCCGCGGACTTGAATAAGGATAAAAGAGCGGCGCAGTCATTGATAGTGCTGCGCCGCTCTTGCTTTGTACACCCATGGGGAGTCGAACCCCAATCGTCGGAACCGGAATCCGATATTCTATCCATTGAACTATGGGTGCATTCCGTTTTTCGTCTTGCAAAATTAGTAAAGAAATCTCATACTCGCAACCCTCATCGGCAAAATTGCACCGACACTGCTACGGCTCTAACTGACGACAAATGAATAGACAGCGATACCAAAGGCGGTGGTAAGTCCTACAGCAGGAAGGACATAGGTTTGCTTAAACAAGGCACGGGAGTAGCCGAGACGTCGACGAGCGATGCTTTGAGCCAACCAATAGATGACGAGCGCAATAAGTGCACCGATAATGGCTCCGACGAGCAGGTCGCCAATATAGTGCACGCCGAGATAGACGCGCGAATAGGAATTGACCGTCGCCCATAGGAAGATAAACACTGCAAGCATTCGCCGACGGACGATGAGCGCCAGAATCGTGGCAAGTCCGAACGAATTGGCAGCGTGACACGAGGGAAAACCGTATACGCCGCCGCGGTAATTGCCTACGATGTGAACCATACCGGATATCGGATTATCAAGATTTGCCGGGCGCAGTCGTTCCGCCAGGGGTCTAAGCAAGCGGGCGCACGTAACGTCGGCAAGGGCAATGCTCAGGATTATAGCCACCGAAAAGAGCGTTGCAGTGCGCTTGTCGAGGTTGGAATATAGGATGTAGACGATGGTTACATACATAGGTGCCCAAATCATTTTTCCCGAAAAGATACTCATAAACGAGTCCCAAAACGGGGAATGAAGATTGTTGAGCAAGAGAAAAATCTCGGTATCTATGCTTCCTAATAATTCTATCATATCAGCGTTTATCTAAGTCGTCATAAAGTGTTTGAACAAAAGCCTTGGCGCGTTCGGCATTGAAGGAAGTCGCACCTGTGTCGACGATGGCAGACTCCGCTTCATAGTTATAAATGTAGGTATTCTCCACAGAGATTATGCCGAATATTCCCGGTTCGGAGATATAAGCGAAGTGCGGCGAATGCGGGTCGAGCACGTTTTTGCTGAATGCAAATTCGCTATGGTCGATGCCCAACTGACAGAGCAGCGTAGCCGCCAAGTCGATTTGCGAAGCATATGTATCGTCGACACCGGTTCGTGTGAGTGCTCCGCCGGCAAAAATCAGAGGGATTTCGTGGCGAGCGGCTTTATCGGTCAGTTCGGGGTAGCAACCATAGTGGTCGGGGACAAACACGAAGAGCGTATTTGCCCAGTTGCCTTTTTGGCGAATGGCATCGACGAGGCGCCCCACGGCAGCATCGGCATAGGCGAAAGCATTTGCGCGTGGGTCAGAGAAGCGGTTGTAGGGCACGTTGAACGGTTCGTGGCTACTCGACGTTTGCACGATGCGCAGACGAGGCTTTGTCGTCTTTTCCGCAAGGTAGTCGGCAAGGAATCGGTCGACGAGGTCGCCGTCGTTGGCTCCCCATTTACTCATCTTTTGCGAAAGAGCGAAATCTTTGTCGCTGATGATTTTCTCAAAGCCGCACGACACCAAGTAGGCACTCATATTGGTAAAATCGGCATCACCACCGTAGTAGTATGCCGAGTCGTAGCCTGCCGCTTTCATACTTTTGGGGAAGGAAGGCAGCGTTTCCGCCTTCTCGACGTACTTCAAGATACTCGTAGTCGGCTGAGCGGGATAACCGCTGATTATCGAAGTCAAGCCACGGTCGGTGCGGAACGAGTTGGCATAAAACCGCGTGAACGTCAATCCTTGACGAGCGATGCTGTCGAGACACATGGCAATAGGCTCGCCGCCGGTAACGGGCAGGATGTGGTTCGAAAAACTTTCAAGAATCACGACGATAACGTCGGGACGCGACGTGGAGAGTATCGCCGGGACGTCGGAACTGTCGTCGGTCGGAGCAATCGTAGCCATAACTTGGGCGCGCCGTTGGTCGGTAAGGTAGCGAAACTGCGAGCCGAAATCGGTTTGGTGCGAAGCGCTGTAGAGCAGACTGAAGGCGGGATTGACGGCTGCATGGTTATAGCCTTGGTTTTGGCTGAAATACGCCTTGCTGAGATTCATTGTCGACACTGTAAAACCACCGCGTATGGGGATAAACAGTGCCGCTGTAGCAACAAACAAAACGGTCGGAGTAAGCCAACGACGGCGCTCCGAGCACACAAATTGCGGGTTAAGAAATATAAAATAGAAGCCTGCAAACAAAGAAGCAGCCCAGAGTAGCACAACGGAAAAGCCGCCAACTGCAACCCACACGGAAATGCTTGCCAAAGCATCGGCGGGCGACGACGTGAAGTAGAACACCGGGGTCATGTCGAGGCGGAAACCCCAGTAGTCGTAAAGTATTATGTCGACAACAAATATTAGCGACAGAAAGAGGCTTATTGTGATGAAATAGCCTGTTTCAACCCATTTGAGCCATTTGCGACGTGCGTTGAGCGCCGATTCAACGACGAGCATGAGCCCCGGAAGAATAGCAACGTAGCCCGCCACCGCCAAGTCCATCGGCACGCCGTGTGCAAGGATGCGGAACAAGTCTGCCGTCCCGGCAAGGTTGATTGCTTTGCTGTAGAAGCCGACAAAGACGGCTCGCTCTATGGCGAAAACCACAACTACAAACAAATAGGTAAGTAAGTATCGTATTATTTGTCTCTGCATTTCGTTATCCGTAGGATTATCAGTGCAAATTTACGGATTTTATTTGCGAAACATCAGTTTTTAGCCAATATTTTTGACTTTTAGCCGAAAAAGTCCGAACTTCGCGAAAAATTTCACTGATGATTACACCGGACCAGCTAAAAGAGACAGAAGAACGCAAGTTGGCGTTGAGGAGGTATCTTTGACATCGACAGCAAGCGTGTCGAAGTAGAAGAAGAAGAATTGCGCACACATGTGCCCGACTTTTGGAACGACCAAAAAGCCGCTGAAAAGCAAATGCGCAAAGTCAAAGAATTGCATTATTGGATTGACAGTTACGAAGAGATTTCGAAGATGGTCGACGAACTGGCTTTGGCATTCGACTTTGTCAAAGAAGGACTCATCACCGAAGCGGAGGTCGACGAAATGTATGCAAATGTGACAGAGGCATTCGAGAAGGTAGAACTCCGCAACATGCTGCGCCGCGAAGAAGACAAACTCGGAGCAGTGCTGAAAATCAACTCCGGTGCCGGCGGCACAGAAAGCCAAGACTGGGCGCAAATGCTGATGCGTATGTATCTACGCTGGTGCGAAAACCACAAATATAAGACATCGATAGTCCACCTGGTAGAAGGCGACGAAGCCGGCATAAAGTCGGTAACCATTCAGGTAGAGGGCGATATGGCATACGGCTATTTGAAGAGCGAAAACGGCGTACATCGATTGGTGCGCGTATCACCGTTCAATGCCCAAGGCAAGCGAATGACATCGTTTGCGTCGGTATTCGTAACGCCGTTGGTCGACGACTCGATAGAGGTGCAAATCAATCCTGCCGACATATCGTGGGACACATTCCGCAGCGGCGGTGCCGGCGGTCAGAATGTCAACAAGGTAGAAACCGGCGTGCGCTTGCGCTATAACTATAAGGACCCCGACACGGGCGAAGTACGCGAAATTCTTATCGAAAACACCGAAACACGCTCGCAACTCGACAACCGCGAAAACGCAATGCGCCTGCTCCGTTCGCAACTCTACGACATGGAATTGCAACGCCGTATGGCAGAACAAGCAAAAATCGAAGCCGGCAAGAAGAAGATTGAGTGGGGTTCGCAGATTCGCAGTTACGTGTTCGACGACCGGCGCGTCAAAGACCATCGCACGGGCTACCAAACGAGCGACGTGCAAGGCGTGATGGACGGCGACATCGATGGTTTCATCAAAGCATACTTGATGGAATTCGCTGCGGGAGAATAGCAGCGTTAATCGATTTGTTCGAGAATTTTCTTGAGTTCTTCGTCGGTCTTGGTCAGGCGTGCCTTACAAGCCTTGAGCAACTCGAGCGAGCGCGACGTGTAGCGCGACAAGTTGTCGATGCTACAGCGGTCGGACTGCATTTCGGCTACGATGCGCTCCAACTCGTCGATGGCTTCGCTGTAGGTCATCTTTGTTATATCTTTTTCTTCCATAACGTTATTCTTTAATTTCAATAATATTAGAGGATGCCTTTCCGGAGGCAAAATGCGTCACAATGGTGTCGCCGGGCTTGAGTTGTGAAGCATTGGTGACAAACTTTCCGTGGCACATCACCAACGAGTAGCCGCGGCGCAACACCTGCCGAGGCGACAGCAAATCGACTTGCGTCGAGAAGACCTCCAGGCGATGACGTTCGCGATTCATAACAGCTTCGACCGCCTGGCGAGTTCTGACAAGATATAGCTGCAAATCTTTGTCGGATGAATCAATGCGCGACTTTGCGCACAACGGAATCGACCGAGCGTAGTTTGAAAGATTTGCCTTCGAAACAGTCATTATCTGCTTGACAGCAAGCGGAATAGTATTAGCAATATAGTCTAACTGACGGCGCGAATCAACGAGCATTTGATTGGTAATGTCGGCAATTGTTTGCGAGATGTCGTCGAGACGAGCAAGCGCCTTCTGACCTTTGTCGATGAGAAACTCGGCGGCAGCCGTAGGCGTTTTCACCCTCACCGAAGCCACCTCGTCGAGCACCGTATAGTCGCGGTCGTGGCCGATGCCGACAATCGTTGGCAACGGAAAGCGAGCCAGCGCAGCAGCCAATTCGTAGTTGTCGAACACGTTAAGTTCAGCCGTAGCGCCACCGCCTCGTATCACCACCACGCAGTCGAACGTGGCTTGAAGTTGTTCG
Source organism: Bacteroidales bacterium (assembly GCA_004555955.1). Classification (GTDB taxonomy): domain Bacteria; phylum Bacteroidota; class Bacteroidia; order Bacteroidales; family Muribaculaceae; genus Limisoma. The sequence goes on along the minus strand of SFJG01000006.1, from coordinate 5,958 downwards.
ATGCGGCGCAAAGCGGCAAGCACGGAAGGCACTGTGTTGACGCCTTGCATATAGGCTGAAAAGAGTTTTGTGTAGAACTTTAACCCGTAAGGATTGCGGTGCAACTGGTCGATGAAGTCGCCGTAGCCGGCAGCCGAGTCTGCCGAAACGATGGCAATGCGCTGCGGTGCGACGCACCAAGGCAGGCGTTTGTTGAGGTCGATGATGCCTTCTCGCTTTAGCCGATTGACAATTTCCAACCGCTGGCGAGCCATATCGCCGAGCGTGTAGGTCGGGTTGATATTACTTACAATCAACGACAATCCGTACTGCTCGTGAAAGTTGGCGCTCACCTCGACCATCACCTTCATGCCCGATTGCAAAGGCTGCCCGGTGGCTTTTTCAAAAGCGACGCGCAAGCGACTATAGACGTTAGCCCAAATCACTGCGCGCACCTTTGCTTCGACGACGTTGGTCGTCGCATTTTTTTGAACGAGTTCAAGGTAGCAATGACCGCCGCGGACTGTTACGTCGACCGCTTCGGCAACAATCCAACAACGCTGAAGTTGCGGACTGCGCATAAGAGCGCCAATCCGCCGACTGAATTCCAGAAGCGTTATTGCCGTCTCTTCCATCGCCACTATCTTGACTTATGAGTTTTAGCCGACTTGACACCCCGGCACAACAGGACCCTGCGGACCGATAACGACAAGGCTGCCGTCGGCGTTTTCTGCCGAAAGAATCATGCCTTGCGACTCGATGCCCTTGAGTTTTCGCGGCTCGAAATTGGCAACAAAGCACACTTGCTTGCCTACCAAATCTTCCGGGTTATAGAATTTCGCAATGCCCGACACGATAGTTCTGCCACCCATTCCGTCATCGATGCGGAACTTGAGCAATTTGTCGGCTTTCTTGACCTTCTCACATTCCAAAACCGTACCCACACGAATGTCCATCTTCATAAATTCGTCGAACGCCACGGGGGCTGCAACGGGCTTGGGCTCGAAGTTGGCAAGCGCATTGGCACGCTTCATGTCGACAAGTTTCTTGACCTGAGCCTCAACAACCTCGTCGCCGATTTTCTCAAACAAGAGTTCGGGCTGACCGATTGTTGCGCCTGCCGAGAGGATGTCGACGCTGCCGAGGGCATTCCATGAGAATTCGTGCATACCGAGAATCGTGCGCAACTTTTTCGACATAAACGGCAAGAACGGCTCGAAAGCGATTGCCAGGTTTGCCGTAATCTGCAAAGACAGGTTCAAAATCGTAGCCACGCGAGCCATATCGGTCTTGGCGAGTTTCCAAGGCTCTGTATCGGCGAGATATTTGTTGCCGATGCGAGCAAGGTTCATAGCCTCCTTCTGCGCGTCGCGGAAACGGAATGTGTCGAGATACTTTTCGAGCGTGGCCTTGACGTCGGCAAATTCGTTAAGCGAAGCGCGGTCGTAGTCGGTGAGTTCGCCGCAAGCGGGCACTATTCCGTCGAAATATTTGTGAGTGAGCACCAGCGTGCGATTTACGAAGTTGCCCAAGATAGCCACGAGTTCGTTGTTGTTGCGCGCTTGGAAGTCCTTCCAAGTGAAGTCGTTGTCGCGAGTTTCGGGGGCGTTGGCAGTAAGCACGTAGCGCAGCACGTCTTGCTTGCCGGGCAGGTCTTCGAGGTATTCGTTGAGCCAAACCGCCCAGTTGCGCGAGGTCGAAATCTTATCGCCTTCGAGATTGAGAAACTCGTTTGCAGGCACGTTGTCGGGCAACTGATACGACCCTTCTGCCATAAGCATTGCCGGGAAAATTATGCAGTGGAACACGATGTTATCCTTACCGATAAAGTGGACGATACGCGAATCTTTGTCCTTCCAATATTTCTCCCAATCGTCGGGGAGCAACTCTTTGGTGTTGGAGATGTATCCGATAGGCGCGTCGAACCAGACGTATAGCACCTTACCTTCGGCACCTTCAACCGGCACGGGGACGCCCCAATCGAGGTCGCGGCTCACGGCACGTGGCTGCAAGCCCAAGTCGAGCCACGACTTACACTGACCGTAGACGTTAGGACGCCACTCTTTATGCTCTTCCAAAATCCACTGACGCAGACGCGGCTCCCACTTGTCGAGGGGCAAATACCAGTGCTTGGTTTCGCGAAGAACAGGCACGTTACCGGTGATAGCCGACTTTGGGTCAATTAGGTCGGTAGCATTGAGCGACGTACCGCAGGCTTCACACTGGTCGCCGTAGGCACGGGTGTTGCCGCAGTGAGGGCAGGTGCCGACGATGTAGCGGTCAGCAAGGAACTGATGTGCTTCTTCGTCGTAGTATTGCATCGTTGTCTTTTCGACGAATTCGCCCTTATCGTAGAGTTTCTTGAAGAAGTCGCTCGCCGTTTTGGCATGGATTTTCGACGTCGTACGCGAATAGACGTCGAACGAGATGCCGAGACCTTCAAACGACTCTTTGATTATTTTGTGATAGCGGTCAACGATGTCTTGCGGCGTTACGCCCTCCTTTTTTGCCTTGATAGTGATAGGCACACCGTGCTCGTCGGAGCCGCCGACGAAGACAACGTCCTCGCCTTTAAGACGGAGGTAACGAACGTAGATATCTGCCGGCACATACACCCCGGCAAGGTGACCGATGTGCACCGGTCCGTTGGCATACGGCAGTGCGGCTGTCACCATTGTGCGTCGAAATTTCTTTTCCATATATTGTGTTTGTTATTATTCTCGTCGTTTAGTATGCAAAATTAGTGAAAACAAAGCGAAAACGAAAGTTTTCAGATTTGTTTTTCAGAGCAAATGTGCTTTTTGCGCCGAGGCAATGATGCGGAGGCAAAGTTGCAAAACTGTTACAACAAAAAAACTTGCACTTTCGGAGATAAAATCGTAATTTTGTCGCAATTAAAAGACGAAACGACCGATATTCGGCCAAACTTAATGATTATAGACAATGGATAAAAAAATTTTCACGTTTGCATTAGCACTTATGCTAATTTTGTCAGGTTGCAGTTCTGTTCCCGTAACAGGCAGAAAACAACTTTTGTTGGTTTCTGACCAAGAAGTACTTTCTTCGAGTTTGACACAATACAACGATTATATGAAGACGGCAACGAAATCGACCAACAAGACACAAACGGCAATGGTTACTCGCGTTGGGCAAAAAATCGCCGCCGCCACGGAGAGCTATCTTCGCCAGAACGGTATGTCGAGCGAGCTGAGCAACTTCTCATGGGAGTTCAGTTTGGTAAAAGACAGCCAAGTCAACGCATTTTGTATGCCGGGTGGCAAAATCGTTGTCTACGAGGGTCTGATGAGCATCGTGTCGAGCGACGACGAATTGGCAGTGGTTGTCGGTCACGAAGTGGCACACGCAGTGGCTAAACACAGCAATGAGCGAATGAGTCAGCAAGTTATGGCACAATACGGTGCTCAGATTCTGAGCGCAACGGTAGCCAACAAGAGTGCAATGGTACAGACACTGGCAAGCGGCGTCTTCGGTCTCGGCGCTCAGTACGGCGTTATGTTGCCATTCTCGCGCAAACACGAAATCGAAGCCGACTATATGGGTACTATCTTTATGGCTATGGCGGGCTACAATCCCGAAGTTGCCGTTACGTTCTGGCAAAAAATGTCATCGTCATCGTCGGCTAAAGTACCCCAATTCATGAGCACACACCCCAGCGACGCCAAACGCATTGCGGAGTTGCAGAAGAATCTGCCTACAATCAAACAAAACTATTATAAAAAATGAAACGAATCTCGTTAATTATCAACATCGTTCTCGCCGTTGCGGTTTGCGCACTCGCCTACGTGGCGTTCTGCGTCAACGGCAAAAGTCAGAACGACACCGTATCTACAATCTTAACACGAACAAGCATCCGCGCTTATACGTCGCAACCTGTTGAGCAGGAGAAAGTTGAAACCCTCCTGCGTGCAGCTATGGCTGCTCCCACGGCAATGAACAAGCAGCCCTGGGATTTTGTGGTTGTCAACGATGCAAAAGTGCTCGCCGCCCTTTCCGACAGCCTACCCTACGCCAAGATGCTCAAACAAGCGCAGTTGGCAATCGTGGTTTGCGGCAACAAGCACAAAACCATCGAAGGCAACGGTGAAGACTTTTGGATTCAAGACGCTTCGGCGGCTACCGAGAACCTCCTGTTGGCAGCACATGCCATGGGTCTGGGCGCAGTTTGGACAGGCGTCTACCCCACCGAGCGAGTTGCTCCGGTAAGCACCGTACTCGGTTTGCCCGACTACGTTGTGCCTCTCAACGTTATACCCGTAGGCTACCCTGCCGAGTCGCCCGAGCCTAAAGACAAGTGGAAACCCGAAAACATTCACTACAACGCTTGGTAAAATAATGGCAGACAACTATTTGGAGAAGAAATTCGAAGAATATAACGCAAACCGAGGCAAACGGCCTCAAACAAAACGCACTACGACACTCCCCAAGGCGGGCACTATACAGATGAAGTTCCCGCCTCGCCGAGTGTTCGTCACCGGCGGCGCAAAAGGCATCGGACGGGCTATCGTTGCACGATTTTGCTCGGCAGGATGCCGCGTTGCTTTCTGCGACATCGACAGCCGTGCAGGACAAGCAACCGCGGAAGCCACCGGCTCGCGATTTTATCCAGTCGACGTCACAGACGCGTCGGCTCTGCGACACGCCGTAGAAAGCGTAATTGCCCTTTGGGGCGACCTCGACATCTTGGTCAACAACGTCGGTATCTGCAAATTCGAGCCACTGGAATCGCTCTCGCTCGACGCATTCGACAAAACTGTCGCCACCAACCTACGCCCCGTGATAATCACGGCGCAAGCCATGGCACGACATCGCGCCGGCCTTGCCGAACCGTCAACCTATGGCAGAATAATCAACATATCGTCGACACGCCACATTATGAGCGAGCCCGACAGCGAAGCCTATGCAGCCACGAAAGGCGGCGTCGCTGCTCTCACCCACGCATTGGCGGCTTCGTTGGCAAAATATCACATCACGGTCAACTCTATTTCGCCCGGATGGATTGAGACAGGCAACTACGACACGCTGCGAGCCGTCGACCACGAGCAACACATGTCGCGCCGAGTAGGACGTCCCGACGACATCGCCTCGGCTTGCCTATACTTGTCGATGCCCGAGAGCGACTTCATTACAGCCACCGACATAGTTGTCGACGGCGGTATGACTCACAAAATGATTTACGAAGAATAAAAAAATCGCCAAACGCAAGCCGCGCCCAACGATAAACGATAAATGATAAACGATAAACGATAAACGACACCCCGCTTATCGATACTCCCGAAGTTGTTGTTGAAGTTTCTGCTTGGCAAAGAAGATGCGACTTTTCACCGTACCCAACGGCAATTGCATCATCTCGGCGATTTCTTGATACTTATAGCCTGCCACATGGAGCGAAAACGGGCGGCGATATTCCTCCGGCAACTCGTTGACGGCTTGCGTAACTTCCGACAAAGTGTAGGAATTTTCCGGGGTTTCGGAGGCTTCAATCTGCGGCAAGTTCATCTGATAGAGGTCGTCGCTTTTGTCGACCACCGTCTGCGAACGAACCACCCGACGATAATTGTTGATAAAGATATTGCGCATAATGGTAAAGACCCAACTACGGAAATTTGAATCGTCGACATACTTCTGCTCGTTGACAAGCGCCTTGCACGTGGTGTCTTGCAGCAAATCGTGGGCGTCGTCATAGTTCGACGTCAACTTGAGAGCAAACGAGAGCAAATTGTCTTGTAAGTCCATCAACCTTTTATGAAATTCAGCTTTTGCCATTCGCCAATATATTACGTTGCAAATATAATCACAAATATTTTACAGCACAAAGCATAAAAATAATTATTGTGTAAATTTAATAATATTAAATACTTACGTGTATAATAATACAAAAAGAGACTGTCTAACAACCAAAGTTTAGACAGTCTCTATTTTATACACAAAATCTGAAGATTTAGGCTGCATTTGCCACTA
>SFJG01000061.1 GCA_004555955.1 Bacteroidales bacterium | reverse complement strand
GGATTTTCAGGCACTACCCCACCTAGCCGCAAGCGGCAAGGTGGGGTTAACCAAAAACCGCAAGCTCTCCAAGCTTGCATCTTGACGACACCCGGGGTGCAGACGCCTCCGGCGTGGTGAGAGGTTAGTGGTTAGAGGTTAGTGGACCGATTCCGCTCTCCCACCCATACCCGGTCGCACCAAGGCGCGACCCTACGGCGGACGTACCAGGCGCGGTTATTGGGTTATTGGGCTACACCCTGTTCCCGATTCCCGCACCGGATAACCGACGAACAAAAAAAGACTACTTTTATGAAACATTTCATCAAATATCTACTATTATCCATCTTACCTTTGCTCTTCACCTCATGCCATGATGTGGAGGAATATGCCAACAATCCGCAAGGCAATTTCGAAGCACTCTGGACAATTCTCGACGAACACTACTGCTTTTTCGAATACAAAGGCGTTGACTGGCAAGCCGTTAAGACCGAATATGCCGCTAAGATTTCGCCGACGATGACTTCCGAAGAACTCTTCCGCGTGCTCAGCGACATGCTCAAGACCCTCCAAGACGGTCACACCAATCTGATGTCGACCTTCGACGTGTCGCGCTACTGGATTTGGGAACAATACCCGACCAACTACGACGAACGGCTCATCCGCGAACACTACCTCAACTTCGACTATCGGCGCGTCAACGGCATCGACTACCAAATACTGAAGAACAACATCGGCTACATGCACTATGAGTCGTTCGAAAACAGCATCGGCGAAGGCAACCTCGACCTCGTGCTCGCCTACCTCGCCACCACCGACGGACTCATCATAGACGTACGCGACAACGGCGGCGGACTGCTCCCCAATGCCGAAATCCTCGCCCGACGATTTATGAAAGAGAAAACCCTCGCCGGGTACATCAGCCACAAGCGCGGCCCCGCCCACGACGACTTCTCCGAGCCCTACGCCTACTACCTTGAGCCATCGACGTCGCACGTGCGCTACTATAAGCCCGTCGTTGTGCTCACCAACCGCGCCACATTCAGTGCCGCCAACAACTTCGTGTCGATAATGAAGACCCTCCCCGGCGTGCGCATCGTAGGCGACACCACCGGCGGCGGCTGCGGAATGCCCTTCACCTCAGAGCTCCCCAACGGCTGGGGAGTGCGTTTCAGCGCAGCACCAATCTACGACGCCGACCGCCGTCTCACCGAATTCGGCGTCGACCCCTCCGAAGGCTGCCGCATCGACATGACCGACGAAGACCGACTCAACGGACGCGACACAATCCTCGAAAAAGCCTTCGAAGTAATCAAATCGATGCTATAGCCTGCATTATTCTTACCATTCCTACTGCAAGGGCTAACTGCCAACACCTTAGCGCAATGCTCGCTCTTCCTCTTTAAAGGTAGGATTTACTACATTTTACATCGTCATCGCTGTGCTCACGCTAATGCATTACCATTTAGTCCTTTCGTGACGGAATAGTAAGAATAATGCAGGCTAACAAGCCTTTTTCAAGCAAATATTTTCACAATAGCGAAACAATTACTATCTTTGCAAAAACAAAGAGAGTATGAATCGTAATATTTCGTATTCGGTAAACGACAAAAACGAAATGATATGCTTTTCCGACGCAGAGCCAGCTCACAAAGCCGGTTCGACGTCGGAAATTCTCTATAAAATAACAGAATAAGCAAACAATTCCAAGAAGGTATATATGATAGAGACAGTAAAAGCCGTGCTCGAATTGGAAGACGGGACAGTGTATGAAGGAAAATCGTTCGGCAGCCACAAAGCGTGCGCCGGCGAAGTGGTGTTCAACACAGCCATGACAGGCTATCCCGAGAGCCTCACCGACCCGTCGTACAAAGGGCAAATCTTAGTGACAACATATCCGTTGTCGGGCAACTACGGCGTACCGCCGACAAGCGCCGTCGCCGCCGACGGCTTGGAAAGCTACGTCGAGAGCGAGCGCATCCACCCGGAAGCCATCGTGTGTCAAGACTACTCATTCCGCTACAGCCACTGGTTGGCAGAGCGCAGCCTTGCCGAATGGCTCGAAGCCGAAAACGTAGCAGGCATCTACGGCATCGACACCCGCGCGCTCACCAAGCGTCTGCGCGAAAAAGGCTCGATGCTCGGAAGAATCACCGTTGAAGGATGCACGCCGACCGACTTCGACGACCCCAACAGCCGCAACCTCGTGGCAGAAGCAAGTTGCACGAAAGTAATCACCTACGGTAGCGGCGACAAGACAGTGGTGCTCGTCGACTGCGGCGTGAAAAACAACATCATACGTTCGCTCGTGCGCCGCGGCGTAAAAGTAGTGCGCGTGCCCTGGAACTACGACTTCTCGACAATCGACTACGACGGCTTGTTCATCTCCAACGGCCCCGGCGACCCCGCCATGGCAGAACAGACCGTAGCCAACATCCGCAAAGCCCTCGGAGGCGACCGCCCCGTGTGCGGCATCTGCATGGGCAACCAACTGCTCGCCAAAGCCGCCGGAGCGACCACCTACAAACTCAAATACGGCCACCGCAGCCACAACCAGCCGGTGCGCCAAGTGGGCACAAATCGCTGCTTCATAACGTCGCAAAACCACGGCTTTGCCGTCGACGGCTCTACCCTGCCCGACGACTGGGAACCGCTATTCGTCAACATGAACGACAACACCAACGAAGGCATACGCCATCGCACCAAGCCGTTCTTCTCCGCACAATTCCACCCCGAAGCATGCGGCGGTCCTCTCGACACCGACTTCATCTTCGACGACTTCGTTAAACTCCTCTAAACAATTCGGGTTATGACAGACAATATAAAAAACATAAAGAAAGTATTACTTCTCGGCTCGGGCGCGCTGAAAATCGGTGAAGCCGGCGAATTTGACTACTCCGGCTCACAAGCCCTCAAAGCCCTCAAAGAAGAAGGCATCACCACCGTGCTCATCAACCCCAACATCGCCACCGTGCAGACCTCGGAAGGCTTTGCCGACAAAATCTACTTCCTGCCGGTGACACCCTACTTCGTAGAGAAAGTAATCGAAAAAGAGCGTCCACAAGGCATCCTGCTCGCTTTCGGCGGACAGACAGCCCTCAACTGCGGCGTCGAGCTCTATCAATCGGGTACGCTCGAACGCCACGGCGTGGAAGTGCTCGGCACACCCGTACAAGCCATAATGGACACCGAAGACCGCGAACTCTTCGTTAAACGTCTTGACGAAATCGACATAAAAACCATCAAGAGCGAAGCCGTCGACACCATCGACGACGCCCTCGCCGCCGCCGACCGCTTGGGATATCCCGTGATTGTCCGTGCGGCATACGCTCTCGGCGGACTCGGCAGCGGCTTCTGCGACAACCGCGACCAACTCATCGCAATTGCCGAAAAAGCGCTCTCGTTCTCGCCGCAAGTGCTCGTCGAAAAGTCGCTGAAAGGCTGGAAAGAAGTTGAATACGAAGTGGTGCGCGACCGCTACGACAACTGCATCACCGTCTGCAACATGGAAAACTTCGACCCGCTGGGCATCCACACCGGCGAAAGCATCGTCGTTGCGCCGTCGCAGACACTGTCGAACGACGACTACCACCTACTGCGCAGCCTCGCCATCAAGATAATCCGCCACATCGGCATCGTCGGCGAATGCAACGTGCAGTATGCCTACGACCCGCAGTCGATGGACTACCGCGTCATCGAAGTCAACGCCCGACTGAGCCGAAGTAGCGCCCTTGCCTCCAAAGCCACAGGCTATCCCCTGGCATTCATAGCCGCCAAACTCGGACTCGGCTACGGACTGTTCGACCTCAAAAACACTGTAACTAAAGTAACGTCAGCATTCTTCGAGCCCGCCCTCGACTACGTAGTCTGCAAGATACCGCGCTGGGACCTTGGCAAATTCCACGGCGTGAAGAAAGAAATCGGCTCGTCGATGAAATCCGTCGGCGAAGTCATGGCAATCGGCCGCACCTTCGAAGAAGCCATCCAAAAAGGTCTGCGCATGATTGGGCAAGGCATGCACGGATTTATTGAAAACAAAGCCATCAACGTCGGCGACATCGACCAAGCGCTCAAAGAGCCTACCGACAAGCGCATCTTCGTTATCGAAACGGCATTCCGCAAAGGCTACGACGTAGAGAAAGTGCACCAACTGACGAAAATCGACCGATGGTTCCTCTACCGTCTCTACAACCTGCTCACCACAGCGCGTCGACTCGAAGACTACAGCGACCTGAAAGACCTACCCGCAGAACTGATACGCACAGCGAAAGAGCAAGGCTTCACCGACTTCCAGATAGCGCGCGCCGTGCTCAAAAGCAGTATGGACAACGCATCGCTGCTCGAAATGCGCAACCTGCGCAAAAGCCTCGGCATAACCCCGGTGGTGAAACAAATCGACACCCTCGGCGCCGAATATCCCGCACAGACCAACTACCTCTACCTGACCTACAACGGTAGCGAACACGACATCGACTACGAGGGCGACGGCCGCTCGGTCGTTGTGCTCGGCTCCGGCGCATACCGCATCGGCAGCAGCGTAGAGTTCGACTGGTGTAGCGTCAACGCGCTTATGACCGTCCAACGCGAAGGCTGGCGCAGCGTGATGATAAACTACAACCCCGAGACCGTGTCGACCGACTACGACATGTGCGACCGTCTCTACTTCGACGAGTTGACCTACGAGCGCGTGATGGACATCATCGACCTCGAAACGCCCCACGGCGTAATACTCTCCACCGGCGGACAAATCCCCAACAACCTGGCAACGCGCCTCGACGCAGCCGGAGTGAACATCCTCGGAACATCGGCGAAAAGCATCGACAACGCCGAAGATCGCCACAAATTCTCGTCGATGCTCGACCGACTCGGCATCGACCAACCGCGCTGGCGCGAATTGACATCGATGGCCGACATCGAAGAATTTGTCGGCGAAGTGGGCTATCCCGTGCTCGTCCGACCGTCGTACGTGCTCTCCGGCGCCGCTATGAACGTATGCTCTAACGACGACGAACTCGAGCGATTCCTCAAACTTGCGGCAAACGTGTCGAAAGAGCATCCGGTGGTCGTAACCGAGTTTATACAACATGCTAAAGAAATCGAGATGGACGCCGTGGCACAAAACGGCGAAATCAAAGCCTACGCCATCTCCGAACACATAGAGTTTGCCGGCGTACACTCCGGCGACGCAACTATCCAATTCCCGCCGCAAAAACTCTATGTAGAAACCGTGCGCCGCATCAAAAAGATTTCGAGCCAAATCGCAAAAGCGCTCAACATCTCCGGACCGTTCAACATACAGTATCTTGCCAAGAACAACGATATCAAGGTAATAGAGTGCAATCTGCGCGCCTCACGGAGTTTCCCGTTCGTGTCGAAAGTGCTCAAAATCAACTTTATCGACCTGGCAACGCGCGTAATGCTCGGCATCGACGTAGAACGTCCCGGCGGTAGCGCCTTCGACCTCGACTACGTCGGCATCAAAGCGTCGCAGTTCTCCTTCTCACGTCTGCAAGGCGCCGACCCGGTGCTCGGAGTCGACATGTCGTCGACGGGCGAAGTGGGTTGCCTCGGCGACGACACCTCCGAAGCAATCCTCAAGTCGATGCTCTCGGTAGGCTACAAGATTCCGAAGCGCTCGGTACTGCTCAGCACAGGTTCTGCCAAGCAAAAAGCCGACATGCTCGATGCAGCAGCCACACTCTACGAAATGGGCTACAAAATCTACGCCACCGGCGGCACATATAAGTATCTCATCGACAACAACATACCGGCAATCCGCGTGTACTGGCCGAGCGAAATCGGACAAACACCGCAAGCACTCGAGATGCTCCACAACAAAGAAATCGACATTGTGGTCAACATCCCGAAAAACTTGACAAGCCAAGAGTTGAGCAACGGCTACAAGATACGCCGCGCCGCCATCGACCTCAACGTGCCACTGCTGACCAACGCCCGACTGGCATCGGCTTTTGTCGACGCCATCCACCGTTACAGCATCGACGACATCGAAATAAAATCGTGGGACGAATACTAACAACCTAAAAACAAAAGAATATGAAATCAATAAAAGTAACATTGGCAGTATGCGTTGCCTTATGCAGCATCAACGCATTCGCAGCAAAGAAAAAAGCGGTGGAAAAAGCCGATACGTCATTCATTTTCACCGACACAAAAGTCAATCCGACAACGTCGGTCAAAGACCAAAACATCACGGGAACATGCTGGAGCTTCTCCGGCATCTCGTTCTTAGAAGACGAATTGCTCCGCACCGGCAAAGGCGAATACGACCTGTCGGAAATGTATGTCGTGCGCCACTGCTACCTCGATAAAGCCATCAAATACATCCGCTACTACGGCAAAACCAACTTCGCGGAAGGCGGCGGCACAATGGACGTGCCTTTCGTTTGGAAAAACTACGGCATAGTGCCCGACAGCGTCTACACCGGGCTGCAATACGGCGAAGACAAACACGTCCACAGCGAACTCACCCGCGTGCTCACAGCCTACCTCGAAGAAATTGCCAAAAATCCCAACAAAAAGCTCAGCACAAAGTGGTTTGAAGGCTACAAAGGCATCCTCGACGCCTACCTCGGCAAAGAGCCCGAAACATTCACCTACCAAGGAAAAACCTATACCCCGCAATCGTTTGCGCAGTCGTTGGGACTCGATATGGACAACTACATTTCGATAACATCGTATACCCACCACCCATTTTACGAACAATTTGTTCTCGAAATCCCCGATAACTGGCTCAATGCGGCGAGCTACAACGTGCCTCTCGACGAAATGAAAGCCGTGGTCGATAACGCCATCGATGCCGGCTACACAGTGCTTTGGGCTGCCGACGTCAGCGAAAAAGGATTCAAATGGTACGACGGCGTGGCTCTGCTGCCCAAAATCGATATGGCGAAAGCCAAAGAAGGCACCGAACTTTCGCGCTGGGTAAAACTCAAAGATTCGGAAAAACGAGATGCCGCCTACGACTTCAAGAGTCCTGTTGAAGAAGAAACCGTTACGCAAGAATCGCGCCAACGCGGATTCGACAACTACGAAACGACCGACGACCATGGTATGGTTATCGTAGGTCGCGCCGTTGACCAAAAAGGCAACAAATACTACAAAGTGAAAAATTCGTGGGACAGTGACCACATCTACAAAGGATTTTTCTACGTGTCGGAGCCCTACTTCCTGGCAAAAACAATGAGCATTTTAGTAAACAAAGACGCCGTTCCTCAAACGATAATGTCGAAACTTAAATAACAACGAAATTAAGGAACCGCATCGAAAAAAAATGGCTTAATGACAAAAGATGCTGTTCCTTAATTTTCTGTATTAAAATATTTTTGTTAATTCATTTAGATTTAGTACTTTTACCAACGAATAATTAACCTTAGTAAATTCATTAATTTTCAATACTAAAAAACAAATTTTATGATGAAAAAAATTACTCAATTAGTAGCAGCCGGCGCTCTTTTAGTGGCAATGTCGGCTAATGCACAAACCACCCTTACGCAAGACTGGAAATACACAACCGACATTCCGGCGATTGCAGAAGCACGCTTTGGCACAGGTGTCGGCGGTAAAGTTTATGTTAACGACAAAAGTAGCAAAACTTTGTATGCCTTTGACGGAACCCAAAGAGAAACAGTAGGTAAATCGGGCGCAGGTGCAGTGGGTATTTCTACCGACAACGCAGGCAACTTGATTATCCTCAATGGTTGGGCAGGTGCCGGTGCAATGGGTTCCGTAACATTATGGAATCACACAACAAAGGAGTTTAAAAAAATCGACATCACATTGCCTAAAGGCGTAACGGCAGCACGTATGGACGGCCTCGGCAAAGCCGTTGGCGATATCTTTAGTGAAGCAGGTGGCGCTGTTTTCTTCGCAGGTGCAAGCAATACTGCCATAGCAAAAATCTTCATTGCTAACGGTCAACAAGTAGCAGAAAAGTCGAAAGCAATTCAAACAGGTATTTCCTTAGATAACTTAACTATTGCAACTGCACTTACCGACGACCCGGAAAGCGACGACATTACTTTCCGCGTTCGTGGTAATAAAGATTTCTATCACAATAACGGAACGAAATGGGTTGCCTATACTAGCGCAGGTAATGTTAGTTCAAGTTCGGGCGGCGACGTATTCACCGTTGGCGGAACGCTCTACACAGTTGAGCCTGCAGGAGCAACTTACTTCGACGGCTTCCAGATTGTAAACAGAACGACCAACGAAGTTGTTGCAACTCATGAAAAAGAAGGAACTGTAAACAACGGTTCAAGTAATGGAACATCATTGACAGCTGAGGTAATCAACGAAACAACCGTTCGCATCTACCAATTCCAACCCGGTGAATTTGCTGCGCAATACACATTTACCCTTCCCGCACCGAAAGTTATCTACCTCTTAGGTAGCATCGAAGGAGGCGGCAACTGGAATCCGACAGTAGGTCTTGAAGCAAAAGAAACGAGCACAGACGTTTACGAAGCAGATTTCAACGCATACCCGGGCAACAACTTCAAGATTGCAACGAAAATAGGCGATTGGGACACAGTTAACAGCAACATCTACGGCTTCGAAACCGACAATGCAAACGCTGTAATCGGCGAGAACGCTCTCAAAGCCGGCGGTGGCGCTATCCGCATCGAAGAAGGTGGCTCTTACCACGTTGTCATCAACTTGACAAACACTGAAGCTGCGACTATGACGCTTACAAAGAAACCGATGACAGTATTCCCCGACAAATTCTATGTTGTTGGCAACATCGACGGTCACGCATGGGATCCCTCTTACGGTGAAGCAGTTTTGATGCCGACCGAACAAGAAGGCGTCTACAAGACAGCAGCCAAAGTTACATTCAACAACGATGGCGGCAACGCTTACTTCTCGTTCACTTCAGCATTGGGCGCTAACAATAGCGATTGGACTCCGGTAAACAATAACCAATGGGGTGCAAAAACAGGCAACACAACCCTTAAAAACCAAGGCGACGCATCGTTCTTCTTCAGCCAAGATGCAACCCTCGGCTACTTCGGAAGCGAACACAACTACATCGTGGCTAACGGTTCTTACTACATCGATATCGACATCGTTAACGGCACAGTGACATTGTACGACGGCCTTTCGGGCGTTGGCAGCGTAAAAGCATCGGCTGCTAAGGTTTATGGCCTCAACGGCGAAATCCGCGTAGAAGGTGGCAACATGACTTCAATCTACAACGCAGCAGGTCAAACAGTAGCACTCAACAGCGCAGACAAAGCGTTCAACGTTGCTCGCGGCATGTACATCGTTGTAGTTGATGGCAAGGCTCAAAAAGTAATCGTGAAGTAACATACTTCTGCGATAGAAACATCGAAAGAGTTCGGCACCGCGCCGGACTCTTTTTTTTGCAACTATTCGATTCGAGCACCCCGGCGACCTTTGCGACAGACTTTTTCGGATTCCATTCCAAGAAAGTCATAACTTTTTCGGATTCCATTCCAAGAAAGTCATAACTTTTTCGGATTCCATTCCAAGAAAGTCATAACTTTTTCGGATTCCGTTCCAAAAAAGTCATTTTTCTCTTTGAAAAATCAATGCAAGTTATTAGCTTTGCACAGTTAGAGAAGGTGCAATAAGAAACAACCATAGTCTATATGATAGAAAGAAAAATGCTTGCTTACAACGGTTCGTTTGCCCAAACATACTTCTGGCGCACAAAGCAACAGCAAGAAATAGACTACCTTGAGGAAGAAGATGGCAAAATAAAAGCTTTTGAATTCAAATGGAATCCGAACAAAGCAGCTGCCAAATGCCCTGATTCTTTTCTCAAAGCGTACCAAAATCCCGAGTTCAAAGTTATAACACCACGAAATGTTGACGAATTCTTGCTATAACAATTTTTATAAACGCACAAAAAAGGCTGTCGGTTTTGAATTCTGACAGCCTTTTTTGATAAGTGATTAGTTTTCCTTAGCAGCGTTTTTGCTTGCTTTGTTAGCTTTGCTTTCGCGTTTTTCCGTGGAGCTTCGAGCGGTGTCTTTACGCTCTTTGACGTCGATTTCTTTGCCTTCTCGGTCGTAGAATTTGTATTCGAGGAATGCAAGAGCTTGATTAGGCACGACCTTAAACTTCTTGCCAAACTCGCGACGCCATTGCTTGTAAATCGACGAGAACAATCCCTTTCGGATATAAGCATCAACGTAAGGATGGATGTACATCTTAAATTCGTTGATGTTCAGGGAGTGAACGACGTAGTCGATTTTCTCCTTTAACTTGTCGGTAAACAGCAGAGAAGGCTGCACGAGCCCTTTGCCGTAACAAGAAGGACAAGTTTCCATAGTTTCGATATCGAGCACGGGGCGAACACGTTGTCGGGTTATTTGCATAAGACCGAATTTGCTTAGAGGCAAGATGTTGTGACGAGCGCGGTCGTTAGCCATCACCTCCTTCATGTGTTCGTAGAGGCGCTGACGATGTTCGGCGGTACTCATATCGATAAAGTCGATAACGATGATACCCCCCATGTCGCGAAGACGCAACTGTCGAGCGATTTCGTCGGCGGCGCGTATGTTGACGTCGATAGCGTTTTCTTCTTGGTTTTCGACGTTCTTGTTACGGTTACCGGAATTGACATCAATCACGTGAAGAGCCTCAGTATGCTCAATGATGATGTATGCACCGGCTTTGAACGATACGGTTTTGCCGAACGATGATTTGATTTGTCGAGTGACGTTGAAAGCATCGAAAATGGGCTCGTCTTTAGCATAGAGTTTAACGGTCTCTTTACGCTCGGGAGCGATGAAGCTCACATAGTTATAGATTTGCGTAAATGTGTCGGCATCGTTGACATAGACGTTTTCAAACGATGGGCTAAAGACATCCCTAATGATGCTCACGGCACGGCTCTCCTCTTCGTGGAGCAAGGCAGGCGGCGTATTTTTTTGCAATTTCTCTATGACCTCTTCCCAGCATTTCATCAAAGTTGTCATTTCGTTGTTGAGGTCGGCAACGCGCTTGTTTTCGGCAGACGTACGCACAATCACTCCGAAATTCTTCGGACGAATGCTTTCGATGATTTGTCGCAGTCTCATTTTCTCTTCGGTCGACTTAATCTTCTGAGAGATAGAGACTTTGTTAGAGAAAGGAATCAGGACTAAAAAGCGTCCCGTAAAAGACAACTCGGTGGTCAATCGCGGACCTTTTGTAGAGATAGGTTCTTTAGCGACTTGGACAACAATTTTGTCGCCGAGTGTAAGCGTTTCTGCAATCTGCCCTTGCTTGTTAATGTCGGGGAGAAGCTTTTGCTTCGACAGTTGAGGCACCTTAGACGTGTCGTCGAGTGCTCCTTGGATAAACGCGTTGAAAGAGGAAAACTGAGAGCCTAAATCCAAGTAGTGAAGGAAGGCATCTTTGTCGGAACCGATATCAACAAAAGCTGCGTTAAGTCCCGGCATAAGCTTCTTCACTTTGCCTAAATAGACGTCGCCGACGGCATATTTGACCGTTTCCCGGGCGCGCTTGTCCCACTCGAAATAGCGTGAGGCAGGAATCAGGCAGCGGCGGCAGCGCATGCTCTGCGCGAAGAGCGGCTTTTGTGCGGCGGTCTCGCTGCGCGCGTTGATCAGCACGCGTCCGTCCGGCAGTGTGTAGCCCCATTTCATGGCGAAGAGCCGGGGATGCATCGCCCGGTTGTTCGCGATCACGGGGACAACATCCGTGGGAAGCGCTTCTCCGCCGGTCTTCATGGCAGGCTCACGAATGCGCAGAGCGGAGAGGGAGGCCTTCCACGCTTCGGGAAGAAATCCCTCGTCAAGGGCGTATCGGCTGCACATGGCGATCACCTCCTGAACAGATGACGGTGCAGATGGGACAGGAAAAAGGCAGCTCGAAGGACGTGGCGGATACAGTCCGCCTCATGATTATACCGCAAAAGGACGCCGTCCGGAAGGGCCGGCGGTGATTTTGCGCGCACAAGCACGCTCGGAAAGGCAGGAAGAACATGGAGAGAGAGCGAAACCAACAATACGCGATCAGGCGCGGCAACCCCGGCGACGCGGAGGCGATCCATGCTCTGTATCACTCGCTGATCGGCGTGCCCTGCGGCACATGGAGCGAGGAATATCCCAGCCGGGAGCTCGTCGAGGAAGACCTGCGGACGCAGGAGGTCTTCGTCATGGAAGGCGGAGAGCGGATCATCGCGGCCATCGTGAGCGAGGAATCGGACGAATTTGATGAGATGGCGCCGTGGTATCCGGATGTCAGGCGATGGGCGCAGCTGAGCCGGCTTGGCGTGGCGAGGGA
>SFJG01000159.1 GCA_004555955.1 Bacteroidales bacterium | reverse complement strand
AGGAAGTCGGCATATTCGTTGAGGTTGCCCTTATCGGCATATATGAGTTTGAGGTCGTCGGCAGCCACTGCAGCCTCTTCGCTGGTAGGATATTTGCTTATTACCTGCTTGTAGGTGGTGATGGCTTTGGTTTCGTTGCCCATATTATGCTCGTTGATGGCGAGTTGCAGCAGACCCTTGCGGGCTTCGGCAGTGGCGGGATACTCGTCGAGGAGTTGTAGGTAGGCTGCTTCGGCGCTCTTGTTGTCGTTGAGCAGCACATAGGTGTTGGCTTTCTCGAGCAGAGCGCTTGCTGCCCATGCCGATGCCGGATATTGCTTGATAAGTGAGTTGATAGCCTCGATTTTTGCCGAATAGTTCTTTCCGAGGCCTTGCATGATGGCTTTCTGATAGAGTGCATAGTCGCCGGCTGTCGAGGCATCGGTCTTGTAGGCCTTGTCGTAGCAGCTCTCGGCGGCGGCATATTGCTTGGTGTAGTAGAGGCAGTCGCCGGCGCGGTTATAGGCATCAGCTTTGAGCGATGCGCTCAGATTGCCGTTTTGTGCGGCATTTTCGAAGTTTGAGCGGGCATCGGCATATTTCTTTTGTTGGAAGAGCGAGTAGCCGAGGTTGTAATAGCCCAGCGAACGGTTGGCATTGCTTGCAGCGGCGGTTTTAAGGAATGCCGACTGATACTTTTGTGCGCTTGCGTAGTCGCCGAGGCGATAAGCACATTCGCCGAGCCAGAGGCGTGTGTCGGCGGCTATGTTCTTGTCGTGGGTCTCAAGGTTGAGCGACTGTGTGAGCATCGACTTGGCGCCCTTTACGTCGTTGTTCGATAGGGCTTGCACGCCGAGCTGATAGAGCACATATTGCTTGGCGCCGAGCACCTTTTGCGACGGGCGCTTTATGTTGTTGATGCTCTGCAAGGCTCGCTGATAGTCGGTGGTGGTGACGTAGGCATTGATGAGATACTCTTCCACCTTCTCGGTGTAGCGCGAGTTGGGGTAGGTGTTGATAAATCGCTCAAACATGTCGATCGACTTGTTGAACGGTGTGCGGCCGCCTTCGTTTTGGCTCACTGCGTAGTTGTAGAACGCCGTTTCGGTCACTTCGCGGTTGAAGTCGAGTTGCACGGCTTTTTCAAACGCCATCGAGGCGCGATTAAGCTGATGAAGCTGCACATAGCAGTTGCCCATATATTGATAAGCGCTTTGAGCGAGTTCGTCGTTCTCGGCGGTGGCTTTCGAGAAGTTTGCTATGGCTTCGTCGTAGTTGCCGTTGCGATATTGCACCACGCCATAGGCATAGGCAGCCGAGCGGATGGGTTCGCCCTCGCTTGCATCGATGTAGGTCTTGAGATATTTTTCGGCTTGCTCGTCATCGCCGGTTTGGTAGGCACATTCGCCAATGAGTCGGTTGAGCTCGTTCTTAAATGCCGGGTTATTACCGTCGGCGAGCAGCGATTTTGCAAGAGTAGAGGTCTTTTCGAAATCGCCTTGGGTGAAATATATCTGGCAGATGTAGTATTGCGCATTATAGCCGAGTTCGCCGGCGCGGTTCACGCGATTGAATTTCTGCAAAGCAGCATCGTAGCGTTCGGCGGCATAGTCGAGATAAGCCTGATAGAAAGTGTAGGCATTGCCGTAGCGCTTGGTGCCTTGCAGCATGCTTATGTCCACGCGAGCCTGCTCATATTCGCCGAGGCGAAGCAGCGAGTAGGCGCGGCGGTAATATATGTCCTCTTGAGTGTCGGCGTCGAGAGCCTCGATGCGCACCTTGTCGTAGTGACGCACGGCTTCGCCGTATTTTCCGGCAAAGAACAGATGATTGCCTATGGTAGCCCATGCCAAGTCGACATTCGGCGACGATGGGTGTGAGAGGATATACTGCTGAAGGGCAATGCTGCTTTGACTCTCGTTGCGCTCATATCGGCAAAGTGCGATATAGAACTCTGCACATTCAGCCATCTTGGCATCGATAGGCATCATTTGAAGTTGAGTCAGTTGGTCGATGGCGCCTGCATAGTTTTTGTCGTTATACATTGCCACGCCTCTCGACAAGTAGCCTTCGGGCGAACTGCTCTTGATGTCGGCTTTGCCGGCAACAGGTGCCATCAGGCATAGTGCTAAGAAAATGTTTCCGTAAATTTTCATATTTTATTGTTTAAATCTGTCTGCCCGACATCGAGCCGAGGCAGCCAATGTGTTATTAACAGTGTTAGTAATGCGGCAAACAGCACTCACTCCAAGCTGTAGGTAGTTGCTTGATGTTCAGCCTTATGGGCATAGCAGCACAAGCTCATGCGTCAGTGTACAATTTGCCAAATACAAAGGTAATAAAAAATAG
>SFJG01000060.1 GCA_004555955.1 Bacteroidales bacterium | reverse complement strand
ACGATAGACAACTACTTATTTTCAGGGTCTTCATTGCTCCAACTAATTGAGGTGAAAGATGATGCAAATAGTACCAAAATGTTAACCCATTCACAATCGGATGTTAATAAATTGGTATTGACGAACTCTATCACAGAAATAGGGGGAAGTGCATTCTCAAATTGCACCGGGCTAACTGAAATCACTTTGCCTGAAAACCTTAGTTCGATAGGCGGCTCTGCATTCTCGAAATGCGAGAATATTCAAGTGGTTAAAAGCCTAAACTCTTGTCCTCCGACGCTTGGCAGTAATGTCTATAATGTTGCAACAATACAAAATGCCGTACTGCAAGTGCCGGAAGATGCTATTTCAACATATTCGCAGGCAGAAGGTTGGAATTTCTCAAATATCATAGGCTTAAGTGGTGTTAATGCCATAACGGAAAAAACAAATCAGTATTTCGTGATTTCCGACGGAGCGATTATACTGAATCAAGGTGTAAAATCAGCTTGTCTCTATTCCGTATCCGGACAGCGCATTCCTCTTCCGACGAGCAATGTGATTTCGGGACTCCACAAAGGACTCTACATACTTGTCGTCAACGGAATATCGCATAAGGTTGCAATGTAAATAGTAATTCCTGTCTTATCGAAACGCCCCCGAAGATGCAGTCATCGTCGGGGGCGCTTTATGCTATTTCGGAGTCGTTACACTTCGGAGCCGATGAGCGTGGCAGACGAAGCCGATTCGACACGGACGTTGACAAGTTCGCCGATGTGATGATTTCCGCGGGGGAAAACGATGACTTTGTTTTGGCTTGTACGCCCGAAGAGTTGGTCGCGGCTACGTTTGCTTGTGCCTTCGACGAGCACCTCAAACGTCTTGCCGATGTCGCGGCGGTTGCTTTCGGCGGAGAGTTCGTTTTGGAGAGCAATCATACGGTTTAGGCGGTCGATTTTTACCTCCTCGGGAATGTTGTCGGGGAGGTTTTTCGAGGCGAAAGTTCCGGGGCGTTCGGAGTATTTGAACATGAATGCGCTGTCGAATCCCACCTCGCGCATCAGGCTGAGCGTTTGCTCGAAGTCGTCTTCCGTTTCGTCGTGAAAACCGGTGAACATATCAGTTGTAATACCGCAGTCGGGCACGATGCGGCGGATTGCAGCGACGCGGTCGAGATACCATTCGCGGGTGTATTTTCGGTTCATCGCCTTGAGCACCTTGTTGCTACCCGACTGAACGGGCAGGTGGATGTGACGGCACACGTTTGGCACGTCGGCGATTACTTGGATGATTTCGTCGGTCATATCTTTCGGGTGCGACGTTGTGAACCGCACGCGCATGTCGGGCGCCGCTTCGGCAACCATTCTGAGCAGTCCGGCGAAGTCGAGCACGTTGCCTTCGGGGTCGACGTAGCGGTAGGAGTTGACGTTTTGACCGAGGAGAATCACTTCGTGGAAACCGCGGCTCTGCATGTCGGCAAGTTCCGCCAAGATGCTACGCGGCTCGCGACTGCGTTCGCGTCCGCGAGTGTAGGGCACGATGCAGTAGGAGCAGAAATTGTTGCATCCGCGCATGATGCTGATGTATCCGCTTGTGCGGCTGTGGCTGATGCGAGTGGGGATAACGTCGCGGTAGGTTTCGGTGGTGGAGAGTGTGATGTTGATGGCTTTTTCGCCCATTTCGGCAGCTGCCACCAGGTCGGGCAGCGCGAGATAAGCGTCGGGACCTGCCACGATGTCGACGCCATGGTTTTCGATGAGTTCGTCTTTGACGCGTTCAGCCATGCATCCGAGCACGCCGACAATCAAGCGCGAGTCGCGACGGCGACGGCGGAGCGATGCGAAATAGTCGAGGCGTGCAAATATTTTCTGCTCGGCGTTGTCGCGAATCGAGCAGGTGTTGAGGAAGACGGCGTCGGCGTCTTCGAGATTGTCGGTTATGTCGTAGCCTGCCATTTTCATCACCGAGGCAACGACCTCGCTGTCGGCAACGTTCATCTGGCAGCCGTAAGTTTCAATGAATAGTTTCTTTTCTTCCGCTTGCATATTTACAATTTTGCTGCAAAATTAGTGCAAGGCGAGGGAAAAACAAAGCGAAAATGCAGTTTTCAGCGTTTGTTTATCCGAGCCGCAGCCTAATTTGCGCGTGCGAAAATTAGTGCAAGGCAAGGGAAAAAGCAAATTATTAACCGCCTGTATTAACCGCCTGTATTAACCGCCTTCGGCGGTGGTTATTGCTTATAGGTTGGACAAATGGGTTTGGACAAATGGACAAATAATCTAAAAAACTTCGTTTTTCGTTTTGTTTTTCGCTCACCTTGCACTACTTTTGCCAACAAATTTCGCAATAGGCGAAAGAAATTGTAACAAATTAATACGAAAAAGAAGAAATGAAAGTAGCAATTGTAGGCGCAAGTGGCGCTGTGGGACAAGAGTTCCTGCGAGTTCTTGACGAACAAAATTTTCCTATCGACGACCTATTACTTTTCGGCTCTAAGCGTAGCGCGGGCAGAAAGTATTCCTTTAAAGGTAAGGAATATACAGTCAAAGAACTCTGTCACGGCGACGACTTTGCAGGTGTAGATATAGCTTTTACTTCCGCCGGAGCAGGTACGTCGCGCGAGTTTGCCGAGACGATAACCAAACACGGAGCGATTATGATAGACAACTCGTCGGCATTCCGTATGGACGACGATGTGCCATTGGTTGTGCCGGAAGTGAACGGCGACGATGCGTTCAACACGCCGCGCAACATTATTGCTAACCCGAACTGTACAACGATTCAGATGGTAGTGGCGCTGAAAGCCATCAACGACTTGTCGCCGATACGTCGCGTGCACGTGGCAACCTATCAGGCAGCGAGTGGTGCAGGTGCTGCCGCTATGGACGAACTTATCAGCCAATATAAGGACTTGGCGGAAGGCCGCGAGCCGAAGGTTGAGAAGTTTGCTTACCAACTTGCGTACAACGTAATTCCTCACATCGACGTGTTTACCGACAACGGCTACACGAAGGAAGAGATGAAGATGTATAACGAAACGAAGAAGATTATGCACGCTCCCGACCTCGACGTGAGTGCTATGTGTGTGCGCGTCCCTGTTATGCGTGCTCATAGCGAAGCTATCTGGGTGGAAACGGCAGACCCGATTAGCGTTGAGCAAGCGCGTGCGGCTTTTGCGGCTGCAAAGGGTGTTGTGGTTGTCGACGACCCGGAAAACAAGAAGTATCCGATGCCGCTCTTTGTGGCTAATCAAGACCCTGTGTATGTGGGACGTATTCGCCGCGACTTGACCAACGACCACGGTCTGTCGTTCTGGCTCGTTGGCGACCAAATCAAGAAGGGCGCCGCACTCAATGCCGTTCAGATTGCTCAATATATGATTGAGAATAAGAGGTAAGAGGTGAGAGGTAAGAGGTAAGAGGCGAGCGTTTATCGGTGTCTCTCCACTCTTACCTCTTACCTGTAAGTACCTATAAGGCTTATGTGAGCATCGACAGAAGCTTCGATGGTGTATCGGCGTGAGCGGTTTCGGAGGAATTCGCTATATGTCTCGTCGGCGTTTGTCAAGCATTTCGAGACGCATCGTGCAAGGCTGTCTACGCTGTCGGGTTCGGCAAGGTATTGCGGATAGTCGTTTGCCAAAAATTCTACGGCGGCACCACTTCCGCGCGTTGCCACAATGGGAGTGCCGAACGATGCCGCCTCGTTGACGACAAGTCCCCAACATTCGCGGCGTGAGGGCAGTACTAACATTCGCGCACTGCGATACTGCTCTTCGAGTTGCGGCTTGGCAAGGAAAGGAATGACTTCGACATTGTCGGGCACGTGTCGGTCGCGGCAAAATTCTTCGGTACGACGTCCCGTGCCAATAAACTTATAATGCGTATTCGGGTCTCGGCGCGCCACTTCGATGGCAATGTCGAGGCCTTTATAGTTTTCGTATTGCCCGACGACGAGCACGAAACCGCCGTCGATTCGCGGCATTGCGGCGTTGCGCTCCACCTCGGCACGGCTCAGCGAACTGAACGGGTAGTCGAAAATCGGTTTGTCGCCGACCACCGCTTTCAGATTGCGCGCAGCTTCGTTGCCGGCGATGATGTAAGCCGAAGCGCCGCCGACGACGAGTCGCTTGATGCGGTCTTTCAGCGACGTTCCGAAGAACTGTTCGCCGTCGAAATTCAGGGCGTAAGGGATTCCGAGCAGGCGCATGGCTTGCATAGCCATAATCTGCATCGGACTGTTGAAGCATCCGACGATTACCAAGTCCCAGCCTTGTCGAACGAGTGAAATTATGCGAAACGTGAACGAATTTTCGCCGCCGATTTTCCGACCTTCGAGAAAGATAGCCTCGTGATTACGACCTTCAGAGCGGAGCCAGTCGGCATTGCGATTCGACGACGAGCGACGTTCGTAAGCCACCGTCAGCCGGCAGTGGTCGGCGAGTGCATTGAAGAAGCGCACGCGGTAGGGGGCTTCGATGTTGGTGAGATATAGAATGCGTTTCATCGAAGAGCGTCGTTAAGGAATGACGTAGATTTGGCGCGATGGTCGGCGAGGAGCCGGTCGACGGTAGGGAAGTCGATTTCGACGTCGGCTTGAGCGATAGCCTCGTCGACTGTCGTGCAAAATTTGTCGGCAATTCCGTATCTCTGCGAAGCGTCGCGGAGGCGGTATGCGCGCTCATTATCGTCAGCCATAATGATAAGCGGCTTGTGGTAGAGCAGGGCGAAAATTGCGCCGTGGAACGAGTCGGTGTAGACCGAGCGAGCGTGGCTCATGAGAGCGAGCCAGTCGGAAGGCGAAGCGTCGTAGACGGTCGTGTCGGCGTTGGTGATAGTCCACGCGGTGTGGTGCGACGATGTGATAGTCAGCACGGGGCGATTGTATTTTTGTCGCAGCAACTCGACCATTTTCTCGTGCTTTGCGCGTTGACGCTCGTCGAGGCAGTAGAATAGAGTGTAGTCGCCGAGGGTGTCGGCGCGGTTGCTTTCGGCAAAACTGAAGTCGCCGAGGAGCACCGTCGGGTCGCAGACGATAGGCGCTCGGCGCCCGGTGTAGCGTTCGACGAGTTGTTGCGACACGTCGTTGCGTACCGAGATGGCATCGAAGTCGGCGAGGCATTTGCGCACATCGGCTTCGAGCGCGGCGTTTTGCTCGAGTTGTCCGAAGCAAGCGGCATAACTCACTTTGCGAGTCGCGCCCGACTTGAAAAAGTCGAGAAAATAGAAAAGCCGTTCACTCCCGCTGTTGCGCGTGTTCCACACTTGGTCGCTGCCGACGTAGATGTAGTCGAAACGCTCGGCGAGTTCGCCAAGACGATTTTTTTCGACTTTCTCCGTTTCGGCGAAGAAGTCATGACGTGCGCGTGCGAATGCGTCGAGATAAGGCTTGCAGTAGGGCTTGAGTTTGTATTTGAAATATATCTTGTAGCGGCGTGCCACTTTTCGAGAGAACGTGCCGTCGTGGAGACCGAGTTTGAGCAGAAACGATGAGTCTTTTGCCGGATTGAAGTTTATAAAAGTCACGTCGTGGCCCATCGATTCGAGGACTTTTTTCGAGCCGAGGGCTTGCAAGAACGCACCGTAGTTGCATTCGGAGTAGAAGGTAACGATTCCAATTCTCATCGTAGTAGATTTTTAATTCGTTTGTCGAAAGCGAGTAAAAGTCGGCAGGCGGCGGCACCCGGGCGAGTATGTCCGACGGCGGTGACAAACGAGCCTGCCAGCGCACTTTTTAGTTGTAGTGCTTTATATTTAAGAACGGTTTTAAAGCGTTTGTCAAGCCCCGTGTAGTATCGCAGGCGGTCCACTTTTCGGTTGACGGCATTGCGGTCAATCACAGCGAGGGCTTCGTCGGCAGAGAGCGGCTCGAGGGAAATGTCGTCGGCGGCTTCGGCGAGCAGGCCTTTGCCGGCGGGGGTGTTGACCAACAGGAAGTTGCAACCGTTGCGGTTGGCGCGGTCGATGCCCCAAGGGTCGCCCACGGATAGGTCTGCCACGTCGGTAGCCAGACAGTCGGCGCAGCGCGAACATGCCGAAACGTTCCAGATGTCGAGTCCGAACGGGATAGCCGAGAACTGCGAATAGTCGGAATGAGTTCCGTCGGGATTTCCGATGATTCCGGGCCATCCGTAGCCGCGAAACACCCACGGTTCGCCGTTGGCGAGGTGGTGGTAGCGCTTGACGTAGTCGGCAAAGCGGAAATCTTTTGTTTTTCGACAGATGATGGCAATGGTGAAAACCTTACAGCGCACTGCAGCGAGCAACTTTCGTGCGCCCTTGATTTGGCAAGGAAGACCGATTATGAGGAGCCGGTCGGCAGCACCGAGACGTCTTGCCTTGTTGAGGTTTTGTCCCCACATCGTCGGCGCGTAAATCGAGTTCGGCATCTCGGAAACCGTCGTAGCGTCGAGAATGTCAGGGATTGGTCCGTCTGGCGATTTGCGCAACGAGTAGACGAAACTGTTCGGGCGAGCCGCAAAGCGAGTTGCCAGAGCGCGGATAGTGCCGCCACTCGACGCGGCGTAACTGACAGCCTTGTCGGAGGCGAACGAAAGAAATGCGTTGCTGTCGGATATGTCATCGAAGTTGACGCGGTCGGCGGGGACGAATCCGGCAGGGCATACACGGCTGCACAATCCGCAGCCGACGCACTTGTCGGCGTCGATGGCGATGGCAAATTTCGCACCGCGGCGCACCGTCGCGAGCGCTTTGTGGGCGCACGACGCCACGCACACGCCGCATTGCATACACTCCTGCGGGTGAAATTCCGGGCATTCTCGGCTGCCGTGGTTTGTAGCGTCTATAGTTAGCATATTACAAAAGTAGTGCAAGGCGAGCGAAAAAGCAAATTTTTAACCGCCTTAGGTGGTGGTTATTGGACTCTTCACGGGTGCACAAGATGCAGAGTGGGGCGGATTTTTGGGCGTTTTGGCATAGAATTACGAGTTATTTTTTGTAATTTTACAGCCCGAAACGCAAAACGTATGGAAATCTTCGATTTTGTTTTTTTTAGGAATGCCCTTATCGGAATAATTCTCGTCAGTGTGGCATCGGCATTGATAGGCACGTACGTCATAGTACGTCGGCTGATGTTCGTAACCGGCGGCATCACGCATTCGTGCTTCGGGGGGCTCGGCTTGGGCTACTACCTGGGTTGGAATCCGCTGTTGGTAGCCGGTGCCTTTGCCATCGGGTCGGCGGTCGGCATAGAATGGCTGTCGACGCGTCAACATGTGCGGCGCGACACGGCAATCTCCGTAGTGTGGTCGCTCGGCATGGCAATGGGCGTGATTTTTATCTTCCTGACGCCGGGCTATGTGCCCGAACTCAATTCGTTCTTGTTTGGCAACTTACTGACCATTACGACGGCAGATTTGACGGTGTTTGCCGTTTATTTGGCGGTGCTGTTAGGCGTATTTGTCGGGCTTTATCGCATGATAACCGTGTGTGCGTTCGATGCCGACTACGGGCGGACAATAGGACTGCCGGTTCGCGCTGTCAATATGCTGATGCTTGTGCTTGTGTCAATTAGCGTGGTGCTGACGTTGAAATTGATAGGCATAATGCTGCTGATGTCGCTCTTCGGCGTTCCGCAAATGATAGCCGAGGTGTTTACGCCGCGACTTCGTCCGATGATGATAATCGCCGCCGGGGTGAGCTTGGTGTGCTCGGTTGTCGGACTGTTTATTTCGTACTACAGCAATATTCCCGCGTCGGCAACAATCGTAGTAACTCTCGTGGTGGCTTATGCCATTGCGCGAGCGATAGCCTATGCAATAAAACGCACGCATAATCGTTAATATAATAGTGAAACGACAGGTTAAATATTTGGCAATGGTTGCCGTGCTGTTCTTGGTGCTCACAGGATGTAAGAGTACGAAGAAAAACACGGCGAGCACGCGTTTTTACCAGTCGTTTACGACGCGCTATAACGTGTACTTCAACGGCGAGCAGCACTACCTCGAGCAAATAAAGAAGATGGAAGACGACTACGAGGACGACTATTCCGGGCTCGTCTACATCCATCCCGCTGAGGCATATAGCGACCCGAAATCGCCGCAGCCGAGTGCCGACTTTACGCGCACCATCGAAAAGATGCAGAAAGCCATCGCCTTACACTCCATTCAAAAGCGGCCGAAGAAAGACCGCAAGAAGATGAAAGACCCGAAATATCGCGAGTATATCAAGCGCGGCGAATATAACCCGTTTCTGCACAATGCGTGGCGGCTGATGGGCGAGGCGCAGTACCTCAAAGGCGACTTCTTGGCGTCGGCATCGACGTTCCGCTACATCGAGCGCCACTTCACTTGGCTGCCCGAACTCGTTACAGAGTCGAAAATCTGGCAACTGCGATGCTATTGCGCTCTCGAATGGAGTAACGAAGCCGAAAACATTGCTACGCGCATCAAGGAAAAAGAGTTGACAAACAAGCGGTTGCGTCGGCTCTATAACGTAGCCTACGCCGACTATCTCGTTAAGAGCAACCGGCTGTCGGAGGCAACGCCCTATCTGGCAGAAGCCGTGCGCAGCAGCGGCGGCTCGCAAAAGACGCGTATGCAGTTCCTTCTGGGGCAACTCTATGCACAGACCGGCGACAACGTAAAGGCATACGAGGCGTTTAAGGCTGTTGCCGGCGCGAGTGGCGCAAAATATCGCACTCAGTTTAACGCGCGCATCAAGCAGAGCGAAGTCTATCAAGGCACCGACATCGAGCCCGAGGTTAAGTCGCTGTTGCGAATGGCTCGCCAAGACCGCAACAAAGAGTATCTCGACCAACTCTATTACGCCGTCGGCAACCTCTACCTGAGCCGCCGCGACACCACGCACGCCATCGAAAACTATATCCTCGCCAACGAGAAAAGTACGCGCAACGGCGTGGAAAAAGCAATCAACCAAATCACGCTCGGCGGGCTCTACTATGCGCAGTTTAAATACGACAAAGCGCAGCCATGCTACAGCGAAGGTATACCAAACCTGCCTACCGATTATCCCAACTACGAGACGCTGAAGCGCCGAAGCGACGTGCTCGACGAACTCGCCGTCTATTCGCAGAACGTGCAGTTGCAAGACTCGTTGCTACGCCTTGCTGCGTTGCCACAACCCGAGCAGGTCAAGGTGATTGAAAAGATTATCGAAGAACTCAGAGAAAAAGAGAAAAAAGAGGCAGAAGAAGCCAAAAAGCAAGAATATCTCGCCGAGGCAAACGCCAACGCCAACAAGTTGCAGAGCAATACGCAAACCTATACGCTCAACAACGACAAGTCGTGGTATTTCTACAACACGACAACAAAAAATGCCGGCAAAGCTCAGTTCCAGAAACTGTGGGGTAGCCGCAAACTCGAAGACAACTGGCGGAGGCTCAACAAATCGTCGTACGCAATGTCGGACGATTCTTCCGGCAATTACGACTACGACGACACCAAGCAAATGACCGATTCGCTGGGCAATCCGCTCTCGGACGAAGAAGTCGAGGCTATCAAGAAAGAGCAGGAAAAGCAGTCGCATGCCGACGACCCGCACTACGTGGAATACTATCTGCGACAGATTCCCGCTACCGACGAAGATAAACTCAACGCCAACAACATTATCCAAGAAGGACTGTTCAATATGGCGGTAATCCTCAAGGACAAACTCGAAGACCCCGTGGCGGCAGCCGCCGCTTTCGACGAACTCGAAACGCGCTATCCCGACAACATATACCGCCTCGACGCTTACTACAATCAGTACTTGATGTATATGCGCTACGGCGAAAAAGATAAAGCCGAAGTGTTCCGCCAAAAAATCATCGGCGAGTTTAACGACTCCAAATACGCCATCGCCCTCCTCGACGACAACTATATCGACAACCTTCGCCGTATGGAGTCGGTGCAAGAAGATATGTACGCCCAAACCTACGACGACTATCTGAACAACCGCAACGACGCCGTCCACAGCAGCTACGAAGAGATGATGAAGAAGTTCCCGCTGTCGAAGATTATGCCGAAATTTATGTTCCTGCACGCGATGGCATACGTGCCCGAAAACAATTTCGTGGCATTCTCCGAGACGCTCAAAGAAATGCTCAATCGTTATCCCGAGACCGACATCACGCCGATTGCCTCGGAGATTCTCAAGGGCATCTCCAAGGGCCGTCAACTGCATAGCGGAAGCGGCAATGCGCGCGGCATGCTATGGTCGACGCGCCTCACGAACGACACCACCGCCACTGCCGGCGCCTCGGGCGGCTCTACTCCGTTCGACCCGGCTAAGACCGGCGAGCACTACTGCTTGCTGACCTATCCCACAGACAGCGTTTCAGCCAATCGTCTGCTCTTCGAAGTGGCGCGCCACAACTTTACCGTCTACACCGTGCGCGACTTCGACATCGACCGCCAAACCTTCGGTAATTTGGGTATAATCATCATAAAAGGCTTTACGAATCTTGCCGACGTCGAAGCCTACGGCAAACAACTGTTAGCCGACAAGTCGGTTGGCATCACTTCGCAGGTGCGCCCGGTGTTTATCAGCAAGACCAACTACGATTTGCTCATCAACGAGCGGCGTTCGCTCGACGAATATTTTATGTTTGTCGAGGGCAAAAAGTTCGACGAAGTGGAAGAGGCTATCGAAGCCGCCGCCGACAAAATCGAGTCGGGCGAGGAGTAATGTATTTTCATACACATATCCCAAATATGCCGACAGTTAATCACTCAGCAGTTTTTGATATATCACGTTCTCGGTCACGTCTTTATCCCAAAAGGCAAGAGTGATAAAAAGACCCGTATCTGATAGAAACACTTTATACCTGTCGCTGTCTTCATGAAGTGATAGACCCACATTCGGGTCGTTTGCATGATGTGAAAACATTATCACCTGGGAGTCTTCCATATCCTGTAATATACTCTCTATCCTGTCTATCATTCCCCATATCTAATTAAAAAGACCGGGCAAACAGCCTTAAAAAAACTATTTGCCCGGTCCATTCTATTTTCTTTATCTCACTACTACCTTCTTCCCATTCACAATATAAATGCCCGAAGTCATAGGTATATACGATACGCCCTCTACATTTACCTTGCGTACCGAAACACCCAATATATTGTGGATAGTAAACATTTGCCTTTTACTGCTGTTGATGACTATTCCGCCTACTGTGCCCGTAACGCTGAACGAGTCGTCCGCTTCGATTTCTACTCCACTTTCAGTATTGTCCTTTCCATTGTAAACAGCTATTCTGCGCAACTTCACCTCCTGGCTTACCTTGTCGCCAAGGTCTATACGGAGCACATCTCCTGCATTGCCCCAGCCAAAATTATTCCGCGCCTCTGAAATATCTACCACAAGCTTTGTCCACTCGCTCGCCGACGGCATCACTCCATAATATTTCTGGCAGCGTGTTTCCGTCTCAGGACTGAGAAAATAGACCTCAAACGGTTCAATATCCGTCGTTGAAGTATACTCAAGGTATAGCTTCGTCGCATCGCTGTTCAGGTTCTTTGACAGCGGATTTGAGCGAACAAACGGGTCATTGCCGATGCTGTTTATCGTCCAGCTGAAATACGCCGGACCATCGCCAAATTCAAGCTCACCTCCCTCTGGATTAGTGTTGGTATCGCGGTTTAGACATACATGATTTGAACCAAGATTGTCAAGTGTCAGATACTCTGTAGACGTATATTCGCCCTTGTTTATGCAGATATTGCGGATTTTAATCGTAACGCCCGATGCTGTTCCCGGGTCAAGGCGGATATAGTCGCCCTCATAGCCCCAGCCATGATTTCTGCGTAGTGATGATATATCCACCACCACCTTCTTCCATGTACTCGTTGCAGAAAGGTTGCCAAAATTAATGCTCCTTGATTCCGCTGCATAATCCACAAAATATCCTTTAAATTCTGTGATATTGGCAGATGACTGATACTCAAACATCAGAGTGTTTGCTTCTGCGCTCAAGTTGGATTCAAGTACTGTTGTATAGAAAAATGGGTCGCCGCCGTCTGATGTTACTATTGTTGTCTCACCTCTCTGTACGTCATACGACACGCTGCACTGGTTTGCTCCATCAGACCTCGTGCCTATGTTGGCGTTATCCATACATAGACCGCTGTTCATACACAGATGGCGCATTTTCATCACTGTGCCGCTCTCGCCTCCAAAATCTATGCGCAGATTTGTTCCCGCTGCGCCCCAGCCCCATTGTTTTCTCAGTGGCGCCATATTGATTGACACCTTTTTCCATTCCGAAGACGCATTCAAAGGCACTATCACACTGCGCTCCTCATAAAACAGACCATTCGTTGAGATAAACACCTGAAAATCTATATCTCTGTTAAGTTGATATTCAAACTCCAGAGAATTTGAATTGTCTGACAAGTCTACTCCCTTCGCCTGCGTCTTCATGTTCGGGTCACCGTTCGTCGATGTAATCGTATAATACTGATATGTCCCGTCGTATGAACAGTTAAGACCTGATTTTGAACTTTGGTCAAACTCCAGACGATAGCTATTGTCGCCCGTTGCT
>SFJG01000158.1 GCA_004555955.1 Bacteroidales bacterium | reverse complement strand
TATTTTGATAGGCGACTTCGCCATCTTTTTTGACGCCGCCACCGGTGATGAGACGGCGAGCTTCGCTCGTCGACGGTGCGAGTTTTGTGTCGACGAGGACGCGAATGAGATCGAGCGAACCATCGACTGCCGTAAGCGTAAATTCGTCGATATCGGTGGGAATCGACTTGCCCGAAAATTGGGCTTTCCAAGCCGCCGATACGCTTGCCACTTCTTCGGCTGGGTAGAACCAGCCCGCGATTTCGGCAGCCAAATCGTGTTTTGCTTCCATCGGATGCATCGTCGCTTTGCGTTGGGCGATTTCTTCGAGAGAGCGATTGCTGAGTAAATCGTAATAACGCCACATCAATTCGTCGCAAATCGACATGATTTTACCATAAATCACGTCGCATGGCTCGCTGATACCGACGTAGTTGCCGAGGGATTTCGACATTTTTGCGCCGATGAGTTTGCCATCTTCGACGCGTGCATCGGTGCCTTCCAATAGGGGCATGGTGAGGACGATTTGCGATTCCTGACCATATTCCTTTTGCAGTTGGCGCCCGACGAGCAAGTTGAAGAGCTGATCGGATCCGCCCAACTCGACGTCGGCGTGGACTTCGACGGAATCATAGCCCTGCAAAAGCGGATAAATAAATTCGTGTACGCTAATGGCTCGCCCGCTCGTATAGCGCTTTTTGAAATCGTCGCGCTCGAGCATGCGAGCAACGGTGTACTTGGCTGAAAGCGTGATGAGGTCGGTCGCGCTCATCTTGCCGAGCCAATGGCTATTGAAGACGATTTCAGTTTTGTCTTTGTCGAGGATTCTAAAGACTTGTTCGGTATACGTCTTGGCGTTGATGGCAACTTGCTCTTTCGTGAGGGGTTTGCGCGTTTCGCTTTTGCCCGTAGGGTCGCCAATTTGGCTCGTAAAATCGCCGATGAGGAAGATGACTTGGTGCCCCATGTCTTGGAATTGGCGCAGTTTGCGCAAAACGACGAGATGCCCGAGATGGAGGTCGGGCGCCGTTGGATCGGCGCCCAATTTGATGCGCAATGGCTTGTTTTCTGCCCGGCTCTTTTCGAGCTTTTTCTTAAACTCCTCGGGAACATGGTAATCGACGACACCGCGGAGAAGGACTTTGAGCTGTTCTTCGACGGGCAAAAATGACATCGGCTGACCTCTACACTTGCAAAAGGTTAAAAAAAAAGCCCCTGCACAACTGCAGAGGCTCAAAAAAAAGCGAGTTACGGGACTCGAACCCGCGACATCCAGCTTGGGAAGCTAGCGCTCTACCAACTGAGCCAAACTCGCATCCTCAACACAGAAGCTCATCAGAACCCCGTGTTACGCTCGCTTCTTATGCGCTTTGTGGGCACACGTCAAGCAAAAAGTGATCACTTTCGTCGTTTGCCCATCATTTGACGATTCGCTCAATCTTACAATTGTGCATCTTGTCTGTCGAATTCTTGTCATAGCTCACACCAACGATGATGATATCGCCATGCGAATATATCGACATTATAGGGCATTTTCGACACGAATTTGCAATAAATGGTGACGAAATATGGTATCGCCAAACGGTGCTCAATTTGGTATCTACGCCACGATGGCGCTTGGCTCAACGAAGCCATTTGCGCCAGCTCTTGTCGTGTTCTTAAAGGAGATTCGAGATGATGTCGCGAGGCAAGAATTATCTTCAAAATAAATCGTTTAAATCTGTATTAAATTTCCGTTCGATGGCGTTGGCCGTGGTGGCTCTGAGCGCGTGCGCTTCGGTGCAAGGGTGTTCTCGCGACGATAGCATCGGTGATAGCGGCAACGGTCAAGGGTATCTCGTGACGTGTGGCGGTCGCTGTATTCACGAAGATGTCGTCGCGAAAGAAGACTGCAAGGTCGACGACTCTGTTTGGATCGAACAAGTCACAGATGATATGGGCGGCGACTCGAATGGCGGGAGTGCGGGTTCGGCACCCGAAGGTTCGAAAAAAGCGGGTCGTTGCCTCATCCAAGGCAAAGCACAATGCGAGGCAGTCGCAAAGTTGCCGGCTTATGCAGGCAAAGATATTCATTGGCTCGATTTAGACTTCCAGATGCTCGATTTGGGCGGTGGGCAATACGTTCGGTTTATTGCCAAAGAAGACTACGACCCACAAAACGAGCCGAGTGTTCGGAAAAACATGGAGGGCGATTACGTTTGCGGAACTTATGATGAAGTAACATCGGGGTTGTTGGACGAGATCGTTGGCGAAGACGGGAAGAAAACGTACAAATTTAATAGAGAAAAGGTGTCAGAATATACTTGCACGAAGGAGCGCATCGATAAGATGAAGGCGTCGTTCGATGGGCGCAGTTGTCCATCCACTTCGAACCGCTGTGGA
>SFJG01000059.1 GCA_004555955.1 Bacteroidales bacterium | reverse complement strand
TGCCCTCTATTGTGAACCTGTCTGTGATAGGCACTTCCACGGAAGCGTTAACCACTGTCAGTAAATCGTAGAGAA
Source organism: Bacteroidales bacterium (assembly GCA_004555955.1). Taxonomy (GTDB): domain Bacteria; phylum Bacteroidota; class Bacteroidia; order Bacteroidales; family Muribaculaceae; genus Limisoma. The sequence continues at coordinate 12,498 of SFJG01000059.1, read as the reverse complement.
GGTTTGTTTTCATGAAGAGGATAGGGCGACAGACAAGAGAATCCGGCAGTTCAACAATCACCGACGGCTCGGTTGCCACGGTGTCGCTCGGCACAATTATAGGTATTATCTCCGTTTCTTCCGGTATGCTGTCGCAGGTTTCCGACTCAACATCCACCACTACAGGCTCTTTTGACTCGCCTGTGATGTGAAGTGTCACTTTGGCATAACGCATCTTCGGATACTTTGTCCGTTTTGTATTGCTCCTCAAGTGATTTGTGGTGAGTTCGTCGGTCTGACAATCTATTGCCGAAGAAATTTCCCTGAATGTTTCGGAATGATTGATAAGATAGTCTAAAGCAGCCTGACCTCTGCGGCGAGAAATCTTGCGGTTGATGTTAAGTCCGCCTTCCGGGGAGGTTGATGAGGTGAGGGAGAGGCTTACGGGTTTGATTACGTAAATCTGTCCCACAGAGTCCAACTGCAGGATAAAGTCTTCTAAGAATTTAATATTGGCGGGGTATTTTGCAATATTGCTGCTGCCGCAAGGAAAATACACCGTCACGCTCAAAGTGTCTGTGTATGCCTGTGCTTTTGCTCCTAAACAAAGACACGCAAAAATCATAGCAATGAATAATTTCTTCCATTGTAGGGTGTTTATTCGCTTGTCTGTGTTCCGTTTCATAGGCAAAAACATTCCTTCTGGCAACGCAAATATAAACATATTTTGCCTAATACGAAAGAAATTCTACTTCTATACGTACAAATATTTACAAAAAATAATAAAATTTAACTATTCTCACGCAAAATTGCACAAAATAGCCCGTATGTGCCTGCAAAACAGTGCTTTCGGCACTTTGTTTTGTTACATCAAGAATGTTAATGAATCCTTTGCTCTAAGAAGAGATGCCAATTCTTGCTGCCTTTTGTTCTCATCAGGAATACTTCTATCTACAAAAACCGGCAATATTTCCACTTTTTTGACGTAAAAAAAGTAAGAGCCTTTCATCACTGTCAAACCGCCGCTACAACAACCGTCAGGGGCGACACTTCATCACAGTCCAGTCCCTGAAAGACAATAAGATAGCGCAGCATCTCCAGCAATGGGCCCTTGACCCGGAAGGATGGCACGTCAGCGGACAGGACAACACCGTGACACTTTTTACCGAAGAGTTCGACAAGGTGCGCAACAGAGTACTCTATAAAGAGCGCTGGATAAACGAGAAGAAACTGGAACAACGGCTCATCGTCACATACTCGGAGAAATACGCCCAATATCAGCGCACACTGCGCCAGCAACAGATTGACCGTGCACTCAAATCAATCAAAAACGGCACAGCCCGCCGAAAGAAAAAATCGCCCAACGACGCATCACGGTTCATCGTCGAGACACACTACACCGACAACGCCGAAGTCGCCGACAACACCAGATACACACTTGATATTGAAGCAATACAGAAAGAGGCCCGCTTTGACGGATTCTATGCGATATGCTCCAATCTTGAAGAAGAAACTGCCGTAGAAATAATACGCGCCAACGCACAGCGCTGGGAAATAGAAGACATGTTCCGATGCCTCAAGACCGAGTTCGAGAGCCGTCCGGTGTATCTGCGCCGCAACGACCGCATAATCGCCCACTTCATAACATGCTTTCTGGCACTGCTCATCTTCAAAACCCTCAAACTCAAACTCGAAAAGCCCGACCTCACCACATCCGCATTACGTAAAACCCTCATCGGCATGGACTACCTCAAAATCTGGGGCGAAGGATATATGCCCGTCTTCAAAGGCGATGACACAACAACAGCCATAGCCTCCTTTGTCAGCCCCACAATGCAAAACCAGGTTATCACCATGCGAAACATGAAATCAATAGTAAAGTCCTGCGTTAAAGTGAGTTAAAAACAATACCGGCAAAATATTAGCACATTACCGCAAGGGCTAACGCCCTATAGGACAACTATATACCTATAACCACTGTCAAACTTGAGAATTTAGCAATAATATTTGAATCTCATATCATGTTGTGCTGTAAAACATAAAGACTTTTCAACAAATAATTAACCACTCGTTATCTATTCCGCTACCCCACGATTGTATAGGTATTGGTTTTGCAGTTGATTTTGAGTGATGTTATTGAATTACAATAAGTTAAACCCTCGCTATCCCAAAACGTGATTTGCAGTTGTTAAGGAGTGTAAAATTTGAAGATTTTGAGGTCTGAAATTTGGTTATACAATTTTAGGTTAAGTATTTTGTTATCAAAATGTTCTGCGAAAAATTTTCGCAGGTTTTGACAACACTTACTATTCCTTTTATGTGGAGGATTTTTTGAGGTCTTGGGGTAGCGAATGGGTAGCGTGTATCACTTTATAAAAGGTTATTTTGATACATTTTGGGGTATTTAGACAAGAAAATCCACCCCAAAATCGAGGTGGATTTTCTTATAACTTGTTGATAATCAGTGTCTAATTCTCTAATAATCAGATTAATACTCCTCTTCGTCGAAGAAGAAATCATCTTTGCTGGGATAGTCAGGCCAGATGTCTTCTATACATTCGTAAACGTCTCCTTCGTCTTCAATTTCTTGAAGGTTTTCTATCACTTCGAGCGGAGCACCCGAGCGAACTGCATAGTCGATGAGCTCTTCTTTCGTTGCGGGCCAGGGCGCATCCTCAAGTTTTGATGCTAATTCAAGTGTCCAATACATAATCTGTCAAGTTTTTCTGTCCTAAAAAATTTCCGCAAAAATACAATATAAATTGCTATTTACAATCTTTATCCCAAAAAATTTCTTCAATTTGATTATGAATATTGTTAAATCTCGCTAAAACGAAGAAAAAGTCACTCAGACGGTTCAAATATTTGACAACATTAGGGTCAACTTTCACCCCCGCATGCTGCAAACTTATCACCCTACGCTCGCAACGACGACACACCGAACGGCAGACGTGGCTCACCGACGAAATCCGACTACCGCCGGGCAATACGAACCGTCGTAGCGGCGGAAGTTCGGAGTCGAGCACATCGATAAAATGCTCCAATCGGCTTACATCGGTTTCGTCCAAGCCGAAACAGCGGTCGGTGTCGGCGCTATCCGTGGCGAGATAGCCGCCAATGTTGAAAAGCTTGTTTTGTACGATGCGCAGCACCTCCTTGGTCTCGCCGGGTATGTTATGCAGATTGTCGAGCATACCGATAAACGAATTGAGCTCGTCGACGGTGCCGTATGCCTCAAGGCGCACATCGTCTTTCGCCACACGTTGTCCACTCGCCAGCGACGTCTGTCCGCCGTCGCCGGTTGCCGTATAAACATTACTTTTCTTTATCATAAGCGTTATATTTTAAGGGTTTTAATGTAGTCGACACATTCACGAGCGGAGCCAACGCCAACGACGCACTGCACAGCCTCGGCAACGGCAAGTCCGAGGTCGACAAAGCGCTGCAATTGGCAAAGCAACGGGTCGTAGAGACCGCCGACGTTGACAAGCAAGATGCGCTTGTTGTAGCATCGGCTTACCGTCATTTCCGCCAACGCACTCATCACCTCGTCGAGCGTACCGATGCCTCCCGGCAACGCCACAATGACGTCTGCCATCGCAAAAAGTCGGTTCTTACGCTCCGCCAAGTCGCGCACATAAATCATTTCGTCGGCAACCGGGTCGGCAAGCGTCCGAAACACCTCCGGAATAATGCCCACTACGCGAGCACCCGCCAACTTGGCTTCGGCGGCAAGCAAATGCATCTGCCCCGCATTCGACCCGCCATAGACAAGCTGCGCACCTGCTGCCGCTATTCCGCGTGCTACCTCAACTACGGCTTGACTATACTCGCGTGCCAAGTCCGTCTTCGACGATAAATAGACCGTTACGTTCATAGTTTATATTTTCTTTTCTAACAAAATTAATGCAAATTGTGTGTAAAACCAAATACTTAGAGATTGTTTAAAAAATAATTATTAAATATGCCGACGGAAGCGCGAAGTAGAGACCGCGTTCTTCCGACCAAGTTCCCGACAAGACAACGCAACTCGACACAAAAAAAGAGCGCCGGGGCGAAATGCCGAGGCGCTCTGAAACTATGAGAATGTTCGAAAGAAATTACTCTTTGTCACGACGGGGACCACGGGGTCCGCGGTTGTTACCGCCGCGGGGACCGCCACCGCGATTCTGACCGCCACGGGGACCACGGTCGCCGCGCGGAGCACGTTCGCGCTCTACATAGCCTTCCGGCTTGGGTTGGAGGGCACGCATCGAGAGGCGGAACTTGCCGGTCTTCTTGTCGATTTCGATAAGTTTCACGGTCACTTCGTCGCCTTCGTGGATGTTAGTGTCTTCCATCTTGTCGTAGCGATTCCAGCCGATTTCGGAGATGTGGAGCAAGCCGTCGCGTCCGGGCATAAATTCTACGAATGCGCCGAATTCGAGGATGCTTACAACCTTACCGGTATAGACTTCTCCTTCTTCAGGCTGCGCCACGATGGCTTTGATGCGAGCAACTGCCTTGTCGATAGAATCCTTGTTGGGGGCAGCAACTTCGACGTAGCCTTTGTCGCCTTCTTCTTCGATTGTGACGATTGCACCACTCTCTTCTTGGATGCCTTGGATAATCTTTCCACCCGGGCCAATGACAGCGCCGATAAATTCTTTAGGAATTGTCATCGTAACGATTCTGGGCACGTGAGGTTTGTAGTCTTCGCGCGGAGCCGGAATTGTTTCGTTGATTATGTTAAGGATGTGCAGACGTCCTTGTTTAGCTTGGTTAAGGGCTTTTTCGAGGATTTCGTACGAAAGTCCGTCGCACTTGATGTCCATTTGAGTTGCGGTGATACCGTCAGCCGTACCTGTCACCTTGAAGTCCATATCGCCGAGGTGGTCTTCGTCGCCGAGGATGTCGGAGAGCACGGCATATTTTGGAGAATCCGAATCAGAGATAAGACCCATAGCAATACCTGCAACGGGCTTTTTCATCTTCACACCTGCGTCGAGAAGCGAGAGCGTTCCTGCGCAAACGGTAGCCATCGACGATGAGCCGTTCGACTCAAGGATGTCGCTGACGATGCGGCATGTGTAGGGGAAATCGTCGGGAAACATGCGCTTAAGGGCGCGGTGAGCCAAGTTGCCGTGACCAATTTCGCGACGGCCTACGCCACGTTGCGGCTTAGCTTCGCCTGTCGAGAAAGGCGGGAAGTTGTAGTGGAGCAAGAAGCGCTCTTTGCCTTGGTTGAGCACGTCGTCGAGGATTTTCTCGTCGAGCTTCGTACCGAGCGTACAAGTTGCCAACGCTTGGGTTTCACCGCGAGTGAACACAGCCGAACCGTGAGGTCCCGGCAGGTAGTCGACTTCGCACCAAATCGGGCGAATCTCGTCGGTCTTACGGCCGTCGAGGCGGATGCCTTCGTCGAGCACGCAGCGACGCATTGCGTCTTTCTCCACGTCGTGGTAGTAGCGAGCCACCATCGGTGCTTTTTCTTCGCGCTCTTCTTCGGGTATTGTTTCGAGATATTCTTCTTCGATTTTCTTAAATTCGTCGCTTCTCCAGTGCTTGTCGGCGCAGCCTGCTTTAGCAATTGCGTATGCTTTGTCGTAGCATTTCTCGCGCACGTCGCGGCGAAGGTCTTCGTCGTTGACTTCGTGGCAGTATTCGCGTTTTACGACGCCAACTTCTTTGGCGAGCTCCATCTGCACGAGGCATTGAGCCTTGATGGCTTCGTGAGCGGCTTTGAGAGCGTCGAGCAAATCGGCTTCCGACACTTCGTTCATTTCGCCTTCAACCATCATAATATTGTCGTAGGTTGCACCTACCATGAGTTCGATATCAGCACGTTCCACTTGTTCGAAAGTCGGGTTGATGACAAATTCGCCATCGACGCGAGCCACGCGAACTTCGGAAATCGGGCCGTGGAAAGGCACGTCGCTGACAGCGATAGCAGCCGAAGCGGCAAGACCTGCGAGCGCGTCCGGCATGTCAACACCGTCCGACGAGAACATTATCACATTGACAAATGTGTCGGCGTGGTAGTTCTCCGGGAATAAAGGACGGAGCACACGGTCGACCAAACGCGATGTGAGGATTTCGTAGTCGCTGGCGCGACCTTCTCTCTTTTGGAAACCGCCGGGATAACGTCCCGCAGCGGAAAACTTCTCTTTGTATTCTACTTGCAAAGGCATAAAATCGACGCCTTCGCCTGCCTCCTTGGCAGATACAACAGTTGCGAGCAGCATTGTGTTGCCCATTCGCAACTCTACTGCGCCATCAGCTTGCTTTGCCAATTTGCCTGTTTCCAGGGTAATTTCTCGTCCATCTGCAAGCGTGATGGTCTTCTTGATTGGGTTCATATTTTCTTATCGTCTTAAAATTCGTACAAAGGTACAACAAAAAAGTTTAACACCGAACTGTTAATCAGTTATTTTCAGCAAAATCCGATTTTTTAATGACTTTTTGAATAAGAAACCCCACAAAAAGCCAAATAGAGGTCATCAAATCGTCACTTTAACGCCGACGAAGAGCGAGCGTGGCTTCATCGGACCGTAGATATAGCCCGAGTCGCGCAACTCGCCGCGGTCGAAGTCGTTCTGATAGCTGTTGAACAGGTTCTGTACGCCGCAATTGAGTTGCAACGCTGCATAGTTGAACACTTCGAAATCGTAAGCCACTTTGAGGTTTGCATCTAAGAATGCCGGCGTGGTTACCGCACAGTCGATGTCGGTGCCGGAGCCTTGAAGATGCTGCACGAGCATACTTCCCGTGGCTGTTGCCGTCAGTGCCACGCTAAGCCGTTTGACTGGATTGTATTTCAGCGTAGCATAGCCATAAACGTCGGGCGAGCGGAACATTCGACGGACGGGAGCGACGTTGGCGTCTTCGCTCCACACCTCGGGTTGCTTGTAGCGGCTGCGTTGGTATGTGACGCCGAATTGCATCTGAAATCGGCTGCCGACAACCGCCTTGGCTTCGAGGTTGAGCCCCCACACCTCCGCTCCGGAGCCGTTGTAGCGCTCGAGCACCTGATTGCCTTTCTCGTCGGGCTCGTCGAGGAGTCGCAGCGCGAACACGTCGTCGAGATTCGTGTAGAACGCCTCAAAGAGCACATTTGTCTGAACCTTTCCGATTGTTTTATACCAGTCGACCGATGCGCTGAGGCTGTTCGACTTCTCTTGGCGCAGTCCGGGCGCAAGGATAGTCACCAAGCGGTCGCCGCCGACAACTGCCACGTGGAAGTCTTCGTCGTAGGCTTGCGGCGAGCGGAATCCGGTGGAATACGACAGCCGCAGGTTGACGTTCTGCGAAGGATTGTAACGGATGTTGGCTCGCGGCGAAACGATGGCGTTGTCGATGAGCGAATGCTTGTCGACGCGAGCACCGACAAGGAAGCCCCAACGATTGGTGCGCCATTCGTTTTGAAGATATGCCGAATAGATGTTCACCTCTTGGGTCACGTCGTGATCGTAGCCGATAGTCACGTCGTTGAGATAGTTGTAATTATATTCCACGCCGGCAACCAATTCGGCAGGCATAAACCAGAGACGGTCGAAAGCGTGAGTGTATTGTGCACCGCCGACGACAACCAAATCCTTGGTACGTCCGTAGGCGTTTTCGTCCATACCGGTTCCGTAGTAGCTGTTGCGCAACGTGTTCTGCATCGACGCGAAAACACTCATCTTGTTGGTGTAGTCGGTGTTGTGACAGTCGAAGGTAATGTCGGCGGCATGCACGTTGTGGTCGGTCTGCTCGGCAACGTGCGCCATGTGCGGTTGCAAATCGACGTTGTCGCCGCCGCGGCGATATTCGTGCGTGCCGTGATATTCGAGGGTAAGTTTTGTCAAATCGGAGGTGCGCATAAACGAGCGCAAGCCCAACGTCTGAGTCTTCAAGACGGGGATTTCGGTATAACCGTCGCCATCGTGGTCATAGCCGTCGCGCACGCGGTTTTGCCCGAACACGAAAGCGCCGATGCGTTGGTTGTCGCTCACCACCGAAGCGTTGAGCGTCGTGTTGTTGTCGAACGAGTCGCTGATGCCGGTCGACGTGAACGTGTGCGCCACCTCTGCGCTGTTGCTCAACGGGTCGCGAGTGATGATGTTGACAGTGCCGCCAATAGCCGACGAGCCGAACAGAGCGGAACCGCCGCCGCGGATAACTTCCACACGGTCAATCATATTCGCCGGGATTTGCTCCAGTCCGTAGACGCCCGTAAGCGCGGAAAAGACCGGACGCGAATTCATCAGAATCTGCGAATAATGGCCGTCGAGTCCGTTGATGCGCACTTGCGTAAAGCCGCAGTTTTGGCAATCGTTTTCAACGCGTACGCCGGGCTGGAAGTTGAGCCCTTCCGCCAAACAACTCGCTCCAACGACGTCGAAAAGTTGGGCATTGACAATGTTGACAAGCGAGCTGCTGTCGCGACGCTTCACCTCACTCTTGTTGCCCGTAACGACGACTGTCTCGATTTGGAAAACGTCGGGCTCGAGTTCGAAATTGACCTCAACGGTTTTGTTTTTGCGCACTTTTACGTTCGTCGTTTGCGAGATATAGCCGATGCACGACACCTCGATTTGATAGTCGCCCTCGGGGACGTTTTTCAAGAAGTAGTGCCCGGTGGCATCGGTGTTCGTACCGATACTTGTTCCGATTAGACGAACGGTTACGAACGGGATATGTTCTGCTGTTGATTTTTCTACGGTGTGACCTGAAATGTGAGCATCCGTCAGGCGTTCGGCAGCCGACAATGCACCAACTGTCGACACAAGAAGTGCCGACATCAAAATGATAAGTTTTTTCATTTGAAAACGCTAATGATTTGTTGATTAATAAAGAAATGTATAAGCCCGGGGATGCGGGCTCGGCGGGACAATCAACAAATCGGAGGAGCGCGATTGCTCTTCAGTAATGAGCAACGGATAACGGGTTTGGTCGGGGCTTCGCAACAAACGTCCTCTATAACGGCAATAGTCGGGCGAAGGTCGACCGACTCGGCATCGTCGATAAACACAATGTGATTGAGTTGGGCGATGTCGTAGACCGTTTCCTTATCAGCGTGATGTGCCGATGAGAAGGGATGCGAGTGCCACACGCGAGTATTATCAACAATGTGATAGTGCAAAAACAACGTGCTGCCGCAGTAGAGTTCGCACACGGCAAGCAGCATAAAGAGCGCTATCAATCGTTGTCTGATACTTCCTTTCATTTTCCGATTTCAGGCTGCAAAGTTAAGAAAAATCAATGTTTTTTGAAAAGCAAATGCTTAAAAGAGGGCAAAATTCATATAAAATGAGTACTTTTGTAGCTAAAATCGAAAGTATGAAAAAGATAATTTTATCCATGTCATTAGCCGCCGCACTATTCTCATGCGGCAACGGCAACGAATATAAAGTGAGCGGAACCGTAGCAGGCTCTGCCGAAGAGAAACTCGTGTTGCAACGCCCCGTACAGGGAGCATGGCTGACCGTCGACACCATCGAGACCGACAAAACCGGCGAATTTGAGTTCAGCAACCCGGCGCCGAAGTTCCCGGAAGTGCTCCGATTGGGCAGAAACGGCAAATATATCTATTTCCCGGTCGACAGCATAGACCAAATCAGCATCCAAGCCGACACGTCAGCGTTCGACACGTCGTATCGCCTCGCAGGCACGGTCAACGCGGTGTGGATGATGCAAGTCGACAGCATCTCGCGCATTCTGGCTGCCAAGCCTTCCGACACGGCAGCGCGCGAAGCGGCAAAGCGCCAACTCGCCGTAAGAATTCTTGAAGACCCATCGAGCGTCGTTGCTTACTATACGGTAAACAAAATTATCAACAGTGAGCCGCTCTTCTCCATCAACAACAAGGCAGACGTGCGCGTCATAGGCGCCGTTGCCAACGCCTACCACACAAACAAGCCCAACGACCCGCGCACAGAACTTCTGACAGCAATGTTCTACACCGGACGCCGTCAAACGACGAGTCAATCAGCGCCGCGCGACACCATCTACGCCGACCAGACGCAATACATCGAAATCGACCTAATCGACAAAGCCGGACGCCACAACAAGCTGAGCGACGTTGCCGGGCATGGCAAAGTGGTGCTGCTCAACTTCACCACCTACCTTGCCGACGAATCGCCTGCGCTGAATGCTCTGCTTGCCGAAATCTATCGTCAGCACGCTGCCGCCGGCTTTGAAATCTACCAAGTGGGCTACGACGAAAACGAATTCAACTGGAAAAATGCGGCGAAAAACCTGCCGTGGACAACCGTCTACGACCCGTCGGGGCTTCAGTCGCCACTGCTATTGAAATACAACATCGGCACCCTGCCGGCGATTTTTATCATCAACCGAAAAGGCGAAATCGTCGAACGAATAACCGACATCAACAAGCTGAAAACCACCGTGGCTAAGTACATTTAACGGTGGCTATCGCAGGGCGAAACAGCAGTTTAAGTTTTTTTATTTACAAAAAGTGCAAAAACACAAAATAAACAATTACCTTTGCACCTTGAAAAATAATAACAAAAGCAAAATAAATGGATAAACTAAGTTATGCACTCGGCATGAGTATGGGCCACAACTTTAAAGGCTCCGGCATCAAAACAATCAACGCTGAAGACTTTGCAAATGGAGTGGCAGCCGTCTACGACGGGGCAAAACCCGAAATGACCTACGACGAAGCCAAACGCATCGTACAAGAATATTTCGAGAGCCTGCAAGCCGAACTGGATAAACAAGCCGCCGAAGCAGCCACACAAAACAAGCAACTCGGCGAAGCATTCTTGACAGAAAACGCCAAACGCGAAGGCATCAACGTCACAGCCAGCGGGCTTCAATACGAAGTGCTCGAGAGCGGCAACGGCGACAGTCCTGCGGCAAAAGACCGCGTTGAAGTGCACTACACGGGCAAGCTCATCGACGGCACCGTGTTCGACAGCAGCGTAGAGCGCGGCGTGCCGGCAACATTCGGCGTTACGCAAGTAATTCCCGGCTGGGTCGAAGCGCTACAGCTAATGCACGAAGGCGACAAATGGCGCCTCTACATTCCCTCCGACCTCGCCTACGGTCCTCAAGGTGCCGGCGGCATCATCGGTCCCAACTGCACGCTCATCTTCGACGTTGAGTTGCTCAGAGTTATCAAATAGCAAATCATTTTAAAAATCAAACAATAAATTTTCAAAAAAAGCAATGAAAAAATTATTCGTTATCGTTTGCGCTGCTACAATCATGGTAGCAAGCACAAGTTGCAAAGGTGGCGTAACAAGCGACCTTAAGTCACAAGAAGACTCATTGGCATACTACTTCGGAGAAATGTGGGGTAATGGCGTCGGTTCAGAAATGAAAAACGACCCGGAAGGCAAATCAATGGACAAAGCCGAAATCCTCAAGGGTATCGAAACCGTTTTGGCATGCGACACTACACAAAAAGCATACATCATGGGTTTGCAAATCGGTATGCAATTGAACAACATCACCCAACAACTTTCAAAACAAGATAGCATCGACATCGACAAAGCAAAACTTTACGCAGCATTCAAGGCAGCCTTCACAAAAGACTCTATCGGCTCACCGCAAGAAGCTCAAGAGAAAGTGATGACTCTTATCGACCAAATCAAGAACGCTCGCTTGGAAAAATCGCCCGAAGCAATCGCTAACAAGAACGCAGGCGAACAATTCATCGCCAACGAGATGAAGAAAGACCCCAGCCTCAAGAAAACACAAAGCGGACTCGTTTACAAAGTGATTGAAGAAGGTGCAGGCACAACCATCAAGGCTTCCGACCGCGTTAAAGTGAAATACGTTGGTAAGCACATCGACGGCACTGAATTCGACAACAGTGGCGACGAAACTCGCACATTCTCTCCCGCCGGTGTTATCCCCGGATTCAGCGAAGGTCTTCTTATGATGAAACCGGGTGCTCACTACATCCTCTACATCCCTGCTGAAATCGGCTACGGCTTGAAAGGTCAACCCATGGGCGGCATCAAACCGAACGAAACTCTTATCTTCGACGTTACCCTCGTTGGTGTTGAAGAAGAGGCTCAAGCTAAATAATTTGACTCATTAACTGAATATATAAAGGCAGTAGACCGTCGGTTTGCTGCCTTTGTTTTCTTCCTTCACGATGGCACTAATTAATATTATACATGACTTAGAACTGGGAAAAATTGAAGTATACACTCACAGCAGTAGCCGAAAAATTTCGATTAGAAAATCGCGGAAGAGCGGCTTCTCGCTAAAAGCAGTTATACCAAGCAAAGAGTATATCGGCGAGCTCCATAAGATAATCGAGCGCGAACGCGACAAACTGAAAAAATTTTGCCGAGAGAATACCAAAGACAGCATCGACGAGACGTTTGCTATCGACAGCGACTTGTTCAAGTTGGAAACAAAATTTGACAACTACAACGGCAGAGAACGGATTTGGCGCAACAACGACGGTAATTATATCCTCTTCTACACCGAAAAAACCGACTTCAACGACCAATTCACACAAATGGCTTTCGAAGACCTTGTGGTTTGGGCTCTCAGGCAACAGGCTAACCTCTTACT
>SFJG01000058.1 GCA_004555955.1 Bacteroidales bacterium | reverse complement strand
CTAAATTGCATAGATTTTGCTCATTGTCCATGCTAAGTCGGAGACTTTGCAAAACGAAAAACTATCGCCTGGTAGGTCGCAGCAAGCCGCGACCCTACTTTGTTTATTTTCAACATAATACATCGCAGAAAACACCATTCGGTCGTAGGGTCGCGCCTCGGTGCGACCGGGCAGGCGTGTGGATGTAAAGCTGGTTATCGACGCGCCTATTCGTTCTCATGTCGGCTGCGGGGATGCTATCGACCATGGTTGAATCGACTTCCGTAGAATCGGGCGGGAAGAAGGTTGTGCAATTCCACGTACGCGACATCTGCGTTCTCGGTTTTTGCGGGAAACGCGCGCGATAGCGATGAGCAAGCTTCTTGTCGGCGAGCACTTTTTCCATAAAATAGCCGAAGACAGGCAAAGCCGTGTGACTCCCTTGACCTTGTCGCGTAGAGCGGAAGTGCACTTGCCGATATTCTCCGCCGACCCAGCATCCGGCAACGAGGTGTGGCGTAACGCCCATATACCACCCGTCGCTGTTGTTTTGCGTAGTTCCCGTTTTTCCGCCGAAATCGGTGTCGAAGTTGTGTATATTGTAGCCCCAGAGAGCCTGCGAGGTGCCGCCCGGCTCACGCAGTCCTGCCATAAGCATTTGCTGCATTAGGAACGCCGACTCGTAGTCGATTGCCTTAAAGTTTTCCGGCTTATGTTCGTAGATGACCTTGCCGTTGCGGTCTTCGATGCGTGTGACGAGAGTAGGGCGATTTCTGCGACCGTCGTTGACCACGGTGCAGTACGCGTTTACCATTTCGTAGAGAGTGACGTCGTTAGCCCCGAGGGCGAGCGAGGGCGTGTCGTCGAGAGGCGACGTTATGCCCAAGTTGCGAGCGGTGCGAATAACCTCATCATTGCCAAGTTCGTCGGCTAAGTCAACGGCGATGGTATTGATGCTGCGAGCGAAGGCTGTGCGGAGCGTGATGGGTATTCCGCGATACACGCCGTCGCTGTTACGTGGAGCCCACTTGATGGGGTTGTGGTTGCTGTCGAAGGCGTCATATTGCTTGTATTGGTCGAGACGCTCGTCGCAGGGGCTTAGCCCGTTCTCCATGGCAGCGGTGTAGACCATAAGTTTGAAGGTCGAGCCGGGCTGACGGTGTGTGGTCACCTTGTCGTATTTCCAGTGGTTGAAGTCGATGTCGCCGACCCACGCCTTGACTTCGCCGGTGGTGGGTTCGACTGCCAAGAAACTGCAGTGCATAAAGCGAACCATGTAGCGAATCGAGTCCATAGTACTCATTGTCATGGTTTTTGTATGGTCGGGCGTGTCGTAGTCGAACACCGTGACCGGATGCGGCAGATTCATATAGTAGTTCACCGAATCGGGGTCGTATGGGAACGCCTCGGCGAGTTGCTTGTAGCGACTTGTTCGCTGAGCGATGTCTTCGATAAAATCTTTGATTTCGACGTGGTTAGCGTCTTGCCAAGGGTTCGTCGAACCCCAGTCTGCAGCGAAGTTGCGCTGCACCTGTCGCATATGCTTGAGCACTGCTTCTTCGGCATAGGCTTGCATTTTCGAGTCGAGCGTTGTATAGATTTTGAGCCCGTCGCCGTAGATGTTGTAACCGTTGTCTTCGCACCACTTTCCGATGCTGTCGGCAACGGCTTGGCGGAAGTAGAGTGCCGGACCGGAGTAGGCGTTCGGCGTTTTGAAGTGTAGTCGTATAGGTATTTCGCAAAGCGAGTCGAGTTGCTCGCGGCTGATGCCGCCGTGCGTGTAAAGGTTGTTGAGCACGACGTTACGACGGCGCAACGAGTTTTTCGGGTTGAGTTGCGGATTGTAGGTCGTCGTGGCTTTCAGCATTCCGACGAGCACGGCGCATTCTTCGGTGGTGAGGTCTATTGGGTGCTTGTCGAAGTAGGTAGACGCGGCGGTGTTGATGCCGTAAGAGTTGCTACCGAAGTCCACTTGATTGAGATACATCTCGAGGATTTCACGCTTGCTGAAGAAAATTTCCAGTTTGATGGCGGTAATCCACTCTTTCGTCTTCATGATGAGCAAGCGCACGCCGGGGATGTATCCGGTCAAGCCGGTAGAATACTCCGTGCGCGTCTTGAACATATTTTTGACAAGTTGCTGTGTGATAGTACTTGCGCCGCGAGCCTCTCCGTGGACTATCAGGTCTTTGACTGCTGCTACGGTGCCCGCGAAGTCGATACCGCAGTGGCTGTAGAACCGCTCGTCTTCGGTGGCGATGAGCTCGTCGACCATAACTTTTGGAATCGAGTCGAGAGGCACATTTATGCGGTTCTCTTTGTAGAGCCGTCCCAGCACCTTCCCATCGGCAGAGTAGATTATCGACGCTTCATACTGCTTGGGATGCTTGATGGCGTGCAACGATGGCGACTTGCCGAAGAGCCAGAGGAAGTTCATGTCGACCAGCCCGAGGAAAATAATAAAGAGAACTACTAAGGTTGCGAAGATGATTGCAATCTTTTTATACCAACGAGAATTCTTATAGGTTGAGCGATACCATCGCCAGCCTCTGCGGAGCAATCCGATGAGGTAGATGCTCACGCTGTTGAGCCGTTGCAATAAGCGGCTAAGCCACTTCGGTTTTGTGTAAACCATTTTAATTCGATTTTTCGGCGGCAAAGTTACTACGTTTACAACAAAAAGCACTACAATTTCGACAAAAAAAGAGCAGCAAGCCTCGTTTTTTTCAACATAATACATCGCAGAAGACACCATTCGGTCGTAGGGTCGCGCCTCGGTGCGACCGGGCAGGCGTGTGGAAGCCAATTGGGTTACCGTAAAGATGCTAGTTCAAAGAGCTCTTGGCTAGGTGGGGACAAGACCGGCGTAAAACGAGTAACTCGATGTCGCCAAGATGCAAGCTTGGAGAGCTTGCGGTACTCGGTTAGCCCCACCTTGCCGCTTGCGGCTAGGTGGGGACAGATGTCACCCCCTATAAAACAATGAGCTAAATTGCATAGATTTTGCTCATTGTCCGTGCTAAGTCGGAGATTTTGCAAGCACAGAGGTCAAATCATTGACCGTGAGCAAAAACTACTAATAATCAATGAATTAAGCAAATTATTTTACCGAAAATGCGAATTTCCGCAATTTTTGAAATGCCTAAAATGCGAATTTCCGCAGTTTTTGAAAAATAAGAGGCACTGAACCCGGCGTTACTCACGCCCGACGCGTCTCCGAAGGTTCGACGAGGTTGAAAAGCCCCACGTTCTGTGTCGGAGGCACTGAACGTGGGGCATATTTCGTGCGAGCTTGTGAGGCGCTCGGTTGTGATTGCTCTATTTAGTAACTCTTTCGAGCCATTTGAGCATGCTGAGCATGACTCCCATAGAGAGGAGGCAGAAAGCGGCGAAAACCGCCCAGGTCATCCACTGTGAGGGGAGGCTGTTGAGCATCGTTACGCCCAAAGCGATGAAGAGGTTGCCGATGGCAGTAGCGGTGAGCCACAAGCCTTGGCAGATGCCTTGGAGGTGTTTAGGTGCCACTTTCGATACAAATGCCAATCCGAGCGGAGAGATGAACAGTTCGGCAACGGTCAAGAAGAAGTAGGTTATGATAAGCACTTCCGGTCCCGACTTGAGCGACATCTTAACCGCTTCGGTCAAGCCTTTAAATTCTTCGCCCGAGGGATAGTTGTTGACGATGGCGATGATGCAAAGGAAAACGTAAGCCAGGGCTGTTATAAACATACCGAGCGCGATTTTCTTAGGCGTCGAGAAGTCTTTGCCGCGGCTACGCATAGCACCGAAGATGAGCATGATAATCGGTGTGAGCACGATTACGAAGAACGGGTTGATGCATTGCCAGATTTCGGGGGCGATGGTGTCGGTGGTTACGAAGTCGCGAGCGAACACCGACAGCGATTGTCCGTTTTGGTGGAAAGAGAACCAGAAGAAAACAGCCACGCCGAGCACTGCGAAGAGCGCGTATATGCGTTGGCGAATCTCCTTGGCATTTTCGGCGGATTCTTCTTTCGAGATGTTTGCTTTTTTCTCCTTCTTTGCAGGATTCGGCAGGCGTTTGAGCACAGCCACGAAGATGAAGAACGAGATGAGCATAGCCACTACCGACGCGATGAACGAGAGGTGTACGCCGGTGTTGAACGTTTCGAGATATTGCGAGCAGAAGTTTGTATCGACAACGCCCGTATGTCCTACGTTGGCTGCCAATTCGTTAAGGTTGGCGACGTCGCCTTCGGTCATTGTCGAGCCGTCGAGCATTTTGTGGCAGAGACGCGGGAGGTCGGCGTTGTAGGCAAAGTTGTGCGCCTTGAGCCAGAACGAGCGGAGCAGAGGAGCAACGAAAGGAGCGATAACGCCGCCGATGTTGATAAATACGTAGAAGATTTGGAAGCCGGCGTCGCGTTTCGACTTGGCGCGTGCCAGTGCTTCCGGACCCTGTGCGGCTGCTTGCGCCTCGAAGTCGTCGTACATCTGACCTACGATAGCCTGTAGGTTGCCCTTGAACAGACCGTTACCGGCTGCGATGAGCAACAGGGCAAAGCAGGTGAATACGAGTACCCACGACATTCCGGTGGTTTCGGCAAAGACGGGTATCGAGAGTAGCCCGTAGCCCAGAGCCATAACGAGCAGACCGGTAATAATGGTGGTCTTATATTTTTGAGTACGGTCGGCAATGATACCGCCGGGGAGACTGAGCACGTAAATCAAGAAATAGAACACGGCATAAATCCAGCCGGCTGCGTCGTCGCTGATGCCGAATTTCGAGCAGAGAAACAAAAGCAGTACGGCGTTCATAATGTAGTAGCCGAAGCGTTCGCCCATGTTGGCAAGGGCTGCCGGGATTAGCCCTTTGGGGTGCTCTTTGACGGCTTTCACCACGTAGAAGACCAACAAAGGCACTACCACGATGAGGATGGCATATAGAATCGCCAAGGTCTGATTCTCTTGCCAGAGGGTTTTGCAAAAATCAATCATAACTGGTTTATTTTTAGAGGTTTGAATAAATTACAAAAGGTTGTTACTTTTGGAGGCTCTTCTGCAGTCGCCATTCCTTGTAGGCAATCAAGACAGTGAAAATGAGGGCAAAGCACGAGGTCGCCAAAGCAATCCAAGCGCCGGAGCCTATCGGGTCGAAAGCGGGCGCGTCGCCTATAAAAGCGTGTGAGAAGTCTGCCTTTACGAGCGTTATCATATATATATAGAATAGCGCGGGGAGCATTGCAAATGCCACGCTGAGCATGTGCGGACCGCGGCTGCGTGCAAACACTGTGGCTACAACGCCGACGAGCCCGATGATGGGGAGGAGGAACGACGTAATGTTTGCCACTATGCCCGTTTGCCACATAAATACTATCCAATCGTAGCCGCATTCGAGCTCCGACACGGGCAACGAGAAGAGCGGCATCAGCAAGTAGACCACAACGGTTATCGTTGCGAACAGCACAGCCGAAATGCCGTAGATTCTTATCTGTTTTTGGTGGTTATTCTGCTTCATTTTCCTTGGTTTTATAAGCCAGCGCATACATTTTGATTTGCTTTACCATAGCGAGCAAGCCGTTGCTACGGGTTGGCGAAAGGTGCTCGCGTAAGCCGATTTCGTCGATGAAATAGAGGTCGGCATCGAGTATGTCGGAAGGAGTCTGGTGCGAAAGCACGCGCAGTAGCATCGAGATGATACCTTTGACAATTATAGCGTCGCTGTCGGCGGTAAAATCGATGCGGCCGTCGACATATTCGGCAGCGACCCACACGCGGCTTTGGCAGCCTTCGATAAGGTTTTCGGGCGTTTTGTGTCGCTCGTCGATTGGCGGCAGACTGTTTCCCATATCGATTATAAGCGCGTACTTGTCCATCCAATCGGTCAAGCCGCTGAAATCGTCGATTATTTCGTCCTGGATTTGGTTAATAGTACTCATTGTATAAAATATTTACTTTTAAGAATGCAAAAATACTATATTTTGAACTAAATGTCAAGTACAGGCTCGGAAAACCGCAACGACATGTAGTGTTTTCGGCTGACGGGGTCGAGCCGTTCGATGGCGTAGCGGAGGGTCGTACGCGGTAGCGACGGGGCATAACGGTCGAGCACGCCGGTCAGCACCGTGAGGTTGCGCTTGCCCACTTCGCGAAGCATCCACCCGTTGGCTTTTCGCATAAGGTCGTGCGAGTGGTAGAGCAATGGCTCGACGATGGCGAGGGCATCGGCGAGGCGGTCGGCGCGAATGAGCGTCAGAGTCGAGACTACGGCGATGCGCTGCTCCCACATAGCCGACGATGCGGCAAGCCGGCGGAGCGTGGCGAGGCTGTCGGTTCGAAGTGCCTCGGCGCCGACGATTTTGGGAGCCGACAGGTCGACCAAGTCCCAGTTGTTTATTCGGTCGGTCCGGGCGAGGTAGAATCGGCAAATTTCGGCGCGAGTGGCGTTGTCGGCTTGGCGATAGCGTTCAACCAGGGCGAGCAGCGCCGAAAGACGGTGCTCGTGGACCGCCGAACAAAGCATCTCGTCGACCACCGCGAGGGGCGCCGCGACGAACGTTTTCGCCACGCGCCGCGAGTCGGGGACCATCACGCCGATAAAGCGGTCGCCTTCGCCGTATTCCCCCGGTCCCGTCTTGAAAAATCGCTGCAGAACTGCGGCTTTTTCTGCTCGTGCGCATGCCTGCAGTGCCTCTTGCCAAAGAATTGTTGTCTCGTTCATTTGCTTTTTGACGGCTAAATTACGGTTTTTACGACAAAAATTAGTAATTTTGCGGCAGATTTCAACAAAACTTTGACATTTTATGGGCGGATTTTTTGGTACTATCTCGAAAACCGAATGCAAAGCAGACCTATTCTACGGCACGGATTATAACTCCCACTTGGGAACGCGCCGCGGAGGTATGGCAACCTACGACAGCGAACGCGGCATTATCCGCTCGATTCACAATCTCGAAAGCACCTATTTCCGGACAAAGTTTGAGGCGGAATTAGGCAAATTCTCCGGCAACTCGGGCATCGGCATTATCAGCGACACCGACCCCCAGCCGATTACCATCAACTCGCATCTCGGGCGTTTTGCCATCGTTACCGTCGGCAAGATTAACAACGTCGACGAAATTGAGCGCGAACTTTTAGGCTCGGGTAGGCATTTTGCCGAGTTGAGCGGCGGTAAAATCAATCAAACGGAACTTGTAGCCCTTCTGATAATCACCGGAAAAGACTACGTCGACGGCATCGGACACGTCTACGACAAGATAAAAGGCTCGTGCTCGCTGATGCTTTTGACGCCCGACGGCATCATTGCCGCCCGCGACCGTATGGGGCGTACGCCGGTTGTCATAGGCAAGCGCGAAGGTGCATTCGCCGTGTCGAGCGAGTCGACGTCGTTTCCCAACCTGGGTTACTCGGTGGTGCGCGACCTCGGGCCGGGCGAAATTGTCCGTATTACCGCCGATGGCGTCGAGCAACTCAAAGCGCCGGGCAACGAGATGCAGATTTGCTCGTTTTTGTGGGTCTACTACGGCTTCCCGACGTCGAGCTACGAGGGCGTAAACGTCGAGGCGGCGCGTTTCCGCTGCGGTCTGGCTATGGGCAGACACGACGACAGCGATGTCGACTGCGTATGCGGTATCCCCGACTCCGGAGTGGGGATGGCATTAGGCTATGCCGAAGGTAAAGGTGTGCCTTATCACCGCGCTATTTCGAAATATACGCCGACCTGGCCCAGAAGTTTTACGCCGGCAAACCAGTCTATGCGCGACTTGGTGGCTAAGATGAAACTTATCCCCAATCGCGAAATGCTCGAGGGCAAACGCCTCCTGTTCTGCGACGATTCGATTGTTCGCGGAACACAGTTGCGCGACAACGTGCGCGTGCTGTTCGACTGCGGTGCCCGTGAGGTGCATATGCGCATTGCGTGTCCTCCGTTGGTCTACGGTTGCCCGTTCATCGGATTTACCGCCTCGAAGAGCGACATGGAACTCATTACGCGGCGCATCATACGCGACTTCGAAGGCGATGATTCGAAAGACCTCGACAAGTATGCCACCGAAGGAACCGAACAATACAACCGTATGGTCGAGGAAATTCGCCGCCGTCTTGGGCTTACTTCGCTGAAATTCAATACGATATCAACTCTTGTGAACGCTATCGGGCTGCCGAAATGCAAGTTGTGTACGCATTGCTTCGACGGCTCCGGCAAGTTTTAGTCAGTTACACCGACAGTATGATAGACAACACCATATTCGGAAATCTTACAGCCAAGTTTGTCACGCTTGGGTGCAAACTTAACTTTGCCGAGACGTCGACCATCGGTAAACTCTTGGCAGAAAAGGGCGTACGCACGGCAACGGCTGATGAGCACCCCGACATTTGCATAATCAATACCTGTACGGTCACCGAACTTGCCAACAAGAAGTGCCGCCAGGAGATTCGCAAGATTGCAAAGGAAAACCCCGACGCCGTTATCGTTGTTACGGGCTGTTATGCGCAACTGCGGAGCGAAGAGGTGGCGAAAATCGACGGCGTCGACATCGTCGTCGGCAACGACCAAAAAGGCGAAATCGTCGACTTCGTCGAGCAATGGTATGCCGACCGCCGTCCGGTGACGAAAGTTACGCCCCTCAAAGACATGAACAGGTTCATTCCCTCGTGTTCGCGTGGCGACCGCACTCGCTATTTCCTAAAGGTTCAAGACGGATGCGACTACTATTGCAGTTATTGCACCATTCCACGTGCCCGCGGTCGGAGTCGCAGCGGAAACATCGACGACTTGGTCGAGCAGACACGCCGCGTAGCCGCCGAAGGTGGCAAAGAAATCGTCATCACAGGCGTCAACATCGGCGATTTCGGCAAATTCTCGAAAGGCACGTTCTTCGACCTTGCAAGGGCTCTCGACGAGGTCGACGGCATCGAACGCTACCGCATTTCGTCGATTGAACCAGACTTGCTGACCGACGACACCATTCGTTTTGTGGCTGAATCCAAGCGGTTTATGCCTCATTTCCACATACCGTTGCAGTCGGGCAACGATGAGGTGCTTCGCCTCATGCGTCGCCATTACGACCGCGCCCTCTTTGCCGACAAGATTTCGCGTATCCGCGAGGTGATGCCCGACGCGTTTATCGGTGTCGACCTAATTACCGGAATGCGCGGCGAGACGCCCGAGCGCTTCGAAGACTCTTACGAATTCATCGCCGGACTCGACATCACGCGCCTTCACGTGTTTACCTACTCCGAGCGCCCCAACACTCAGGCGCTCAACATCGACTACGTCGTTTCGCCTCAAGAGCGTCACGAGCGCACTCGCCGCATGATGGCGCTCAGCGACCGAAAACTCTCGGCTTTTATCGACTCTGCGCTCGGCGAAACCCGACCCGTGCTGTTTGAGCATACGCTCCACGGTGCGACTATGCACGGCTTTACCGACAACTACTTGCGCGTGGAAGTCGATGCTGACCCGCTACTTTTCAATACCGTCGTCCCCGTTCAACTCGTCAAGGCGAAAGGCTCTGACGATACAATAATTGGCAAATTACCATGAATAAAATTGTTGAAAAAATAGTTTATTCTCCACTGAATGCGCTCCTCCACGGATTGGCGCATCTGCCCTTCGGCGCACTTTATGTCGTTAGCGACTGCCTCTGTTTTGTGGTTCACCGCGTGGCGCGCTACCGCCGCCGTATCGTCGAAGCAAATATCAACGCTTCGTTCCCGGAGAAGTCCGAACGCGAGCGCCGCGAGATTGTCGACAAGTTTTATCACCACTTCTGCGACACGTTTGTCGAAACTGTCAAGTTGCTGCATATCAGCGAAGAAGAAATGCGTCAGCACATGCGTTTCGTCGGCTGCGAGCAGATTGAAGAATACGTCCGACAGGGCCGTTCGGTGGCTGTCTATGCTGCCCATTTCGGCAACTGGGAGTGGCTTACCAGCATCGTGCTCTGGGGCGATTTCGGCGAAAACGTGCAGTTCTCGCAGGTCTATCGACCGCTTCGAAACAAGTGGTTCGACGAGTTCTACTTTAGGCTACGAAGCCGTTTCAACACTGTTTCGATTCCGAAAACTAACGTGCTTCGTACTCTGTTACGCTTTCGCGGTACCGGGGGATATGTAACCGGTTTTATCTCCGACCAAAAGCCCAGCCACAACGACGGGCATCACAGCGTGGAATTTTTGGGGCAACCAACGCCGTTTATTACCGGTACGGAGTTGATTCTCAGAAAACTCGACCCGGCGGTGATGGTCTTCGACGTCGAAAAAACCTCGCGCGGCCATTACACCATTAAATTGGTCAAAATTGCCGATAGTGCCGCGGCAACCCGTGAATACGAAATCACCGACACTTTTGCTCGTCAACTGGAACAAAACATACGACGCCAACCCGAAATTTGGCTGTGGTCGCACAACCGCTGGCGCCGCCCGAAACACTAAGAGTCTCTTTTACAATGAATCCTATAGGTGTCATCATTCTCAATTGGAACGGCGCCGAACTGCTGCGCCGCTATCTCCCGTCGGTTGTTGCCAACAACGACGACGCCCTGGCTGACGTCGTTGTGGTCGACAACGGTAGTACCGACGCTTCGGTCGAAATCGTGCGCAACGAATTTCCGAGTGTTAAGTTGTTGCAATTCAGCGAAAACTACGGCTTTGCCGAAGGCTACAACCGTGCACTCGCGCAACTCGACTACCGCTACAGCGTGCTCCTCAATTCTGACGTTGCCGTCAGCGAAGGCTGGCTGAAACCGCTATACGACTACATGGAAGCGAATAGCGAGGTCGCCGCATGCCAGCCGAAGATTCTCTCCGATGCCGACCGATCGAAATTCGAATATGCCGGCGCTTGCGGTGGATTTCTCGACAAGCACGGATACCCATACTGCCGCGGTCGCATTTTCGACTCCGTCGAGACCGACAACGGGCAGTACGACGACCCCATTGAGGTCTTTTGGGCTACCGGTGCCGCCCTGTTTGTCCGCACCGACATTTTCCTGAAAGTCGGCGGTCTTGACAAGGACTTTTTTGCACATATGGAGGAAATCGACCTCTGTTGGCGCATCCACCGAAAGGGCTACAGCATCCGCGTGGTGCCTCAGTCGTCTGTATATCACCTCGGCGGCGGTAGCCTTCCGGCTTCGAATCCGCGCAAGACTTATCTGAACTTCCGCAACAACCTGTTTCTTCTCTATAAAAATTTGCCGGTGCGCCGCGGGCGTTGGGTGCTCTTTACCCGTCGCCTCTACGACACACTGGCATGGGCTATGTTTATTGCGAAGATGGACTTTGCCAACGCTAAAGCCGTTTGGCAAGCGCATCGCGACTTCAGTCGCCAACGCCACCGCTACGACGGTACGCAGCCTTTCCGCTCGATTGAATGCGACTTCGCCTGCTTCCGAAAAAACATCATTACGGCATACTATCTGCGCCGGAAAAAAACCTACGACAAGTTGTAGCATCGGCTATTATCGCACCGGCACACACAGGATGCGACGGATGCGGTTGACGAGCGAGAGAAATCGGTGCTCGTAGAATTCCGCTACTTTCCCCGAGGGCTTGTAGAGTCGCGAGAAGGAGTGCGCCACAACGGCACTCTCAAGGTCGGTGTGGATGAGCATTTCTTTGTGCTCGCATTCGACGGGGATGCGCAGCGGCAGTTCTTTCTTGTCGGCTGTCGGCGCGCGAAACGACGGGTCGACGTAGGCTGCTATCTTTACCGCGATATCGCATATGGCGTCGTCGACATAGAGCGCGAGTAGGGCACGGTCGTCGGTTGACACGGCTCGCGGCGGACGCTCTTCGCTGAGGCGCTCAAGGTAAGAACTTTCGGCACTCATTTGGTCGACTATCGAATCCATGTCGACTGCCATCGTTACTACTACAAAGTCTTGCTTTTCAGTGTTTTGAATATTTTCCATGATATTATAATTATAAACGTTAATACTAAAATCAACCCAATTTTCAGTCTCAACGGACGGCGTGGCTCGACCTCTACGTGCTCGCTGCGTGTTGTCGCGGTCGTCGCTCGCAGCGAGTCGGTCTCGACCGATGTAGCTTGCACCATCCCCGAAGTGCGTCTATGCGACGTCAGCCTGGCGCGACTTACTGCCTTGACGGCAGACCGTCCGGCACTGTCGGGCGGATAGTATTCGATGCGCGTAACAACCATATCCTGCGCCGTCGAATCGGCTACGTCGACCACGGTCGCTCGACTGCTGCTCGACACCGCTACTGTGTCGGCTCTTGCTGTCTCCGCAACCGCCTGTCGGCGACTTCGGCATCCCGTCAGAATCGCACTACCGAGAACTCCGACGAGGGTCAGAACTATGATATTCCTCATTGAGATACAGTCGATAGAGTCGGCTTTGGGATAGAAAGTAGCGTGAAGCTCGACTCGCGGTTAATACTCGGCATAGCGCATCGCTCAACCCTATTCCATAGCGTTGGCGAAGGTCGCTTACCTTTTCATAAATCTCAATCCACATTGCGCGGCGCGGTCCCTTGACCGGACACTCACATCCGCGCGACATCAACGATACTACGCGTCGAGCATAAGCATAACTGACGTCATAAAAGGGGCAGCCCTTAGCCAAGACGCGTCGTGCGAGTTCGTACTCGCCCAAACTCTGTCCGCCAAGTGCTGCCTCACGGCGTTGACGCTTATACTCCTTGCATAACTCGAAGAGCCATATTCGCCTGTTGTGTTTCATGGTAGTTAGTTATATTTTTGTGTTTCGTCGGCAAAGATAAAGCAAGAATTGGTAAAATACAAGTCTAATGTGGTATATTTACCATTTTTAACATGGGGAGGTAAGGGGTAAGAGGTAAGAGGTGAGAGGTAAGGGG
>SFJG01000157.1 GCA_004555955.1 Bacteroidales bacterium | reverse complement strand
TTGCGAAGGCCTCGTTGAGGTATACACACTCGATGGGAAGAACGTAGCCAAGAGCTATGGCAACGCATCGATCGACGTAGCCCCCGGCGTATACGTAGTAAGAGCCGCCGGCAACACAGCCAAAGTCATCGTAAGATAAGAACTAAACACAACAAATCAAAAGAGCGGGCGAAGCCATGGTTGCTTCGCCCGCTCTCATTATGCCGGAATGCCCCTAATCTATACCATTTATCAGGTTGTAAAGATTTTCAAACTTATCTACTACGCCGTATCTCACTTTCGAGGTCGATATGCGGTTGAACAGTTTTTTTGCACATTCTGTCTTGGCTTTTTCCACTCCTCGCAGTTCCATTCCGTCAAGCGAACCTTTGGTTTCTGCCACGAAGAAAACGTGCCGCACAGTACCGTCGTTGAACACAATCGCCCAGTCAGGAGCATAGTTGCCAACAGGCGTAGGAATTTTCAGCTTGCGTGGTAACTTGGCATAAACCTGCACCTCAGTAGCACCTTCAAGAGCCTCTGCAAATTGTCGCTCGCCGTCGCTGTCGAAAGCAATGTATGGAGTTATGTGCTTCTGTGCTTCAATCACCTTGTTGATGTTGAGTTTACGCTCAGGCACGAAGATGCTGCTGTCGTACTTGCCGGCAATACGGTTGTAGGAAATATGCTCCACAATCATCGTTGCCTTTTGCTCACGAATAGTCTTAACCACGTTGCGGATAAATTCTTCCGGGTTGTTTTTGAACAATAGGATTTTATTGTCGATGCCTTGCAGTATCTTCACCACCGAGCGGCGTGTGAGCCTTGCACCGCGAGCGATGTCGCCCACGAGGTCGTAAGGCACGTTTGAAGTGCTTACGTCGGAGAGTTCGCTTGTAGTGGTTTTTGTGTTGCCAAATTCCGTAACCTTGTCGCTATCCTGTGTGCCTGTAACCTTCACATACTGCAACTTTGTAACAGTGAGTTTTGCTCGCAGGGCTGCAACAACTTTCTCTATAAGTTCGTTGCTGTCGTAGTGCACGGTATAGACATACTTATTGTTTATCTCGTTCCACATTTCCTGGAAGCGTTCGTTGTCGAAGTTATCGTTAAGGTTGTTTTCAGGCGTTGTAGTTTCCACCGGCTCCACCATATCATCAAGCACTTTCGGATTGAAGATACCTGCCACGAGTTTCATCACACCCTCGGAAATCGGTTGCAATTTCGGAGGCAACGGAGCGAGTTCGCCCTTGTCGGCAGCCGAAAGATATGTAGGTGTAAGTCGTCCGTCATCATCTACGTAGTCATTCTGATGTAGATAGCCAATGATAGTTGAAGCCTCGGCAAGCGAAATTTTGTGCTGCTCGCCGGAAGCATCTTTCACGATGCGCCCGAGGAAGTAGTCTTGCGATGCCGCCGTAACACGGTCGCGCAGAGCCTCGCGAGTTTCACGTTGAAGTGCCGAAGTGAAGTCGGCATAACTCTCATTGGCAATCACTGTGAGCACGTTGATAGCGTGAATATCGTCGCCGAGCGTCTGCTTGTCTTGTCGCACGCCCTCTTTGTCAACGCAAAGGCGCAAGCCACGACCCACCTCCTGTCGCTTGGCGGTAGTAGAGTTGCTGTGGCGAAGTGTGCATATCTGGAACACATTCGGGTTATCCCAGCCCTCACGCAGAGCGGAGTGAGAGAATATAAAGCGAGTCGGTTCTTCAAAACTGAGCAGTCGCTCCTTGTTTTTGAGAATAAGGTCGTAAGCCGAGATGTCGTCCGACAAATCGGAGCCACGTTTCACCGCACTGTTCACCGAGTGGCCTTTCTTGTCGATAGAGAAGTAGCCGCGGTGAGTTTCGTATGGGCGGAATCGTCGCAGATATTTGTCGTAGTCGGTATCAAAAACGGTCATATACTTATCGACAAGTCGGGCATATTCTTCCTCGAAGATACGCTGAAACTTGCCTTTCACCTCGTTGCCCTCGTCATCGTATTGGCGATAGTTAGCCACTTCGTCGATAAAGAAAAGTGATAGGCACTTGATGCCACGGTTGAAAAGTTCCTTTTCTTTCTCGAAGTGTGCACGGATAGTCTCACGAATCTGCACACGCTGCATCGCTTCCTCGTTGCTGTCGCCTATTACTTCACCGCAGGAGATGGTAGTGCCGTTAAGGAACGTAACGTAGCCACGACCACGAGGATTAATCTCCGTCACGGTGAAGCCCTCATATTCTGCGAGTCCGCTTTCGGTTCGCAAGTCGTCGCCAACGTCAAATTTCTTGATTTCACGGCGTATTGCTCCGGCAGCATTGCGAGTTTCGAGTTCGATGCGAGCCACCGGCGGGTGCTTTGGCGAGAGGTCGATGCCGTCGAGGTAGAGATAATGACTTGTGCCACGCAGGTTCTTT
>SFJG01000156.1 GCA_004555955.1 Bacteroidales bacterium | reverse complement strand
CACACGTTCCCAGTTCGATCTTCTTGCAATCTGCCGAGCACGCAGCGGCGCCACCGGCTTTCCACGTCTTATTGGCGTCGAATTTGTCGCACGTCAACGGCTCTGCCGCTTTCGTATCGCAAACTTCGCCCTCTTCGACGACGCTATTACCACAAACTGGCTCAGCTTTGGGGCTATCGTTCGAATCCGAATCGTCACAAGCTGTAGCCAAACAACAAATCGCAACAAAAACACTCAGTTTCTTAAACATCTAAACCAATACCTCCACCTACTCCTCGTCGTCATCCTCATGATGCAACGGCTTAGGCGGTTTGCGAGGACGCGGATGGTAATATCCACGCTCGCGTTGTTCTTCGTTTTGCTTGCAATCGATGCACTGGCGAGCTGCCGGGCGAGCGAGCAAGCGTTTAAATCCAATTTCTTCACCGCACGATTCACAGTAACCGAAATCTTCCGAATCGACCCAACGCATCGCTTCGTCGAGTTTCTTGAGCAAACGGCGATCGCGCGACTGCAACCGTTCCATCGTCAAGGCTATGCCCTCCGAATTGGCAATATCGGCTTCGTCGCCACGAACTTCGGGCTCATACCCCTCTTCGCAACGTTGGTTGAGTTTATCGAGGATCTCTTGCCGCTGTTTGTCGATCGAATCCTTGATTTGAGCAAGTTGTTCTGGTGTCAAATACATCACGTACCCCTATTTCTTCGGCTTAGCCGCCATTGGGAACTATCACTCGCACGAAACTGTATGGCGGTAAAATGCGCGCAACATTTTACAGATGCCAAAATCGCATGTCAACGCCTAATCGACACCTACCGCGCGTTGCCGAATATGGCTCAAATCCGACTTGCATCAAAACTATTGTTCTCGGCAAACTCGCGCATTTTCTTCAAATCCCCTGCGACGCAGCTTGCGCCATCGCCCCGGCTTCTTTCTAAACGACACCTACCGCGCGTTGCCGAATATGGCTCAAATCCGACTTGCATCAAAACCATTGATCTCGGCAAGCTCGCGCATTTTCTTCAAATACCCTGCGGCGCGACTTGCGCCATCGCCCCGGCTTCTTTCAAATTCTGCACATATACCCCAATAGACCATCGTGCGATGGGCGCGTCGCGCCGGGTCCATCGCCGGAGCAAGCACAGCGGCGACTTTTTCAAATCGTGCAACGTCGCGTTTAAGCGCATATATCCTCAATAGCCCTAATCCCAACGCCACCATACCGGGCTCGCCGTGTTGCACGCAACACGTCTCGAACTTTTGCTCACAGCGCTCAAACACGTCGTTTACGCAACACAAAGCTTCGAGCGGCGATTCATCGCCCACCATGAGGCAAAGGCGATAGGCGATTAAAAAGGCGGGCAATGCCTCGATTTCGCCGATATAGCGGCGCATGGCGCCGTAGACTTCGACCGACTCGGTGGCGACGCCTCGCGCATTCCCCTTGCAAATCTCGTTCTGGCAAAGCATCGCTCGCGCTCTCACGGCTATCGATGCACAATCGCGAAACGTCGCCACCTCGTGAATCCAATTCAGTATTTGCGACGACTCTTCGTATTTTCCACGTTCCATCTCCAGTTCGGCATCGATAAATCCTCGATGGATCTGCATGAGTATATTGCCATCGCCCTCGCAGCTATCTTCGTCGAACAACCGAGCCATTTCATGCGCCATCGCCTCTGGATCGTCGTCATTTTCATGGCACTGCTGCGCACTTGTCGGCGCACAACGCCCCGTTTCAACCGCCCACTCATAGCGCAAAAGCGCGAGCGTCTGTTGCGTGGCGCGATCGTCGGTCGCCGCCACGCAACGGTCATAGACTCGGCGGGCGCCTTCCCTTTCGCCCGATGCCCATAAACTGCGACAATCTTCGATATCGACGATGATATGCTGGAGTTTCTGCCGTTTCGCATCGGGCGATTCACCGCCATTTGCTGCGCGATATATCGACGTCGATTTGAGCATATCGAGGATATCTCGAACGTTTTGGCTATCGAATTGCGCCGAAGACTCTCGTATTTGTGCCAATAAAAAGGCGCAAAAGTCGTCTTCTCGACACGCCCTCCCATTCTGAATCCATTCGCCCAAACGGCTCAGGCACGATCGAGCCGCTTCACATTGCCCCGTGAGCTTTTCGATTTCGTAGAGCCCCATCCAGATGGCAGGCAAATTCTCGTCTAGAGCCCCATCGGCCATGGCGGCGCATTTTTCGGCTCGCACGAGTGCTTCGCTCGCATCGTTAAACCGATAGAGCCGAGTGTGGCAATTGGCCAAAGCGAGCCCGGCTGCAATTTCGACGGCCAAGTCGCCAAGTGCTTCGGCATACGGAAAAATCGATTCAAGCGCATCGATTGCCGCCTGCCAATCGGCGCGATCGAGGGCAAACTGAGCCTTGAT
>SFJG01000155.1 GCA_004555955.1 Bacteroidales bacterium | reverse complement strand
TTGTTTGACAACTGGATTACCTACCGTGGCAACTATGTAAACAACCCATTAGTAGCCGACCGCCTCCGTTATGATGTGCTTTATCACACTGACCTTTCGCGTTCATACGGCTATTCAAATGGTACAGACCTTGAACGCATCAACTGGGGCAACTACGACCTCGTTGTAATTGATGAAAGCCACAACTTCCGCAACGGTGGCAAAGTAACTACCGATGAGAACGATGAGAACCCTCGCGAGAACCGTTATCTCCAACTGATGAACAAAGTGATTAGAGCCGGAGTCAAGACAAAGGTATTGATGTTGTCGGCAACGCCGGTCAACAACCGCTTTAATGACTTGAAGAATCAACTTGCTCTCGCCTACGAGGGCGATGTGTCGAACATCAACGGACTTCTCAAAACCGAGAACTCCATTGACGATATTTTCCGCCAGGCACAGGCTGCTTTCAACCACTGGAGCAAACTTCCTGCCGAGGAGCGTACCACTAAGGCACTGCTCGACAGTCTAAGTTTTGATTTCTTTGAAGTGCTCGACTCCGTAACGATTGCTCGCTCACGAAAGCATATCGAGCAATACTACGACACAACCGACATCGGTAAATTCCCTAAGCGGTTGAAGCCAATTTCCCGCACTCCAAAACTCACGGATCTTGCCGACCGCAAAACCGTTACATTTAACGAAATCTATGGCGTTTTGAGCGAGCTTAACCTCGCTATCTACACACCATCGGATTTTATTCTTGCGAGCAAAGCCGCAAAATACAACAAGAGTGAGGACGACGAGTATGCCAACCTTTCACGCCTCGGACGTGAGCGCGGTTTGCGACGACTTATGAGCATCAATCTGCTAAAACGCTTGGAGAGTTCGGTAAACTCTTTCCGACTTACTCTCGAGAGGATTAAGAAGTATATCGCCGATACTATCGAATCTATTGACAACCTCAATAGCGGAATGGTGTTTGATGCTTGCGTCAACGACTATAATATGGCCGCTGATGATAAAGAATTTTATGGTCTCGATTTCGACGACCGCGAAGATGCTGTGCTTATCGGCGGTAAGAAGTCGAAAATCGACATCCTTGATATGGATTATGTGAGGTGGCGCGATTACCTGACTAAAGACCTCGACAATCTCAATTTGTTGCTCGTTATGCTTGCCGACATTACGCCGGAGCACGACAGTAAATTACAGCAGTTGTTGCAAGATATTCGCGACAAATTCGCTCACCCAATCAATGGCAACAACCGCAAAATCATTATCTTTACTGCGTTCTCCGACACTGCTCAATATATCTACGACAATATTTCGCAGGTAATACTCGACAAGCACGGCATCAACACTGCACTCGTTTCGGGCGACATCGAGGCACGAAGCACATTGAAGTTGCGTGAAAAACTCGACTTCAACAAGGTGCTTACTCTTTTCTCCCCGGTGTCGAAAGAGCGTGACGCACTTTATCCCAATCTCAAAAAAGAGATTGATGTGCTTGTAGCCACTGACTGCATCTCCGAAGGTCAAAACCTTCAGGATTGCGACTATCTCATTAACTATGATATACACTGGAATCCGGTGCGTATCATTCAGCGTTTCGGACGTATCGACCGCATCGGCTCAAAGAACGAGGTTATTCAACTTGTGAACTACTGGCCCGATATGGACCTCGATGCCTATATCGACCTAAAGGCTCGTGTGGAGGCGCGAATGAAAGTTTCGGTACTCACCGCCACAGGCGATGACAACCCGATTTCTGCCGAAGAAAAGGGCGACTTGAAATATCGTCGCGACCAACTTCTTCGTCTGCAAGAGGAAGTGGTTGACATCGAGGAGATGAACACCGGCGTTTCGATTATGGATTTGGGATTGAACGAGTTCCGCCTCGACTTGCTCGAGTATATGAAGAAACACAACGACATCGAGCATACCCCAATGGGGCTGCACGCTGTTGTCCCGGCATCGGAAGATAACCCACAAGGCGTTATCTATGTGCTGAAAAACCGCAACAACGGTGTGAACATCGACCGCAAGAACCGTTTGCACCCATTCTATTTGGTATATATCACAAAAGATTCTGAGGTGTTTATCAACCACCTCGAGCCAAAAGACCTGCTCGACCATTTGCGGCATCTTTGTCGCGGCAAGGCTGAGCCTATTATGGAACTTTGCCGAAAGTTCAATGGCGAAACTCGAGATGGTTCGCACATGGGCACTTACTCCAAATTGCTCGGCGACGCTATCTCCTCTATCGTCAAGGTAAAGGAACAAACCGACTTGTTTTCTTTCCTCGATGGCGACACAGGCTCGCTTTTCGGTAACGAAATCCGAGGCCTTGATGACTTTGAATTGATTTGCTTTTTAGTTATTAGATAATAGATATTAGATTTTAGATATGGCAAGAGACAGTGTA
>SFJG01000154.1 GCA_004555955.1 Bacteroidales bacterium | reverse complement strand
TTGACGTTAGTAGTCACGTCGTCGCCTTTTGTTCCGTCGCCGCGAGTGACAGCGCGGACGAGCCGTCCGCCTTCGTAGGTTAGGGAAATCGAGGTGCCGTCGTATTTCAGTTCGCCGACAATCGAGATGTCGTTACCGGTGATGCCGGCGCGGCAACGGCGCACGAATTCTTCGACTTCTTCGATGGAATAAGTGTTGCCGAGCGACTGCATGGGCGTGCGGTGCGCCACCTGTCGGAATCCGGAGGAGATGTCGCTGCCGACGCGTTGAGTTGGCGACAGCGGGTCGAAAAACTCTTTGTGTTCGGCTTCGAGAGACTCGAGGCGTTTGAGCATTTCGTCGAATTCGCGGTCGGAAATTGTGGGCGAATTGAGCACGTAGTAGTTGTGGTTGTGCTTGTTGATTTCTCGGCGTAGCCAGTTGATTTCGGCTTCGAATATGTCCATATATATAATAAGGTGTATTGTTATCTTTTTTGTAAGACGAGCACTGCCGTCGAGCGGGCGACAGGCGCCGTCGTTTTTGTTAGCGAAATTACAATAAAGTCGGTTGGTTTGCAAGTTTTTTTGACGGAAAAGATGGTGTGAGGTAAGAGGTAAGAGGTAAGGGGTAAGTGAGCGATATAGTGTGTGCGAACCTTGGAGGTTCTGTCGTGATAGTGAATGTGGAATCCACTGTATATATCGGCATCCGTCTATGCTATCACAACCGAGCATCTCCGAAGCTCGATGGATATCTTAGTAGTACTGTCCCCACGTTAAGCCTCTCCGAGGCTGAACGTGGGGTTACCCACAATAGCTGTACCTCCGGCACAGCCACCGCAGCCGTATCTACGACACGGCTGCGGTAGCGAGCTGAGATGGACGTGGGATGGATGGGTAAGGTATAAAAGAAGTTACTTGCGATTGTGCAATTTTGACAGAAAATTTATCACGAAGTGTATAGTTAACAATATTTAACTAAAGTGTAATGAAACTTTATGTTAAAAGATTTGTTTTAAGGGTTAAAAACTTTTTTCTTTGTACAGCTTTTTGGGAATGTTATGATCTTGAAAGGTTAAAAATTGAAAGCAAAATAGGGACGTTATTTAATAATAGAATATAATTTCACCTAAATAGAAACGCATTTGACATAAATAATAACAATATATGGGAAGAATGAAACTGAAATTCTGTATAGTCCTGATTATGGGCTTACTATTTAGCACTGAGATGAAGTGCCAAGAAGTAGCCATCAAGACGAACCTTCTCTACGACGCGTTGATGAACATTAACGCAGGCGTGGAAGTAGGTTTAGCGCCCAAGTGGACATTGGACGTGTCGGGTGACTACAATGGCTGGAAATTCTCGCATCAGCGACAATGGAAGCATTGGATGGTACAGCCGGAGGCTCGGTATTGGTTCTGCGACCGTTTCCAGGGCTGGTTCCTCGGCGTGCACGCTCACGGCGGCCAGTATAACGTCGGCGGCGGACTTGACAACAGCATTGATTTTTTGGGGACGGACTTGTCGCCGTTGGGCGAGAATCGCGTCCAGGGATGGTTTGTAGGAGCCGGTGTCGGCGCAGGTTATGCCGTAGCGCTGTCGAAGCACTTCAACCTGGAGTTCGAACTTGGAATCGGCTATGCGTATACGAAGTTTGACAAGTACAGATGTACGACATGCGATAGCAAGATAGAGTCAGACAAGGACCACCACTATTTTGGTCCAACGAAGGCAGAAATCGGATTTGTCTATTTATTCTAAAACACAAAGAAGATGAAACGATATATCCTCATAATTTCAGCCGCGATTGCGTTTTGTGGCTATGCGAAAGCCGACCAAGCAGTGGTCGATGGAGTAAAAGTGAGCAATCTTGCTATAGAGAAAGAATATAACACGTTGAACGTCGACATGGTGCTCGACTTGAAGGAGCTCGACGTTCCGAAAAACCGCGCCGTGGTAATAACTCCGCGGTTGGTAAACGGACGCGATTCGCTCGACTTGACGTCGGTGACCATCTACGGCCGCAAGCGTTACATCTACTATCAACGCAACGAAACAGCTATCGGCGGCGACGGCGAGATGGCATATCAGAGCAAAGATGCGCCCGAAACGGTGACGTATTCGGAGAGCGTAGACTATCAGCCGTGGATGAACGGGTCGAAACTCGTAGTAGAGCGCCGCGACTATGGCTGCTGCAGCAACATTGAGAAAGACCAGCTCGGCGCGCTCGGCGGCTACCGCGAGTATACCTACGAGCCGAAGTTTGCGTTCGTCACCCCGGTTGCAGAGCCGGCAAAGAACCGCGAACTGAAAGGCCAAGCATTTATCGACTTCGTGGTGTCGACCACCGACATCCGCCCGACGTATCGCGAAAACAAGCGTGAGATTGCCAAAATCTTGGCAACCATCGACTCTGTAAAGAACGACAGCGACATAACCGTTAAGTCGATATCAATCAAAGGTTTCGCATCGCCCGAGAG
>SFJG01000057.1 GCA_004555955.1 Bacteroidales bacterium | reverse complement strand
TGACGTGCCATTCGTAGCCTTCGCGAATCACCTGTGCGGGCGAGATGAGCCACTTGTCGGCGGCTGCGCGCTGCGGCGAGAAGAAGATAACGGTTTTGTCGCCGGTCGGCGCAAGGATGGCTTGGTCGCCTGCCATCGACGGTACCGTCGTTTTCGGATTAAACACCATCGGTGCTGCCGGCTTGGGCTGTGTCGCTGTTCCCGAACCGGGGAAACTTACGATATTGTCCGCCGAGCCAAGTCCGATAGGATATACGGGCATTTGGTCGAGGTCGTAAGTGGTCCAATCGCCGAACTTTGTCGAGAAATCTTCGTAGGTTTCGAAACTGTCGACGAAGCCGAGGTCTTGATTCCACGAGAGAAGCACGTCGATGAGTTCCGGCGACTCGGCGTTTACAGTCACGTCTGCTGTCAAGTTGTAGGGCGTTATCAGTCGCTCCTTCAGGCGCACTTCAAAGACGAACACGCTGCCGGAAATGGCAAGTTCGCGCTCTACGGTTTCGTAGGCTTCCTCCGCAATGTTCAGCAGATAGTCGCCGGCGGGCAACGACACGATACTTGCATAACCTTCGGCAACCACGGCATGATATTCTTCGCTGGTCGCTTTGTTAGTCAAATCGACCGAAATGCCGTCAGCCGACGCGCTGTTGTTGGTAGTCACGCTGATGGTAACGGGGATGCTGCTCGATTTATCGACATCTATTGTTGTTGTAACTATCGATGTTTCAGTTGTTTGATAGACTG
Organism: Bacteroidales bacterium; assembly: GCA_004555955.1. Lineage (GTDB taxonomy): Bacteria > Bacteroidota > Bacteroidia > Bacteroidales > Muribaculaceae > Limisoma. Next base: position 12,335 of record SFJG01000057.1, on the reverse strand, counting down.
CTTTTACGCCAAGAGTGTGCGTTCCGTCGCTCAAGTTGCCGAACGTATAACTACATTCCAACGTTCTACCCGCTTCGACGCCGTCGAGGTAGGTAACGAACGTCGGTTGCGACGCTGTGGATGTGCGCGCACCGGCGCGACGCAGAAGCGAAAGCGATGCCGTTTCGATGCCGTCAGGCTGTCCGACGTAGAAGTCGTCGACCATGAGCATAAAGGCTCCGCCGCGATTGGCTTCACCTATATAATGTATACCTATTTTAACTGTCTTGCCGGAATATGCCGACAGGTCGTAGACTTTCGGCACCCATTGCTCGTACGACACGGTTTCGTAGTTGCCCGACGAGAGGATTGTAAAATCTTTCGACGTAGGCTCGTCGACGAGAGTGATGCCCACCTCGAAGCGTTCGCGATATTTGTCGGCAGCCTTTGCCATAAAGCGTACCACGTTGTCGACGCCGACGGTTATTGCCGGCGAAATCAGCCAATCGTCGTTGGCGTCGCCGGTTTCGGTGCGCGTAAAGCCGACGTACTGACGGCCGCTATAGGGGCGGAGCACTTCGTACTCGTACCACCAGGTCGGGTCGACGGTCATCGGGTTGATGATTTGCGCATATTGAAGCGTGCCGCGATTCATGTAGCTGCCAAGCAATGCTGCCGCTGCCTGACGGTCGCCGTCGATGCCGGTCCAGTCGCCGAACTTTATCGACCAGTCGGGATAACTCTCGAAATCGTCGAAAAATGCCGGTTTTTCCTTATTCCACGTCAACACGGCATCGTCGCGCCCCGTGTAGGCGTCGTGAATGATTGTCGCATCGAGCGAAAACGGCTCGCGAACCGCTTCGGTCAGCGTTATGTTTTTCGTCACGTCGCCGGCAACGTTGAACGTCTCTTCGTAGGTGTTCAATCCCTCTTTTTTGATAACAAGTTCGTGGTTGCCGCCATACACTTTTATCACGCAAGTGCCTGATGCATTGAGTTTTGTCTCACTTGCGCTGTAACTCATAGAATAATCGGTTTGTTTGAGCGAGAAAGTCGTGCCTTCGAGGCTTTCGCCGGTAGCCGCCGTAACGTTGATTGTCAACGTATACTCGCGAGTTTGCCCTTGCAACGCAACCGCTACAAGCAGCATCGCTACCGCCGTTAATTGTCTTAAGATTTTCATTATTGTCTGTTGATTAGTTATTTGCGGGCAAATATACGAAATATTTGCGACAACTCGAAATTTCCGCATATTATACCGTCATTATGTGACCTGTTTATAGCATTTTCGTGTTAAAAATGCCACTTTTAAAAAGATTTTTATAACTATTTGAAATTTTATTCTTGTTTTTTCTAAAAAATTTGTAATTTTGCCAATAAATCTAATTAAGGTATAAATTCATTCAACAACCATTATGAAAAAAATCTATCTCGCATTAGCGGTTTGTGGATTTGTTTCTATGGGTGTCCATGGTCAAACTATTCTCAGCGAAGATTTTGAATCGGACAACACGGAAACTTCATTCGACCCTAATCTTCCGACGGGTTGGACAACCACCGGCGACTATCTCGGAAATCGCGACGACTACCGATGGAATGTGTATTACAGTTCAAACGGTACAATCTCAGGCACACACTGTGCAAGTTGTGACGCAACAATGTATACTTCCATATCCACCGAAGGCATCGGTCCGCGCGAAGAAATTCTCTTCACGCCGGAACTTACTCTCGATGACAACTATCAACTGTCGTTCAACTGGAAAGCGGCATCGGCATCGGCTCTCGAGGATGAAGAGTACGAACTTCAGGTTCGCGTAGTGGTCGACGGCGACGTTGCAAACGCGCAGACCATTTGGTCGTTCTTCGACCCGGCTGCCCTCAAAGACAGCGGCGTTACGACCTTCCCCTGGACCGGTTGGCAAGTATACAACTCTAAAATCGGCTTGGAAGCCTACAAAGGCAAAACCGTAAAACTTGCGTTCGTCTACAAAATGAAAAAAGAAACCGCCAACGTGGTTTACCTCGACGACGTAATTGTTAAGAAGTACACTCCGACAAGCGCACCGATTGCCAACATTTCGAAGACGCTCTACAACTTCGGCGACGTCTATATCGGCGAAAAAGTGTGGTCGGAAGTCATTACGCTCAAAAACAACGGCGCTAACGGACTCGTTATCACCGGCATCGACGCTCCTAACGGCGTTGGAACGACGCTCGTCGAAAGCGAAATCAACCTCGACAAATACGAAACCGCCGAGTTCCAGGTTTCTTACACGGCATCGCTCACCAGCGCAGCCGACGGCAACCTCGTTATCCACACCACCGGCGGCGACGTAACTATTCGCTGCGTTGCCAACAAGGTGGCTCTCCCCGACGACTACACATTCGAGGGATTCGAGCGCGGATGTCCTCCCGTGGGATGGACCGGAAAAGGATGGGCTCAAACCTACTACGCCCTCGAAGGCGACCACTCTGCTTACAGCGGCCCGTCGATGGACGGTGCGTCGACGCTCGTCACTCCTCGTCTCGACATGTCGACCGGCGCTCAATCTATCTCTTTCACTTGCTTTAACGAGTTCGACTCCGACGTCGAAGGTGCTTACCCCGAAAACGACATTACCCTCCTCTTCTCGACCGACGGCGGCACTACTTGGTCGACCGTTTGGACTGCGCCGATGGACAAAGTTAACGCCATCGACAACGTAAACATCGACCTCGGAACTCCCGCTTCCGACAACTGCTTCCTCAAATGGGAATATTCTAAAATCTCATTCAGCGGAGGTGAAGAGGCTCCCGAACTGTCGTTCTTCTACCTCGACCGCGTCGTGCTCCCGAAACTCTACGGTGCCGGCGGCGTGCCCGTGGCTGCTACTTGCATCGCTCCTGCCAACGGCGCTGTCGATGTGTTCAACCGCGACGTGAAGTTGCAATGGTCGGAGGCTCAATTTGCCGAAGGATATCGCCTCTTCGTTGGTACCGACGATAAAGCGACCAACCTCGTCAACGGCGTGGATTTGGGCACTGCCACTTCTTACGTCATCGACCGACTCCCCTACGCTACTAAATACTTCTGGCGCGTTGAACCATACAACTCGGTAGGTGCTGCTCCCGAATCGGCTACTTGGGCGTTCACTACGCTCGCCGACCAAACTATTTCGACGTTCCCCTACACTGAAAGCTTCGAAGGCGAAGTGCGTCCGCCGCTCGGCTGGTCGATTTCTAAAGACCAAGGCACTCGCTGGAGCGACAACAGCATTAATGCTTTCGACGGCAAATACAGTATGTCGGCTTCGTGCTACGCTACCGAAACTGAGTCTTCGCTCTCTACGCCCGACTTCCAACTTCCCGCCGACCAACCCCTCGAAATCAGCTTCTACTGGGGCAACGGTATGCCGGTTGAACTTAAAACCGACGAAACCGGTTTGGTTGAAAACACAACAACCGCCGACGACGGAATCGATGCTACATTCTTCGAAATCAACGTCGACGGCGCTTGGAAGCAACTCGCAATCCTCTCCGACAAGAATAACGAATACTGGTGCCACGAGCGTATCGACCTCGCTGAATATGCCGGCAAGACGGTGTCTTTCCGTTGGCGCTTCTTGGCTCACAACTATATGAAGTCTTCCGGTGTCGGTCTCGACATGATTACCATCGAACATGCTTCCGACGCTAAAGCAACGTTCAGCACATCGCTCTGGGATGCCGGCAAGGTTAACTACAACGGTTCGCGCTCTTCCAAAAAGCCGCTCACCGTAATCAACGAAGGCAAACAAGCGCTCACCGTGGCTTCCGTCTCGTTTGCAACGCCGAACTTCAGCAGCACGCTTGCCAAGGGAACTGTTATCGACTCGAGCAAGGCGGCTACGTTCGAACTTACGTTCAACGCGCTCAACACGGCTGACGAAGTCAACGACGCCATGACAGTCGCTTTCACCAACGGCTTGACTGTCGAACTCCCCGTTAAGGGTGTCGCTCTTGCTGCCGATGTGGCTTTCTTCGACTTCGAAGACGACACTCCGGGCAACACTACTCCCGTCGGATTTACAACTATCGACGTCGACCACAAGCCCACAACGGCTATGACCGGCATGTCGTATCCGCGTTGGGGCGAACCTTTCGCTTTCTGCGTGCAAGACACCGAAAACTGGAACAACGTGTTCAACCCGGTTTCGGGAACAAAGGTTCTCGTTGCAATCGCTCCTGCCGACGACAGCGATGCCGACGACTGGTTGATTTCGCCGAAGATGAAGGCTACCGCCAACTCGCACTTCTCGTTCTACGCTCGCAACTGGAACAGCGTAAACTCAATTCTTCCGGAGACACCCCACAGCGTGGAAGTGCTCGTCAGCACAACAGGAAATGACGCTACCGCCAACTTCACAACAGTGATGGCTACAAAGCGAATGCCTTACTACAACGGCAAGACTTACGAATCGTTCGACGTTGACCTCAGCGCTTACGCCGGTCAAAGCATCTACGTTGCTCTTCGCCACACCGTAACCGCCGGTCTCGCCGCTTTCTTCGACGACCTCTGCTACGAACATTTCGAAGAAATCGAAGGTGGCATAACCTCCGCTTCGAGCATCAAAATGTCCGTATTCCCCAACCCGGCAACTTCGGTTGTTAACCTCAGCGAAACCGCCGACGTCACAATCTTGAACATCAACGGTGCCGTTGTGGCTCGCGCAAACAACGCTAACCGCATCGACGTTTCCGACCTCGCCGCTGGCATTTACGTGCTCTCGGCTAAGAACGAAAACGGCACATTCACCACCAAACTCATCAAACGCTAATGCGTTACAGGGAGGAGGGCGGTGATACGCCCTCCTCTCACAAATTCTTTTAATACTTATTTATTACTAACTAAATTTTTTAGTGTATGAGAAAAATTAACTTTTTATTAACCCTGTTGGTTCTGTTTGTGGCGGCTCCGTTCGCTCGTGCAGAGAAGACGACAATCAGCCCCTACAGCGAAAGCTTCAATGGGTTGAGTCCTTCGTCGGACCACGCATTCGCTCCTGAGTTCTGGAGTCACATCGTGGACCCGTATGAGTATGTGGACTACGATTGGGGCACAACAGAAACCTACTACATGAAGTACTACTCGCGCGAAACAGGCGGAGTAGACGGTGGTACCTACATCGAAGCAGGTAGCCAAACCATTTCTGCTACCTATGTAGATTCCAAGACTGCGTACGACCTGCTCGTAACTCCCGCTCTTTCGGGCGATGTGTCTATGTATCTGAAACTAACAAAAGCGTCAGGCACTGTAAAGTTCTACACTTGTACTCGCAATTCCGACGGCTCATTCAAGAAAGGTGACGAATACACGGTGACCGATATGCCTACACTTAGCGCTGAAGAATGGACTCAAGTGACCATTCCGGCAGTTGCCGAAGGCACTTACCTTGGCATTCGCCTCGACAATGCTTCTATCGACGAATTTACGGCAGCAAGCATCTCTTACGGCGGCACTAAGGCGTTGAAGATTACTAAAATCGTAAACAAAAGCGGCGACAACATAGACTTAACTCCGGAAGGCACTGCCACTATCACTTTCGACGTAACCATCCAAAACATAGGCGACGAAACTCTTAACCCCGGCGACGAAGGTTACTCTATTTCTATTAAAGACTTCACAGCAGGCGAATTGTTTGGAGAGCCTACTGCTATCGACCAAGCATTAGCCGCCGGCGAAACCTACAATATGACCGTTTCGGCAACGGGCTCTTTCCAAATCACAGAAAGTATTCGCCACCTTTTCCACGTTGGTGAAAACATCAGCGGTGCTTTTTCTTTCGGTGCATGGTTCGACATCTATCCTTGCTTGCCAAACTTCCAAGTTAGTATCGAAGATAAAGCAGAAGTTCTTGCCGATGGCACAGTTGTCGATTTCGGCATGATTGGCGCTGAATCGTCGAAGTCGTTCCGCCTGCGCAACAACACCGGTGGTGCTCCGGCTACTATCACATCTATCACCGCTCCCAAAGGCTACTCTTTCAAAGTTACCGCTAAGGACGACGATACTGTCGAATATACCGAATTCCCGATTACTATCCCCGCTCACAAAGAGCTGAAACTCACCGTTACAGCCTCGGCTGCAGCTGCCGGAACATGGAGCGGTAACGTTGCTATCGACGTTGATACTTACGAAACATTCAACTTGGCTGTAGTTTCTATCGTTACCGACCCGACTAAGTGGTTTGTCAACTTCGAAGACGAAAAATACCCTGTCGGCTCTTACACTACCAACGCAAGCAGCTGGAGCATGGGCGACTACAAAGTTGGCGGCAACAAATATGTGGCTAAAAACGGTAGCGTTGATTTGTCACGCTTCGTATCTCCGAAACTTACCGTTGCCGAAGGCGAAACGCTTACCTTCCAAGCAAGCCAAAACTCTTACAGCACATCTTCAACAAACGTCGTTAACATTTACTACTCTACCGACCGCAAAAACTGGACGCTTCTGCGCACTATCAGCAACAAGGCGGAAAACGAAGCCGACAAGATTCTCGTAGAGAAAGAAAGTGAATGGCCTTATCCTGCAAAACTCAAAACATTCATTCTTGATGGCGTTCCCGCCGGCGAAGTCTACATCGCATTCGAATCGGGCTACGCTTGTATCGACAACATTTACGGTTTCACTCTTAGCGAAGTGCCTGCTATCGACATCGTTACAACAGAGGTAAAACTTCCGACGGAAACAACCGTAAACTACACTTACAAGCCGGCTATCACATTCATCAATGCAGGCTCGAGCGACATCGCAAAGGGTGCGTTGAAGGTACGCTACGTTGTAGGTGGCGAAACTGTTGCTGAACAAGACGTTCCGGCAATTGCTCGCGACTCTTACAACCGCACTTCGCCGAAATCGTTCTCCTTAGAATGGACTCCGCGCACTGCAGGTACATTCCCCGCTAAGATTGAAATCTACGGCGAAGGATTCTCGTATGCTGAAGAGTCGACCGTTGTTGTCAGCGAAGAATCGGCTATCGGTTGGCTTAACGTCGGCGATTACACTACGAAGTCTTTATCTTCTTTGATTAGTAGTAGCTACAAAAATAACGAAACCGAAACCATCTACACCGCCGACCAAATTCGACTCGAAGCAGGTGCTAAGATTGAGAAAATCATGTATCGCGGTTACAAAACTACCGACCCTTTAACTACCAATTTGCAGTACTACATCGAGAACACTACCGACGAGGCTCCCGTATCGACCGGAACGATTCCGTACGACCACTCCGGCATGACCGAAGTCTACAACGGCGAATATACATTTGTTAAGAACGGCACAGAGAGCGAATACGTTGACCTCATTCAGTTCGACCTCGCTACTCCGTTCACCTACACAGGTGGAAACATCCGCGTGGTTATCATCTCTAAATCCGATGGTTACAAATCATTCTACGTCGAATCGTTCGACAAAGCCGGCGTAAACGTTAATAGAAAAGTGGACAGCGGCGTTTTGGAAGAACAAAAATTCTCCAAAGTATCGTCAGTTCCGGTATTGTATCTTTGGACAAAGCGTCAAATCCCGACAATCTCGGGTACTGTAACCAACAAAGCAACAGGAGCTGCCATTGAAGGTGCCGAAGTTACTTTGACTTCGGGCAACACCATCTATAGCGCAACTACCGATGCTAACGGTGCTTACAGCGCTGACATCTACCAATACAACCTCGACTACAGCATTAGCGTTGCTAAAGACGGCTACTACGCATTCCCGTTCGACGAGAGCGAAAACATCACCCTTTCGGCTAAGGAAGGCAGTGTTGTTCAAGACATCCAACTTTCAGAGGCTAAGGGCTTGCGCATCATCGACAACAACGTTCCGACTACCGCAACCGTCAACCACGCCTACACTGCAACAGCAAAAGTGCTCAACGGTGCAAACCGTCAATGGCGTAACGGCTACACTGCAGTGCTCCACGTTGGAGACGACATCACTGTGGAGGCTCCCGCCAACATGATTCAAGCAAATGCAGAGGCTGAGTTCGAATTTACATTCACTCCGCACGCTACCGGTACATTCGACACTTACATCGAATTCGTTGCCGAAGGCATCACTGCTGCTACCGACGTCGTTCAACTCACTATCGGTGCAGAAACCGCCGACGCTGAAGTCCAAGTAGGTACGGTTTCTTCTAAGACGAATTTCGGACCTATTTATACTTACTATAATAACAGTGTAGTCGAACTTGTTTATCCGAAATCGATGCTCGGCATTCCTGCAGGCACAAAGATTGACGCTTTGCGTTTCAAAGGCTACTACTCAGCGAAAAACTTAACATTTAACGTCAAATCGTGGGTAGCCAATGTTCCGGAAGGCACAGCCAACACAGGTCGCGGCGTAGAAGGCATGACACTCTACAAAGATGACCAACTCAGCACAGCTGTAGCAAAAGGTTCGTCAGATAAAACTGAAACCATCTACGAAATCACATTCCCCGACGGATTCATCTATGATGGCGGCGATATCCGCATCGTTTCGACTTCGGAAGGTACAGGTTGGCTGACAACAACCTACGAAGTAACCAATGTTACCGGTCACACGCTTTATGGAGCAAATGACAATACACCTGTTGACGATTTGACTTGTACAACCACCGGCAAACCTCTTCCGGTAATGTATCTTGCAGTAACTCCGACCAAGAACGTTTCGGGAACTGTAACAATCGGTGAAACCGGCGCTGCCGTTGCCAACACTCCGGTCGTTGTAAAATCGGGCGAGGTTGAATACTATGGCACTACCGACGAAAACGGTGCTTACTCTGTCGACGTTATCCAACACGCACTCGACTATACAGTTAACGTAAGCGTTGCCGGCTATCTTCCCTCGGCAGAGCCCATCTCATTCGCCGACGGCGACGTTGTTGCCAACATCGTCCTCAACAAGGGCTTCGTCAAAGGTCAAGTGCTCGACGCCGACACCAACGAGCCTATCGCAGGCGCTTATGTCGACATCAGCGACAGCAACTGGGCAATCATCGGCAGTCTCGAAGCAACCGGCGAAGACGGTGCTTTCAACTTCGAAGTTAGCGCAGCAGGCGACTACTACCTCAGCGCTGAGGCTCCCTACTACTTCTTCGAGCGCCAAGATCCCGACCCGGCAACTGTTACAACTACCGGCGTTGTTAGCAACATTTACCTCAAGTCGAAATCATTCGCTGTAACCGGCGTCGTTTACGACAAGGCTACCAACCAACCGGTTCTCGACGCTAAGGTTGACCTCTACTGCAATGGCGAAGTTGTGGCTACTTCCCCAACAGGCAGCGAAACCGGCGACTACTTCTTCGAAGACATCGACCACGTAGGAACTAAAACTTACTTCGTTCGCGCTTACCGCGATGGCTACAAGTCGGAAGATATCACTCTCGACTTCTCGACAGTCGGCGCATGGAACTCATTACTTGAAAGTCAAGATATCTACATCGGTGTCGGCGACTCAGGTGTAGGCACACTCACCGCTAACGGCTTCAAAGCATTCGGCGGCAAGGGCAACATCACTGTCGTTTCGGCTGCAGGCGTTGTCAACATCTACAACGAAGTAGGCTCGCTCATCCGTAGCGAAAAGGTACAAAACGGCAAGACCACATTCAACGGTCTCAACGCAGGTATCTACATCGTTAACGGCGTGAAAGTGGCAGTGAAATAATCAATTCACATACACTCTCGAAGCGCGTCCCTCGTCGGGGGCGCGCTTCTTTTTATATACTCCCGATTGCTAAAATTCGTCTTTTATTACCAAAAATTAGGATAATTGGAAAAATTGTCTTACTTTTGTATGATAAACGCAAAAAAATGGCAGTAAAACTACATAGAGAAGGCGCCAATATCATCGTAGCCCTATTTTTGATACTTGCAATGGTGAGTGTCACGGCATTCTTGTTTATCAAGCCGATAGTAATACCCTGGATAGTAGCGTCGGTATCGTTATTAGCCTTTTTGCTTGTGCTCAACTTCTTCCGCTCGCCGCTTCGCGACTTCAAAGGCGACCGCGAAGGCGTCGTGGTGTCGTCGGCAGACGGAACCGTTGTAGCCCTCGAAGAAGTGTTCGAAGACAAATATCTTCACTCGCGCGCCATTCAGATTTCGGTGTTTATGACCGTGTTTAACGTCCATGCCAACTGGTATCCCGTCGACGGAACAGTAGAATGCGCCGACTATTCACCGGGACGCTTCCGCGCCGCATACCTCCCGAAGTCGAGTTCGGAGAACGAACACTCGTCGGTGGTTATCAAGACGCCGTCGGGACATCGCGTGCTCATGCGTCAAATCGCCGGTGCTATCGCTCGACGCATCGTCACCTACGCCTACCCCGGTTGCGAAGCCAACATATCGTCGCACATGGGGTTCATCAAATTCGGCTCGCGCATCGACATATACCTGCCCGCCGACTCTAAAATATTGGTAAAAATCGGCGATAAAACAACCGGAGGAATCACCCCCATCGCTTACCTCAACAAAACACAAGAATGAAACTCATACGCCTCATAAAGCAGCAAATCCCCAATACAATCACCCTGCTCAACCTCCTCAGCGGCTGCTTTGCCATAGTTTTCGCATTCCTCTACAACGACACAATAGGTTGCCTAAACGCCTGGCAATGGGCTTTTGTCTGCATCGGACTGGCTACGATTTTTGACTTCTGCGACGGACTTTCGGCACGTCTGCTCCACGCTTACTCCGCAGTAGGCAAAGAGCTCGACTCGCTCGCCGACCTCATAAGCTTCGGCCTCGCTCCCGCCGCACTCGCCTACAACGCAATGACCGCAAACGGCAGCGGTTGGCTCGCCATTGCCGCATTCATCACCACCGCCTTCGGCGCTCTGCGCCTCGCAAGATTCAACGTCGACGACCGTCAAACAACGTCGTTCATCGGACTTCCTATTCCCTCCAACGCAATCTTCTGGATTGGCGCAATCGCTTGGGTCAACGAGTTCGGATACCCCGGCGACGCCGTGATGATAATACTCTCGCTTGCCACAGCCTACCTGATGGTCTGCAACCTGCGTATGTTCTCACTAAAAGTAAAGTCGCTTGCATGGAAAGGCAACGCCCTACGCTATACGCTCATCGCTGCCACCGTTGCCGGCGTTTGCGCGATTGGCTTGTCCGCCCTGGCTTTCGCGATTATCCTCTACATAATTTTGTCGCTCATCGATTCACGTCGTGAACAATTGTAGCCACAAAATTGTTTTTTTAGCCTAACTAAACAAGTTTTGAAGTGGGATACATTCTATTATTTATATTTTTCTTAGTTTTAGCAATCATCGTTATGCCCTTGCTGCGCATAGGCTTTGAATTTTGGCGAATGCATCGCCGTATGCGCAAATTATTCAACCAAGCACAAGGTGCAAACCAACAAACCCGCGCCGAGCAACCACGCCAAAAGCGCCAAAAGCGTAACGACACAGTGGGCAAATACGTAGCTTTCGAAGAGATTCCCGACGACGGCACAACGCCGCCGCACAAGCCCACAACGCCGCCGCACCACGACCCGATAATCACCGACGTCGAATTCGAAGAAATAAAATAGTTACCGCAAAACCCGAACAATATCGTTTTTGCGAAAAATGGCCCTAAAATAAAACCTCTTTTGCTCGTTTTAGTGTAACTTTATGCCGTAAATCAAACCATAATGGCATAAACCCAATCATTACAAAATGATGTGTTAGTGTTAAAAAATTGCAAGTAGTAACACCAACATTCGTTAATCTCAAAAAATTTTGCGTATATTTACCCCGTCATATCACCGTAATAGGCTTTGTTGATAGACATAATTGGAAGCGTTTGGCTTCATTCCATCGTAGTGAATCTCGACAATTCACTTTGCATAATGGAATGATGAGGAACGCCCCCCTCTTGGTTGAAGTATATACGCCCCGTATATAGATACCAAGAGCGTGAGCAGATTCCTTGTTATCTATATGCAAAGGCAGTCGAGAGCATACTACGAAGATGCAAAGACCATGTAGGCTCACACTTTCTTTTTATGCCTTAACCTTATAACTTACAAGCACTGTTTGAGCCAAAGGTGCATTATAAAGATGCATTATGAATGTATCACCTAATTTGATAACGTTGTTTTATGGGAAAAACTCCATAAGGAGGAGATTATACTCTTAATGGAACAGAAGGGATTATGAAATATGTTTTAAGCAATGCAAACAAGGTGTTAAGTGCAGTATTGTTGCGTGAATCCATCCGAAAAAAAATGGATATGACATGTAATATCACTATTGATTCTCTACCACAATAAAACAATAGTGTTAATAAGTAAGCTTTGTTTGCAGCCTTGTCTCCCAAACGAAAAAATATTAGAAGACATGAAACTATCGAGAGCAATT
>SFJG01000153.1 GCA_004555955.1 Bacteroidales bacterium | reverse complement strand
TAATGTCACTTTTGTTAATGTTCTCAAGTGTTTTTCCTTGAGGAATAAGTTCAAAACGCAAGGTTTTTGATACCGGGAATAAATTGGTAAAATCTGCAAAATTCATGGTGTATAAATTTTAAAATTTTTGTGATTACAAAATAAAAAAAATTATGGGCAAAAATAAATAGCAAATTTGTTAATAATTCACAAATTTGTGAATTTATCGAAAAACCATAGTTGTTATAGACATAATGCTAATGACCAATTCGCGTTAAAAATTTCGCAAAAATTGGGGTGTAGCAAACAAAATGTAATGGGAAACGTAAAATTAACAAAAAATGTTAAGGTAAAAGGGTGAATTAGTTGCCGACACAAAAAATAATGAGTAACTTTGTGGTCGATATTAGTCGCAAATGTGCGTATGACTGACGCTGTTTGGTAATATAGATAAATAATACAAGTATGTCAAAAGTAACTAAGGAAATGGCTTTGGATTACCACAAGAATGGTCGTCCGGGCAAAATAGAGACAATTCCCACAAAACCTTATTCATCGCAAAACGATTTATCGTTGGCATATTCGCCCGGTGTTGCATACCCGTGCTTGGAGATAGAGAAGACTCCGCAAGACGCATACGAATATACCAACAAGGGCAACCTTGTCGCTGTGGTTTCCAACGGTACAGCCGTGTTAGGACTTGGCAATATCGGCGCACAAGCCGGCAAACCGGTGATGGAAGGCAAAGCGTTGCTTTTCAAAATTTTTGCCGGACTCGATTGCTTCGATATTGAGGTCGATGAGAAAGACCCGAAGAAGTTTGTTGAAATCGTGAAAGCCATTTCGCCGACGTTTGGCGGTATCAACTTGGAAGACATCAAGGCTCCCGAATGTTTCGAAATCGAGACTCTGCTCAAAGAGCAATGCGACATACCGGTGATGCACGACGACCAGCACGGTACGGCAATCATTTCGGGCGCAGGACTCATCAATGCCCTTGAAATCCAAGGCAAGAACATCGAAGACGTCAAGCTCGTTGTCAACGGAGCAGGTGCTGCTGCCGTGTCGTGTACGAAACTTTATATAGCCTTAGGTATCCGCCCCGAAAATGTGGTGATGTGCGATTCGAAAGGCGTTATCAGCACGCGCCGCAAGGATTTGAATCCTCAAAAGGCGCAGTTTGCCACCGACCGCGACGTCGAAACCCTCGCCGACGCTATGGTTGGCGCCGACGTGTTCTTGGGACTTTCCGTAAAAGACGTGGTTACACCCGAGATGGTTCAATCGATGGCAGAACGTCCTATCGTGTTTGCTTTGGCGAACCCCGACCCCGAAATCGAATATTCGAAGGCTAAGGCTTCGCGTCCCGACTTGATTTTCGCTACCGGTCGTTCCGACTACCCCAACCAAATCAACAACGTGCTCGGATTCCCGTACATTTTCCGTGGCGCACTCGACTGCGGTGCCAAGGCAATCAACGAAGAGATGAAACTCGCTGCCGTGCGTGCCATTGCGCAACTTGCCAAACTTCGCGTGCCTTCGGTGGTCAACGTAGCCTACAATATGGAAGGCATCTCGTTCGGTCCCGAATATATTCTGCCGAAGCCGCTTGACCCCCGTCTGCTCACAACGGTATCGCCGGCGGTTGCCAAGGCGGCTATGGATTCCGGCGTGGCTCGCAAGCCAATTACTGACTGGGCGCAATATGCTGCAAAACTACATAGCATGATGGGCTTGGACAGCAAGATTATGCGTCAGTTTACCGATATGGCAAAGGGCAATCCGCAACGCGTTGTCTTTGGCGAAGCAAATACCGACAATATGCTTAACGCTGCTGTTAATGCTTACAACGAAGGCGTATGCAAGCCGATTTTGTTGGGCAACGAGGAGATGATTACAAAACGTGCGCAGCGCCTCGGCTTGTCGCTTAACGGTCTCACAATCGTCAATCTTCGCCACGACCGCGAGGCAGAGCGTCGCGAACGTTATGCCGAGAATCTTGCAGCCAAGAAAGAGCGCGACGGATATACCTATCGCGAGGCTCTCGAGAAGATGTTCGACCGCAACTATTTCGGAATGATGATGGTAGAAATGGGTGATGCCGATGCGTTTATTGCCGGAACATATTCGAACAACACCGACGTTACTTCGATTGCCAAAGAAGTTATCGGCATTCGTCCGAGTTACAACCACTTCGCAACGATGCACATCATGAACACCAAGCGCGGCGTTTACTTCCTTGCCGACACGATGATTAACGAGAGTGAAGACACCGAAACGCTTGTCGACATTGCTCGTTTGGCTCGTACGGCTGTGGAATATTTCGCAAAGGACCCGGTTATCGCGATGGTTTCGTACAGCAACTTCGGCTCGAACAAGGCTGCTTCGCCGAAGGCTATTCACGAGGCTGTTTCGATTATGCATAAGCGCTATCCCGAATTGCCTATCGACGGCGAAATGCAACTCAACTATGCGCTCAACAAGGATATCCGCGACAA
>SFJG01000152.1 GCA_004555955.1 Bacteroidales bacterium | reverse complement strand
AGGATAATCCTCTGTGCCGATGGTCTGTCCCCATACTTCCGGAGTTACTCCGTTTTCGTCAGCTGTCTGACCACTTTGGAGCAGATATGCCACCTCGCCGCTTGCAAATTGGGTCGTGGTTTTGCCCTCGGTTTTTTCTACTGTGCCGTTATTATTTAAGCCCACAGCGTTTTTATCGCATTTGCTGCTGTCGAAATAACAATTTGAGATTGTACTATAACCGTTATAACCGCACACGCCGCCGACAGCGTCCGTACCGCTGACTGTACCGGTGCTGTAACAATTCTCTATTTTGCCGCTATTCAGAATTCCGCACACGCCGCCGATATAATATCCCGTACCGATGACTGCGCCCGTATTATAACAGTTAAGCAAAATACCGTCGTAATTGTTTCCGCACACGCCGCCGACACAATCCGTACCGCTGACCGTGCTTGCGCTGTAACAGTTTTCTACTGCACCGTATTTTGCGCCGCATACGCCGCCGACATAATCTTTGCCTTTGAAATAGGAATCAACAACACCCACATTGGAAATCTTACCGCTTGAGCCTAAATGTCCGAATAAGCCTATGCGCATTACGCTTGAATTATCGAAATACAATCCGCTTACTGTATGGTTTTGTCCGTTAAAGGTGCCTGCGTAATAATCGGGATAAGCATTTCCCACAATAGGCGTCCATTCTGTGAAACCGCTTACATCGCTTGCAAGGGTGCCGTCTGCATTCAGAACGCCTGTGTTTACGGTAATATCCGCTGTGAGAACTGCGTTTGCACCCAAATTCTGCGTTAAACCGTCAGTACCATTTACAAGGGCGGCAAACCAGTAAAGCTGTCCTGCATTGCCGATTTCGTAAACTTCGTCAAAGCCCTCGACACCGTCTATGTCATACTTGTCGGTTGTCAGTGTTGCAGGCTGATAGGCGCCGCACTTTGTGCAGAAGCCGTTTGAATAGTTGTGATCAGGTCTTGTATCGGCAAGTTCTGTGTTGGAGTAAGTTTGGTCCTTGTTCTCGTCGCAGTCTGCATAGCCATAGTAAACCTTATCGCCGCCAAGAACGGGATAAGGGTCTGTGCCGATGGTCTGTCCCCATGCACCGTCGGACGTGTTGCCGTTCAGCAGATAGCACACCTCACCGCTTGCAAACTGCTCTGCGGTTTTTGCCGTTGCTGTTGCTCCGGAATTACTTGCGCTGCCGAATCCAAGGCTGCAGGAAGCATCAAGATAGTAGTTATCAGCCAGATTTCCGGCGGTGTGACTCCTTACCCAACCGATAACTGCTCCGCAATAGGTTGAAGTACTGCCGTTGCTTACACTGCCGTAATTATAGCAATTCTTAACCATGGCTTTTGTGTTGTTTACATATCCGAGAACACCGCCGACATAAGCACCGTCTTTCGTTGCGGTCACGGTACCGAGGTTTGCGCAGTTGCTGATTCTTCCGCCGTCGGATGTGTATCCGACCACACCGCCGATACAGTCGTGAGAATTCTGAATATTCATATTTCCGTAATAAACGCATTGATCAACAACTGTCTCTGTGGTTTGGATAGAGCCTACAACGCCGCCGACATGCTTTAACGCTACTGCTGTATTGGAAATGTTGACATAGGAAGCAACATTTCTGATGGTAGCACCATCGGTATTGCCGACAATTGAGCCAATCTCTGCGCCGTCAGCAGAAAGCGTAATCTCGCCTTTCAGCGTAAAGTTCATAATCGTACCGTTCGCAGAACCGAAAAAGCCGGAGTTATTGGTCGTGGAAGTTATTTTGAAATTTGAAACAGTATGGCCCTGACCGTCGAAGGAACCGGCAAACGCCGTAATCGGTTTCCATTCGCGGTTTTCAAGGTCGATGTCGTTTGTGAGCACAGCCGAAGCGCTCGTATTTTGTGCATCAAAATCGGCATGTGTGTTGTCGCCGTTTACAAGCGCCGCAAACCAGAAAAGCTGTCCTGCATTGCCGATTTCGTAAACACCGTCACTATCACTATCTGTTGCAGGCTGATAAGCGCCGCACTTTGTGCAGAAGCCGTTTTCGTTATAGTCGTGCTCGATGCTCACCTCTTGGGTATTGGCATACGTGTTGCCCACATTCTTTTCTCCTCCGCAGAGCAGGGTAGCATAATACACCGTGCCGCGGGTGTTATCAAGGACGGGAGCGCCGTCTGTGCCGATGGTCTGATACCATTTTTGTGAGCCGTCAGACACACTGCCGTTCAGCAGATAGCACACCTCACCGCTTTTGAACTGCTCTGTGGTCTTGCCCTCGACATTGGTGACGGTGCCATTATTTGTTCCAATAGCATCTTTGTCGCATTTTTCGCTGTCGAAGTAGCAGTTGGAGATTGTGCCACTACGGTTATTCATCCCACACACGCCGCCGACAACAGAAGAAGATGAAGAACCGCCGACTGTACCGGTGCTGTAACAATTCTGAATTGTACCACCGTTATTCACAATTCCGCACACGCCGCCGATATACCATCCCGTACCGATG
>SFJG01000151.1 GCA_004555955.1 Bacteroidales bacterium | reverse complement strand
CGCAGACCTGCAACGTAATATAAATGGCAACCCCAAGGGGAAATATCGTATTATTGGTGCGCAACTTCTCCATGACCGATTTAAGGTCGAATCCCTCGATGTATTCCATGACGATGAAGAAGGTATTCGACGTCTGGCCGACGTCGTAAACGCGCACGATGTTGTCGTGTTCGAGTTGAAAAGCGAGCCGCGCTTCGTCGACGAACATTTGCTGGAAGAGCTTGCTCTGCTTCTGGATCAATTCGGGCAGAATGCGCTTGATGGCGACTTTGCGTCTCAATCCACCTACGGAGTGCATCCATCCCAAAAAGACTTCCGCCATACCACCGCGTCCGAGCGTGCTGACGAGTTCAAATCGCTGTTCTTGTGCCATAAAACTTCACTCCCTTCGTATTCTATGCACGCGAATCAAAGCCGCGCCCCGTGTATTGTCACATATTGCTAAAAACTGCAAATAAATGGGATGTGGCAATAAGGGGCTCTAGTGCTCGGATCCAGTACGCGATCAAAACGCAAGTCTAATGTCTCGATGCGCGTGGGAATGTGCTCCGCTAGGCATCGGAACGTCATGACGATGGGATCGGGATGGATGTATTTGGCGGGATCTTTTGGAACGACTTGGATTTGGATCGACTCTTGGGTTTCTTCTTGCGAAGCGCATGCGACGCCTAGCCCGTAGACGCCATCTTGAATCGACTCCGTAAGTCGCAATGAAGGATACAGCGCCGACGAAGCCAAATTGAACTCGAATTGTTCGGCGTCGACGCCCGATATTTTGACGCGATGCTCGGTATTGGGTGCGATATCGAAGGGAATATCGAGCTGGATGGGGGCATCGTCGATCGAAACCGAAAGCCTGGGCATGCAACGCAACTCGATTTCGATCTCGATGGGATGTGCATTCGGATGTAGCGCATCGCGTATTTCGATGCGGTGTGGTCCTGCGCCATAGCTACACGAAGCGAGCCATCGAAATGCCCCGTTTTCGATTCTGCCAAAGTTCGATTTTAATAATAGTTTTGCATCATTTTCGGCAACAATTGGAATTTCCATCAACGTTCCTTCCGAAACTTCGAAGAATTTTCGCCCATCTTCTGTATCGATTGTCGCCGGGCAAACTTGCGGCAGGGCAATGACTTTTTGCGTCGTTCGCCCCGTCTCGTCGGTGGCGACGAGCGTTAGCGGCGTGATCTCGCTGAAGTCGCAATCGGATTTGATCCGAATCTCGCCGCGATAGACATCGCCTAGCGCGTGCGATCCGCTACCAAAAGCGATTTCATGGGGTGCATTGCCCAAGACTTGGATTTTGTTCTTCGACAAATCGCCATCGGTATCGACGATCGTAAAAGCATATCGATAGGTGCTGTCGTCGGTTCCTTGAGCGACGAGTGCCAACTCGTCGATTCGCGGTGCGCATTGTCGCGCATCGAGCATGATCCAGATTTCCTTTTCGGGTGGGCGATTGCCAAAGCCGATATGGGCCGTGCAAAGTCGTTCTTTGGCGGGCAACGAAACAGCCAGCCCAGGGATACATCCGCGCTTGAGCTTGAAATCGATGCGCCAAGCGTTTTTGAGATTCTGAATCGACGGCGTTTCGAAGGCGCTGGCAAATTCTGGCGTCTGGCAATCGATGCGATCGACGACGGGTTCTTGTCGTAGCTTTTCGCCTTCGACCGGATAAATCCACGTGCCATCTTCGGCATATTGCGCATCTTGTTCGGCTTCGTATTCCCGCAGTTGGAGATGCTGCGAGGTGAAGACGTATTTCGAAGACTTTTGCTGTGCAAAAGCGAAGATGAAGAGCGATTTGGCAGCCGGCATGCGATCCGAAAGATCCGATACATTCGCATAGACGGCAAAACTCGAATTTTCCGACGAATGGACGTTGCTGAGCATTCGGAAAGTAAACGCATAATCATTGGCGCTGGGGAGCTTTTCGATATTCGTCAGTTCGACGACGGCGATGAGCTGTTGCGTCGATTTCGAATAGACTTCCCATTGGTCGCCCAGCTGAGTTTCTCCGGTTTTATTGGAGTATTGTCGAATATAGCGCAGATCGATGCCGTGATTGTCGGAAACTTGGAACGCGACGACGGGGCGAATGCGCGATTGTAGCGGGTCAAACCGCACGATAATTCGCAATTCGTTGATATTGCGATCGGGAACTCGGCAAACGCGCGCCTCGGGCGTGCCATCGCAAGGCAATCGCACCGACGTCGTCGACGTCACGATATCGGCGTTGACGATCTCAATGGGGTGGAGTTTATCGGCCGCCAAAACGATGTTAAACGAGAGCGACGCAGCGATATTATCCGAGATTTCGAGCTCAAACGTCGACGTCGCAAAGGCGCTCCATTTCGGCGAAAGATCGAACGTGCCATCGGTCGAGACGACTACAGTCCCATCGGGCGATCGCAACCGATACATGATGATATCGGCGTCGGCGTCGTTGGCCAAAACGCGCAAGCGCAACTTATCGTTGACGTCGACGCGCGTCATTTCGCCGCGCTTGG
>SFJG01000150.1 GCA_004555955.1 Bacteroidales bacterium | reverse complement strand
TGTAAAATGGGAAAACTTGGCAATTTGCGACAACTTTTTTTGCAAAAACGGGGATTGTTTGCAAAAAAGCAGTAAATTTGAACCACGAAAAGGATTATTATGGAAAAAGACATTGAATTAATCTTGATAAATATCTCGGGATTGGATAAACCGGGAGTAACCTCTGCTTTGACCGAGATATTGGCAAAGTATGAGGCAGACGTGCTCGACATCGGTCAAGCTGACATACATCACACACTCTCGCTGGGCATCTTATTTAAAACGGATAGCGACAAAAGCGGAAATATCTTAAAAGAATTGCTGTTTAAGGCTTCAGAATTGGAAGTTAATATACGGTTTTCGCCGGTGCCGATTGAAGAATATTCAAATTGGGTGCATCGTCAGGGCAAGAATCGTTACGTAATAACGCTGCTCGGGCGTCATATCTCCGCTCGACAAATAGCTTCGGTTACTGATGTTATTGCTCGTCAAGGCTTGAACATCGACGCCATACAACGTCTCACCGGACGTATGCCTTTGGAGGGGATGACAGAGCCGAAATCAAAAGGATGCATCGAGTTCTCTGTTCGTGGCAATCCCCGTAATTATGCCGAAATGCAATCGGAGTTTATGAGCCTTGCAAACGACTTGGAATTCGACATTTCGCTGCAAAAAGATACGATGTATCGACGTTGTCGCCGCTTGATATGCTTCGATATGGATTCCACTCTTATCGAAACGGAAGTGATTGACGAACTTGCCGAGCGTGCCGGCGTGGGCGATAAAGTGCGAGCCATTACCGAACGAGCTATGCGTGGGGAAATCGATTTCCGCGAAAGTTTCAAGGAGCGTGTAGCCCTTTTGAAAGGTCTTGACGAATCCGTTATGCGCGAGATTGCCGAAAGCCTGCCGATGACCGAGGGCGTCGAACGGCTGATGACAGTTTTGAAGCGTGCGGGCTTTAAAATCGCCATACTTTCGGGTGGATTTACTTATTTCGGCAATTATCTAAAGCACAAATTCGGTATAGATTACGTCTATGCAAACGAACTTGAGATTGTCGATGGCAAACTTACAGGACGCTATGTCGGAGAAATTGTTGACGGACAGCGCAAGGCGGAATTGCTGAAATTGCTTGCACAGGTTGAGAACGTAAACATTGCACAAACGATAGCGGTCGGCGATGGCGCAAACGACTTGCCGATGATAACGGTTGCCGGGTTAGGCATTGCCTTCCATGCAAAGCCGAAAGTCAAACAAACGGCACGGCAAAGCATCTCTACGATTGGCATCGACGGCGTGCTCTATTTTTTGGGATTCAAAGATTCGTTTATTAGCGACCCGACAGATGGCAACTATTAGAAGATGGTTGGTAGATATATTGTGCCTTGTGTCAGCTCTCAACGCTTACGCTACAGAACGACAATCGGTAGGACTTGTTCTTAGTGGAGGAGGTGCGAAGGGCATTGCTCATATCGGCATTATTAAGGCGTTGGAAGAAAACGGTATACCTATCGATTATGTTGCAGGAACGTCGATGGGTGCAATCGTCGGCGGACTCTACTCTGCGGGATTTACGCCCGAACAGATGGTGGAATTGATTCTTTCCGAGGAGTTTTCTTCGTGGTCGACGGGTAAGCTCGACAAGACAAAGACGTTCTACTACCTCAAGCCGGAGAAAACCCCGGCTGTGGTGTCGTTCGACATCGGTGGGCGTGATTCCACTTCAGCGTCAACAAACATTTTGCCGGGTAGTTTTATCAATCCACTGCCGATGAATCTCGGCTTTCTGAAATTATTTACTTGTCATACAGCAGCTTGCGAAGAAAATTTCGACCGATTGTTTGTTCCGTTCCGCTGCGTGGCATCTGACGTTTTCAATAAGCAGAAAATCGTCCTTAGCAACGGAAATCTCGGAGATGCGATACGTATGTCGATGACTTTTCCGGTGGCATTTAAACCGATAGAGCGAGACGGGGTGCCAATCTTCGATGGCGGCATCTATGACAATTTTCCTATAGACGTTATGCGCGAAGACTTTGCACCCGACATTATTATTGGTGTCGATGTTACAACTCATGAGGCTGTCGATATGGGCAATTTGGTTACGCAGTTGGAAACGATGGTTATCCAAGACGACAATTACGATATGCCGAACGAACAGGGCATTAAGTTGCATGTCGATTTGAAAGGCATCGGCTTACTTGATTTTCCGAAAGCAAAAGAGATATTTGCCAAGGGATATAAAGTAGCCATCGACAATATGGATTCCATCAAGTCGCGCATACAAGGACGAGTGTCGCCGGCTACCGTAGAATTGCGTCGGAATGCCTATCTAAGCAGAGTGCCCGACGTTGTATTCGACTCAATAAATGTTACAGGTTTGAGTAAGCATGGTCACGACTATATAAAACACTTGTTTACGAACCATGATGGAAAACCGTTGTCTGTCGACGAATTCGAGACATCTTACTATCGGGCTGTGACAACGGGAAAGATTAAGGACCTTTTGCCGATTTGTAAATTCAATAAACAAACCGGTCGTATTGATTTGACATTGAAAGCAACCGCCAAGGATG
>SFJG01000149.1 GCA_004555955.1 Bacteroidales bacterium | reverse complement strand
GTGTAATTCTTTTAATCATAATCATTTATTTTGGTTTTTTCTTGATTAGGTTTTATTGCTCAAATTTAGACATAACTTTTCATATAACGATAACAATCGAAAGAAATAAATCGTTCACAAAGGTTAAAATAATTTAATTCCAATAAGTGCCCCGCGCGCCTAACCGCGCCGCCGAGTTTCGCTTGTAAAGTTACGATAAATATTTGAAAATCAAACATGTTTAACATGTTTTTGTAAAAAGCAGGTGATATTTTGGGGTCAAAAATGTAAAAAGCAGGTGATATTTTGGGGCTAAAAACGTAAAAAGCAGGTGATATCAGGTGAGCTGCGGCGGGTGCGGGGTGGGCGGGATGCTTCGTCGTGCCGGAGATGACATAATGTTGCGTCGCCGCGGATGCTCACGCATCGGCGACGACGTCGAAGAAGTGTTGTTACTGATTGAATGTGATTTAGTAGGGTGTTTTATTTGCTTTTTTGTGTGCGAGATTCGTCTACGTTCTTTTCAATGCTCTTGGCTTGGAACATCTTGCCGACATTGAAGTTGTAGGTCAGCGACACCGAAATTGATACGGGCTGCTTTATGCTTTGGGTGCTCGTGTACGAGTTCTTTTCGTTGAATCCTTTACCCACTGCGTAGGTTGTGAAGCGCGTTGTATGGCAGAGGATGTTTTCGGCGTTGATTGCTGCCGTCCATTTGCGGTTTTTGAACGACTTTTTGATGCCTGCGTTCAAGTTGCTGAACGGATTGACGCTCATTGTTGCTTCTTCGTGGCGGTTCGAGCCGAAGTAGGAGGCGGAAATGTACCAGTCTTTCGGCAGTTGGAAGCCGGTGTTGAGCGAAATGTACATGCAGTTCGAATATGTCTTGTCGCCGTCGGCATTAAGTTGGATTTGGCGGTGCATATAGGTCACGTTGGCGTTGAAGTTCCACCATTTTGTGATTTGTATAGGAAGGTTTAAGTTTGCACCGAGCATCATGTTCTTGTCGAGGTTGATGTTTGTAAAGAGTACGTTGCGCGGGTCGGTGTCGTCGGGCATTGTTCCTTGAACCGACGGGTCGGTATCGACTTGCCACCACAGTGCAAGGCTGTATTTATAGTGCGTCGTAAAGTTCAACGACAGGTTGTTGCTGTAGGTCGGCTTCAGGTCGGGGTTACCGCATTGGTAGAACATGTCGGAAATCTTTGTCCGGATTGGGTTGAGCGCCCAGAACGACGGGCGGCTGATGTAGCGAGCATAACTTGCCGACAGCGAGTTTTTCGACATTTCGTCGAATTTGTAGATTATCGACGCATTAGGGAAGAGGTCGAAGTAGTCTTGGTCGACATTCTTTGTTGCGTTTTCGATGTCTTCGCAACCCTGGTACATCATCTTGATATGGCTGCCGTCGGTGAAGTATTCGCCGCGCAGTCCGGCTACAACGCCCAAGTGCTTGATGTTGTAGGTTGTCTTGGCGTATATGCCGAGGATGTTTTCGTTGTAGTTGTAGTTATGGTTTTTGTCGTAGTTGCAGGCAGAGAGTTCGCCGTAGTCGGACGTGTTGTGCATCTTGTTGAACGTATACTTGGCGCCGGCTGCAAAGCCCCATTTCTGCGAGAAATGCTTGTCGAAGTCGTAACTGAGATTGGCTACGTCGTAGGTCGTCAGTTGGTTGCCGTTTTCTTGGTCGATGGTTGGGGCGTCGTCGGGGTTGACGAACGTACGCATTAGGTTGTCGTTGTCCTGGGTGTTGTGCGAGTTGTTGTAGTTGGCAATCACTTTCATCGTCGAGCCGAGCGTGTCGAGTCGGTGGATGTAGTTGAACGTAGCATCGACGTAATGCGAAACCATCTTTGTTCCATACTCGCCGTTGATGGTTTTGTCGGCGAATTTGGCGCGGGTTGCCGTTTCTCCCGGGTTTTTCCAGCCCTGGTAGTACACTTCGAGGCCGAAAGAATTGTTCTTGTTCGGGTCGTAGAACACGCCGGCATTGACGTTGCCGAAGATGTTGTTGTCTGCTGTCATTTTGGAGGTGTTGTCGTAGCGGCTGCCGTCGGCATAGTCGGTGGCTTGCGTCATGTCGACGTTTTCTTTCGGCGAATAGCTCACCATGCTGCGCAGCGTGTAGGTCCAGTTGCCTTTCTTGACGTTCAGCGACGCGTTGGGCGCAAAGCCTGTCTCGTTTTTGCTGAAGTTGCCGCGGATGCCGGCGCTACCCATAATGCCGTCGGTACGCACTTTCTTCATCGTTATCTTGATGACGCCCGCCGACGAACTTGCGCTATATTCCGCGCCGGTTTGCGGGATGATTTCCACCTTGGTCACTTCTTCGGCTTTGAGGCTGCGCAGGAAGTTCATCAGTTGGTCGTTGTCCATCTTCAGTTCGCGGTCGTTCACATAGACTATCGTGCCGCTTTTGCCGTTGATAGATATCTTGTTGTCGTTAATCCACACGCCCGGGGCATCGCGCAGCAGTTCTTCGCCGTCTTTGCCTATCGCACCCGGCATGTTTTCTATGTTCATCACAAAGCGGTCGGCTTCGCGGCGTATCGCCGATGCGGTAACGTTAACTTCTTTAAGCACTGCCGAATTGGTTTCC
>SFJG01000148.1 GCA_004555955.1 Bacteroidales bacterium | reverse complement strand
CGGAGGCGCTCGTTTTCCTTGCGCAGTTCCTCATAGTCTATGAGCTGCACGATCAGTTTCTTCTTTTCCTCTTCCAGCTGCCGGATCTGCTCGCGCATCGTGCGCAGTTTTTCCTCCTGTCTGCGATTTTTTTCACGCAGCATGTCACACCTCTGATCTGTTCCGCCCGCGCGCAGTCGTCGGATACGGTCGCGCAATTCCTCGTTGTTATAGAGTGTCCCTCGCGAAACTCCCGCCTGCCTTGCGACGATCTCAAAGTTGATATCGGCATCCCGCGCATGGAGTTCGTCGATTTCGCTGGGCATGGGCTGTGCGCCGACCCAATAGCCTTCGGTCGTTTGGCGAGCATTTTTGGGCATGCCCGCATTGCCGAGCCTGCTTTGAGCCCCATACGCGGCGCCTATCGTTGCGGCTTGGGCAAACGATTCTCCCAAAAGTGCACATTTTTCGTCGCGCAAAGCAGGGGCTTTGCCATGTTCTGGTGTATTGGCATCGTTCATCGCTGTATAGAACGCCAAATCGTCGGCAGCGTAGATCTGATCGTCTTCGACGCTCGATCCCGATATCATCGGCTCGATGGCGGCAGGACTTTGGCATGCACACAAGATTAGGGCACAAATCGAGAGCAATCGGCGCATCGGTGAAGAGATGGCGTTTCGATAGATGTTTTGGCGCGTTGCAAAAAGCATAGAGAAATCGGAAGAGAACCCAAAAGAAAAGGCGTGCGAAAATTCGCACGCCTTGAGGCTATATCAGAAATTCGAAAAAATCGCCTTTTTCTTCATCGAATTATTCGGCCGACTCGGGAGTTTGTGCCGTATCGGGCAAGCCCAAGACGACGAATTCGACGCGGCGGTTCTTTGCGCGACCTTCTTTCGTGTCGTTTGTCTCGATGGGACGATCGGGACCATAGCCGATGGCATTGAGACGGTTGGCATCGACGCCGCGCTCGACTAAGTATCGCATGACGGAGTCGGCGCGATCTTGCGACAACTTCATATTGAGTTTGTATTTACCGCGGCTATCGGTGTGACCTTCGACGGTGACGTTTCCGATGTGCGGGTTATCGATGAGAAGTTGAGCGACTTGGTTGAGCAAATCGAACGATTCGGACTTGATGACGGCCTTAGACGTCTCGAAGAAGACTTGTTCTTTGATGTTGATCTTGCCTTCGGCGAGCTCGACTTTGGCGTCGGGATCGGAGTCGGGGCAACCGTCTTCGTCTTGGTATCCGTTGAAAGTTTCGGGTTCGTATGGGCATTGATCGATGTCGTCGATGATGGTGTCGCCGTCGGAATCGAGGGGTTTGATCGGGCAACCATTTTTATCGACGCGTCCGCCTTCGTTGGGGCAGAGATCGAGGTAATCGGGGACGGTATCGTTATCGGAGTCGGGCGGGCAACCGTATTCATCGATAAAGCCTGGGCGGCCTGCAAACGGGCAACGATCGAATTTATCGGGGATCGTATCGCCATCGGAGTCGACGAGCTGATTGCGGCATCGCTCTGGGATTTGGCTCAACGGCGTGAGCTCGGGATCGGGGCAAGGATCGATGGCCGTGAGGTAGCCGCCGTATTCGTAATCGAGCCCGAGCATGCCACCGTTGACCCAGTGGAAGTTCAAGCCCAAGATGACGCGAACATCGGGAGCGCCAACCGAATCGAGACCCGTGCCAAGACCGGCGGTGAGCGCTAGCCCACGATACCAAGAATCGCCACGGATAAATCGGTAGCGGAACGCCAAATCGGCTTCGAATGGGCGTTCTTTGACCGAGAGATTATTATTCTTTCCATCGACGGTGATTTCGCCCGTCATATCGAGCAGGAGATCGAGGTCGTCGTGGAAAAATGGAATCGAAGCGGCACCCGAAATGATGATCGATTGCCCCATATCGTATGTATAGACGTTGACATGTGGGCGATAGCGGTAGCCCAAGTTGAACGACATGCGAGCCTTTGTCCAGGGCGAAAATTCGAGGGCGGCGCGGATGGCAAACGAGACGCCATCGTCGCCGATGAGTCGGTTATCTTGTGCCGTCGGCGTCGACAAGTCGGCGATGAGCGCCAAGCCGACGGGATAATCGCGCAAATCGAGGATTTTGCCTTTGACGACGATGCGCAAATCGCCGACGCCCGCGACGCCATTGGCTTTGTGAAGTGGGTATTCTTTCGCTTTGAAATCGGTTTGCTCGTAGAGCAAAACGGGCAAATCAAGGGCAATTTCTGCCCAGCTAAAGAGCGAAATCGACGCATAGATATCCATGAAAATGGGGTTTGCGATGACGGCTTTCGTCGCTCGCTCGTTTTCGACGCTTTCATCCATGGGGATATGGGCGTAGTTGAAATAGAGACCACCCGTGATGCGCCAATGCTCTTTGTCGATCATCGAGCCGTATGTCGTGAGGTAGTCGCCCGGGTTAGGCGCTGGGCGCCAAAACTGGAGGTTGTAGGAGGGAACTTTTTCGCGGAAGCGTTTGAGCTTGCCCCCCGTGAGGTTATCTTCGTTTGAGTCTTGTGCTATGACTGCCGACGGCAAAAGCCATGCACAAGCTAACACAAGTAAAATCCACAAATTGCGCAATTTCATGTGTATCCTTGGTCG